>SHYM01000001.1 GCA_009692805.1 Dehalococcoidia bacterium | reverse complement strand
TTCGTGACCAAAGACCATTAGGTGGTGCGAGATAGGGCTGGCGCCTAGTCCAGAATTCATCTGGTGCCCAGGGTGGGAATCGAACCCACAAGGGCCGTAGCCCAGCGGATTTTAAGTCCGCCGCGTCTGCCTGTTCCGCCACCTGGGCAGGGAGGGGGAAGACAACAAACGCCCAGGCGCCTCCTCCTGGGCCATTGTTAGCGTGGAGGCGACGAGCGGATTCGAACCGCTGCATAGGGGTTTTGCAGACCCCCGCCTTAACCGCTTGGCTACGTCGCCATGAAATTGGAGCGGAAGACGGGATTTGAACCCGCGACCCTCTCCTTGGCAAGGAGATGCTCTACCGCTGAGCCACTTCCGCCCCGTATCCCAGAGGGTCTTTCGACCCTGGAG
The DNA here is from genome assembly GCA_009692805.1 of Dehalococcoidia bacterium. Classification (GTDB taxonomy): domain Bacteria; phylum Chloroflexota; class Dehalococcoidia; order SHYM01; family SHYM01; genus SHYM01. The sequence continues at coordinate 66,529 of SHYM01000001.1, read as the reverse complement.
TAAAGCAAGTGATAGGTTGTACTCAGGCCGCTGCCCAATTCCCGGGCAGCTCCCACCATGACCCCTTGAATTGTAACATCGCTGCTGGTGCCGAGGAGGAGATTTGAACTCCTATGGGGTTACCCCCACTGCCCCCTCAAGACAGCGTGTCTACCTAGTTCCACCACCTCGGCAGGCCAACTGCTATAGCGCCTGGCAGGAGCGCGAGGATTCGAACCCCGGACCGGCGGTTTTGGAGACCGCTGCTCTACCAACTGAGCTACGCTCCTGTGCGGTTAGCACGCGGTAGTATACCGTCCCCCAGGAAACAGCGTCAAGCGAACCAGGGCCGTGCCAGCGCGCTGGCACGGCCCGCTGGGGCCATGTTTGGAGCGCCGTCCCAGTCCTAAGGTGACGCCCGTTCCTGCTATTATGGGCCACGGACAAGCCGATACCTGCCGAGGTGAGGTGACTCGTGCCCGAGATCCCGGACCTGGAGAACGTCAAAAGCTTCCTGGAACAGCACATCCTGGGAGTGGCGGTCCAGGGGGCGGAGACGCCGCGGGGTTGGGTCATCCGTTACCCGACGGCCCTGGAGTTCGTCCGCACCCTGGAGGGCGACGCCGTGCAGTCGATCGCCCGGCGAGGCAAGTTCCTACTGTTCAGCCTGCGCAGCGGCCATCTCCTCGCCATCAACTCCATGCTCACCGGTCGTCTGCAGTACCGGGAAGGGCAGCCCAAGAAGGTGCACAAGCGCACCAACTTCATCCTTCACCTGGCCGATGGGCACGACCTCCTTTACTACGACCAAAAGAGCATGGGCAAGGTGTACCTGGTGCCCGCCGATCGGCTAGACCTCATCCCCAACTTCTCCAAGATGGGGCCCGACGCCCTGGAGATGTCACTGCTGGAGTTCCAGGAGCGGCTGCGGAAGCGGCGGGGGATGGTTAAGCCCATCCTCACCGACGCGGAGTTCATCGCCGGCATCGGCAACGCCTACGCCGACGAGATCCTCTGGGAGGCCCGGGTCCACCCCCACAAGAACGCCGCCTCCCTTAGCGTGGAGGAGGTGGAGCGGCTTCACAGCGCCATCGGGAGCGTGCTGCGCTGGGCCATCGGGATCGTGGGCGAGGAGATGCGCTGCGACATCGATAGAAAAATCCGGGACTTCTTGCGCGTGCACCGCAAGGGAGGCGAACCCTGCCCGCGCTGCAGCCATACCATCTCTGAGATCGCCGTGCGCGAGCGGGTCACCAGCTTCTGCCGCCAGTGCCAGCCCGAGGTGCCACAACACCACCTAGGCCTGCGCTCAGGGCGCGCTGGGGGCGAGGCGAGCGCAGCGCAGACGGCCTCTTAAGTCTGGCCCAGCCCTGCTTTGGCAGGTGTATAATTAGGCATCCACCGTCGGCGGGGGTGGCGATGAAAGACAAGATACGGGCGGCCCTAGGGTCGCGGCAAAAGGTGTCCTTACCCAGCCGGGACGGCTACGCCCACGCTGGGGTGCTGCTCCTCCACTACCAGAAGGCGGGCGCAGACCACATCCTGTTCACCAAGCGCACCAGCCGGGTGGAGCACCACAAAGGAGAGATCTCCTTCCCCGGCGGGGCCAGGGACCCTGAGGATGACAGCATCCTCGCCACCGCCCTACGAGAGACCGCGGAGGAGTTGGGGGTGAGGACGCCTGATGTAGAAGTGCTGGGCGAGTTGGACGACATCAGCACCCTCTCCTCGCGCTTTATCACCGCGCCCTTTGTGGGCACCATCTCGCACTCCTATAGCTTTCAGCCCAGCGCGATCGAGATCGCGGAGGTGCTGGAGGTGCCGGAGGTGCCGGTGGCGATCCTGCGAGACCCCGCGAACGTGCGGGTGGACTTGCCGGCGCGCGCTGGCAGCTATGCCACGCCCTCGTATCTCTACGGCGGAAACGTGATCTGGGGCGCCACCGCGCGGATCCCCAAGCAGTTCCTGGACCTGGTGTACGGCTGATGCCCACGCCCGCCAACCGCGACCTGGACCTGTACCTGACGCAGCTGGACAGCGAGCTAAAGCGCTTCCCCGCGGCCGTGGCCACCGAGTTCGGGCGGGTCTCCACCCAGGTCCGGGCGCGGCTGTCGCCCCTGGACTTCAGGAGCTGGGCTAGCGAGGGCGCGGCCCTGGCGGGCCATTCCTTTCGCTCCTGGGAGGCCGCCGCCGAGTACTACCGGGCAAGCCTCCCCCTGGTGGAGCAGCTGGAGCTCCGGGACCTGCTGCGCTGGGCGCGCTTGGGCAAACAGATCGCCCAGGACTCCTCCGCCGTGTCCGCCGCCTATTTCCGGGCCAGCCCGGGCACCCTGGGCCAGATCAACCCCATGCAGCTCGACGAGTGGGTCAGCTTGGGCCGACGGCTCTATAAGGGCACCTGGCGCTCGGGTAGCCTGGCCTGCCGCTTCTTCGAGGCGAGCCCGCGGCTGTTCAAGGACCTGTCCCTGGAGGAGGCCGCGCGCTTCGTCACCTTCTTGGAGGAGCTCTCCTTCCGTTCCTACGATATCGCCACGGAGTGCCTGACGCTGGCGGAGGAGGTGTTCCCCGCCATCGAAAGCGAAGACCGGGCGGCATTCCTCTCCCTGGCCCTGATGATCGTCGAGGCCAACTGGGTGGATGCCAAGCCCTACTTTGAGGTCGGGCCCAGGGTGGTATCCAGGGTGGACAAGGGGCAGCGGGGTCGCTTCTTCAGCCTCGGGCGGCACACCGCCGAGCTATCAGCCCGGCAGGCCCTCTCCTTCATCGTGGACGGCTCCCGGGTGCTGGGTGAGGTGGACAGCCCCCTCCACGGCCGGATACTTGAGCTCTACGCCGATCTGCTGGAGCAGTCGCCGCCCTCGGCCCTGGAGTTCATCAAGAGCACCCCCAAGGTCCTGGAGAAGGTGAGCGCCAAGGACCTGGAGGCATGGTACCGGGAGGGCGTGCGCATCCTGGCGGAGAACCCAGAGGGCGGCGAGGCCTATTTCCGCCTGGAGTCCAGCCGGGGGGAGCAGGTGTTGGAGACCCTGTCCAGCACCGTGGAGCTGGACAGGGTGAAGGAGGTCCTGCGGCTCTACTGCAAGGGCCTGACGGGGAAAAACGTCCAGCTCTTGCCCACCCAGAGCCTAACCGACAAGGGCATCGGCTGGGTGTCCCAGGAGCGCCCTTCCACCGAGGGGACCGCCGTCTTCTTGCCCCCGGCGGTGGAGCGCTACTCCACCAAGGCCGAAAACTTCGGCTGGTACAAGGTGATGTCCACCCACCAGGCCGCCCACCTGGAGTTCGGCTCCTTCGACTTCGCCTTCGACCGCCCCGCCAGCCTGTTCGAAAACCTCCGGCCGGCGCTGGCCGAGGCCGCCGGACAGGCCCAACGCCAACCCCTGACCCCGCTGGAACGATTCTTTGACCTATTCGAAGACCGGCGCCTCGCGCTGGACCTCTTCACCATCGCTGAAGACACCCGCATCGACGCCCTGGTCAAGCGCGAGTACGGGGGTATCCGGCGCCCCTACCAGCGGGTCCAGCGGGACGAAATCGAGCAGCGGCCCGCCATTGAAGAGAAGCCGCTGCGGGAGGCCTTCGTGGAGATCCTGGTGCGGGCCAGCCTCCATGCCGGGGCGCGGCTGCTGGTCCCCAAGGCCATCAGGACGCTGGTCCTCGCCGCGCGCAGGGTCCTGCGCGACCTCCAGGGGGAGACGGGGCGGGTCGAGGACAGCACCGAGGCGACGATCCTCCTGTACGCCCTGGCGGCCCAGGTCCCCAACGTCCCGGCGGCGCCCGATGAATGGGAGGAGATGGACCTCGACCAGCCGGATAAGCAGGGCGAGCAGATGGACCTTTCCATGGAGGCCATGAGCCAGCTAGGTGAGTCTGCCAGCCAACAGGTCGGCTCCACCCAGGAGCAGCAGCCCTACGAGAGCCCTGAGCAGGTAGAGTTCCGGGGCGACTTCAAGCCGGAGCTGGTCCAGCTGTTGGCCCGCCTGCGGGAAGGAGCCCAGCAGGAGGGCCAGGAGCAGATGCAGGGGCTAACACCGGAGGCCCTGCAGGCCCTGGCCGAGAAGAGCGCCGAGATCGAGATTTCGCAGATGTCCGAGGGGGAGGTGGAGCGCTCGGCCGGCCTGTTCGTCTCCAACATCATGGACGAGATGGCCCAGCAGAAGCCCCTCTTTCCCCTTCCCCATCAACCCCGGCGCAAGCGCTCCCAGGAGGAGGACGACGGCCAGCCCCTGGATATCCACGATCCCCAGACCTTCCTCTACGATGAGTGGGACTTCCGCGCGGGTGACTACCGGCCGCGCTGGTGTGCCGTGCGCGAGAAGGTGGTGGAGGAGGGGAGCGTGGAATTCTACGACCGCACCCTCGAAAGCCACGCCATCCTGGCCGCCCAGGTCCGGCGTCAGTTCGAGCTGATTAGCCCCGAGGTCTTCCGCAAGATCAAGCGGCTGCCCGACGGGGAGGAGTTCGACCTGGACGCCGTCATCGACTCCATCATCATGCGCCGCGTCGGCCAGAGCCCTAGCGAGAAGGTCTACTGGCGCCGCAACAAGGTGGAGCGTGATGTAGCCGTGGTCTTCCTGCTGGACATGAGCGCCTCCACGGCAGAGGCGGTAGAGGAGCGGCGCAAAGAGTCCCAGGACTGGGACTTCCCCGACGACCCGCGTCAGTACCTGGAGTGGCTTAAGGCGCGCCGGGCCGAAGAGTCACGGCGCCAGTACAAACGGATCATAGACATCGAGAAGGAGTCCATGGTCCTGCTGGTCCGCGCCCTGGAAACCACGGGCGACACCTACGGCATCTACGGCTTCTCGGGCTACGGCCGCGAGAACGTGGAGTTCTTTGTCATCAAGGACATCAACGAGGGCTTCAACGATAGGGTCAAGAGGCGCATCGACAAGGTCGTACCGATGCACGCTACCCGCATGGGGCCCGCCATCCGCCACGCCACCGCTAAGCTGGCGGCCCAGGACGCCAAGACCAAGATCCTCTTCCTCATCAGCGACGGCCGGCCTCAGGACCACGGCTATAGCCGCGATGGCATGGAGAAGGAGTACGCCATCCACGACACCAAGATGGCGCTCACGGAGGCCCGGCGCAAGAACGTCGTCCCCTTCTGCCTCACCGTGGATAAGGCTGGCCATGATTACCTCAAAACTATGTGCAAGGACATGGCCTACGAGATTGTTGCCGACATCGATAGCTTGCCCAAACGCCTGCCTTTCCTGTACCGGCGCCTCACCCAGTAGGCCCTCGCCGGCGCGGGCGTGGCGGGCGATCACGGCAGAGTAGGAGCCAGAGTGGTCGAGCAGAAGTCCCAGAAGCCCCAGGAGGCCCGCTACGATTACATCCGCCACCTGCGCGAGGAATTCGCCCTCCTCGAGCTAGAGCTGAAGGAGAAAGGGGTAGCCGAGGGTCTGGCGGAGGTCGCCCAGCGCTTCAGCGTCTCCCCAGAGCTAGCCCTCGCCGCCGTCCATCGGGCCTCCAAGCGTAGCGGCTACAACATGCGGCTATTCATCGAGCAGTTTAAGCAACAAGTGGAGGCCGAGAAGCGTGCGCCAGGCGGAGCGGCCGCCGCCCAGGGACCGCGCGCACCTGGTAAGCCGGGCTGATCCTGCCGCCCGGGCGCGCGGCCTGGCCGCGAGTCCCCCGGGCGGCAGGATCAGCCGGTAGTCTGCGGCGCTCGGGTTGGTTTCATTAGGCCAGGAGCGCCCGCCGCAGGAGAATCAGCGCCGCCGTGGCGGAGCGGCGCTTGACCAGCTCCCGCGGGCCGGGGTAAAGGGTGCGGGACACCTGCTGGCCTTGCGGGGTGACGACGGCCAGGTGGACCTGGCCGACCGGCTTGCCCTCCAGGGGTTCGGGTCCGGCTACCCCCGTCGTCGCCAGGCCCACCTGTGCCCCCAGGCTGTGGCGCACCCCTTCCGCCATGGCTACAGCCGCCTCGTCGGAGATAGCCCCCTGGCGGTCAAGGAGCTCGGCGGGCACCCCATGGGCCACCTTCAGAGCATTGCTGTAGGCTATCACGCCTCCCTTGAAATAGGCCGAGCTCCCTGGCACATCGGTAAGGGTGCTGGCGAGGAGCCCACCGGTGCAGGACTCCATGACCGCCAGGGTATAGCCGCGCTCCTGGAGCAGCTTGCCCGCGAGCTTTTCCAGGGTGTCCTCGTCCATCCCCCAGACGCTGGCCCCCAAGATCGAGCGGACCTGGGACTCCAGCGGCCGCAGCAGCTCCCAGGCCTCCTCGCGGCCCTTGGCCTTCGCCGTCAGGCGCAGGTGAATGCCATCGGACTTGGCGTAGACGCCGATGGTGGGGTTCTGGGAGTGCAAGAGGGGGGTCAACATCTCGTCGACGGTGCCCTCGCCGATCCCCCAGGTCTTGATGGTGCGGGAGACGATGATGGCGTCGTGGAAGCGGCGGGCCAGCCGGGGGGCCACCTGCTCTTCCCACATGAACTGCATCTCATGGGGCGGCCCCGGCATGGCGGCCAAGACCTTCCCCTCGCGCTCCACCCACCAGCCGGGGGCGGTGCCCCGGGGGTTCGGAATAGCTTGAGCGGAGGGGACCAGGGTCGCCTGCTTAAGGTTGCGCTCGGGCATGGTGCCGCCGCGACGGGAGAAAAAGGAGCGCAGCGTGGCCGCGAGCTCCCCGTCCACCTTCATCTCCTCGCCCAGCATCTGGGCGATGGCTTCCCGGGTAACGTCGTCCTCGGTGGGCCCCAGGCCGCCGGTGGTGAGCACCACGTCGGAACGGTCCCAGGCGCGCCGCAGGGTCTCGGCCAGCCGGGCCTGGTTGTCCCCGGCCTGGGAGATAAAGTAGAGGTCCAGCCCCAGCTCGGGGAGCTTGCCGGCCAGGTACGGGGCGTTGGTGTCAACCAACTGTCCCAGGAGGAGCTCGGTGCCCACGGAGACGACCTCCGCCCTCATGGGTTTGGCCTTGCAAAAGGCGAGGGCGGGCCCGCCGCCCGCCCTCGCCTCAGAGTCCCCCGGCAGTTCACTTCGCCAGCGCCTGGCGGACCCGCGCTTTCAGGGGCTCTCTGTCGAGGAACGTGATGCTGCGGCGGATGCTATCGGGGTCCACCACCACGCTGGTACGGGGCCCGGGGTGCTCTCCAATCTGCTCCCGTTCCACGGCGGAGACGAGGGTTACGATGGAGCCTTTTCGGAAAGGCACCACCTCCCACGACTTAGAGGCTTCGCTCCAGGCGCCCAGGATCTGGCTGGTGATGATGACGTGGTGGAAGCCCTCGATCTCCTCTTCGGGAAGGACGCTGCCGCAGATGTCCTGGAGCACTTCCGCGTTGTACATGATGCCCGAAGGCTTGCCCTTGTAGTTTTCCAGGGTACCGAAGTCAGGGTGGAGGTCCGCCCCCAGGCGGGTCTTCTCGTAGTCCACCTCGCCCAGCCAAGGCGTCATTTCGAGGTGCTGCCCCGGGATAGGTTTGTTGTTGAGGGAGCGGTCGCGCACCCGGGCCCACGCCAGGCGCATCGCCCGGTCGTTGACCTCGTGGCGGCGGTTCTTGAAGCTCAGGCGCTCCAGGTTGTAGGCGAAGTACTCGCCGCGCTCCAGGGCCTTTTGGCCCAGGGCCTCGCCGACGATGGGGACCAAGTCATCCACCGCAAAGCTGCCGAAACCCCACTCCGGATAGACATAAACCTGGGCGGTGGCGCCTTTCTGCTGTTTCTTGAGCGCCTCTATCTCTTTCCACTTAGGCGCCTTGACCAGATATACGGGCTGGGTGCCCATCCCTTGTACCTCAGCACGGCGCGGACGCTTGACCATGACAAGCCTCCTTGATAGCGAGCGGCAATAGCCTCGCCCAGTAAGTACCGCTCCGGCAGACGGTCCACCGGCCTGGGCCGACGGTTAGAATAGCACAGCCTTTGCGACCCTCGCAAGCGCGTTGGTTGGGAGCTGCCACATGGCCCCTGCGTCCCGGCGTGACGAGGACCCGGTGTTGGAGCTGCTTTACGGATGGCAGCCGGCCCGCGTGCTGATGGTTGCCTGGCGGCTCAACCTTTTCGGGCTCCTGGGCGGCCGGCGGCTGACCGCCGCCACCCTGGGGCGCAAGGCGGGCCTCCATCCTACCGCGGCGCAGCGCTTGCTAGACGCCTGCGCGGCCGCGGGCCTCCTGCACAAGGGAGGGGGCCGCTACTGGAACACCCAGGCCACCCGGGAGGACCTGTTGCCAGCCAGCCCCCGGTATCTGGGCGATGCCATCGCCGTCGCCGATGACCTGTGGACGCAGTGGGGCGGCCTGCTTGATGCGCTGCGCTCCTACCCGCAGGGGAAGGGTCTCGGCGGCCCCGCCACGACGGAGACGGTGCTGGCCTATGTCAGGGCGAACGGCCAGCGGGCCCGCCGAGACCGCGAGCAGCTGGCCCTTTCCCTTGACCTGCGAGGGCGGCGCTCGCTCCTGGACATCGGGTGCGGGCCCGGCACCTACGCCGAGTTCCTGGTGCTGCGTAACCCTGGCCTGAAGGCGACGCTGCTGGACCTGCCTCAGGTGCTGGCGGAGGCCCGACGCGAGCTGGCGGCGTCGCCGGTCCGTCGGCGGCTGCGCTTCCTGGGGCGGGACGCCTTACGCGAGCCCCTGGGCTCCGGCTACGACGTGGTCCTCCTCTCGTCGGTGCTCCACACGCTGGGGGAGCGGGACTGCCGCCGCTTGCTGGGCAAGGCCCACCGCGCCCTGGCCTCGGGTGGCCTGCTGGCCATCTATGAAGAGCTGGCCCAGGAGGAAGGGACGTGGCCGCCCCAGGCGGCGCTCTTTTCGCTTCAGATGCTGCTCAGCGGCGCGGAGGGCCGCGCTTACAGCGCCGCCGAGCTGGAGGGCTGGCTAAAAGGGCGTGGCTTTGAGCAGGTCCGCTCCCGCTTGCTGCCGCCTCCGGCGGAGGCCGCCCTGGTGACCGGGCTCAAGGCCCGCTGAGAGCGCTCTGCTAAGATTGGGGCTGTACTTAGCGTTGCGTTTATCCGAGACCAAGTTGGGAGCGTGATGATCCGCTCCGGTAACAACATCTTGGGAGGGCCTGTTCCTAGCGACCGAAACGTAATTGCCGGAAATCGCTTTACAGAGGTCCACGTTGCATTGGGATTTGGCGCTGAGTCTAGCAACGTCATCCTGGGCAACTACATCGGCACCGATGCCTCAGGCAAGATCAATCTCTCCAACACCGGTTACTGGACGGTGGCCATTGAGGGGGGCTCCCCCAGTAACCGAGTAGAGGGCAATGTCATCGTCGGGCGCAGGAGTGCGGGGATCCTCATCTTCGACGAGGGGATCTCCTACAACCAAGTGGTGGGCAACTTCATCGGCCTGGACGCCAGCGGGACGGTAGCCCTAGGCAGTGCAGGGGTGTATACAAATCAGCCATTCAACAGAATAGGCGGAACAACGGCGAAGGAGAGGAACGTCATAAATGGGGATGCGTCCATTAACTTCTGGGCGACAGAAAACGTGGTTAGCGGTAATTTCCTCGGCACTGATGCCGCCGGTGTTCGGGCACTTGGGCCGGGGGCTGTAACTATAGAGGGGAAGCACAATTTTGTGGGAGGGAGCACCAAAGAGGAAGGGAACGTCGTGGCCGTTCCACGGGGAGTTCGGGTGACCGCAGGCGCGGACTTCAACTTCGTGGCCCATAACTACGTCGGCACCGATGTAACGGGAACTGCCTCGTTCAGATCCGACGGGATCAGCGTTTCAGCTGCCCAGCACAACGTCATCTTCAGCAACCTGGTCTCTGGCGGCGTCAGCCTCACCGAGGGCGCTAACTGTAATTCGCTCCGGGCCAACCGCATCACCAAGAACGGCGGTCCTGGTATTGAGATCACCGAGTCCGAGGGGAACCGCATCGTCGGCAACAGCTTCACCAACAACGGCCGCAACGCCTCCGACAGCGGCCGCGACAACCGCTGGGACGACGGCAGCAATGGAAACTATTGGAGCGACTACGCCGGCAGGGACGCCAACGGCGACGGGATCGGCGACACGCCCTATCCTGTGCTGCCCAACGGGGCCGACCGCTACCCTCTGATGGCGCCACCTTGAGCCAGGCTACAGCGGCCTCGTAAGCCAACCTGGGGCCAGGGTGCGCCTGTTATAATGAGCGACGTGGAAAGACAGGCAAATCCAGGTGTGTTGGCCCGCTATCGGGAGCACCTCCCCATCACCGAGGCGACGCCCCTGCTCTCCCTGGGCGAAGGCTCCACCCCCCTGGTCCGCTCCCAAACGCTGGAACGGCAGCTGGGGGTAGGCGAGCTCTACTTCAAACTGGAAGGCTGTAACCCCACTGGCTCGTTCAAGGACAGGGGGATGGTGGTGGCGGTGGCCAAGGCCCTGGAGGCCGGCAGCCAGGCCCTGATCTGCGCCTCCACGGGCAACACCAGCGCCTCGGCCGCCGCCTACGGCGCGCGCAGCGGCCTGCGTACCTACGTCCTGGTCCCCAAGGGCAATATCGCCCTGGGGAAGCTGGCGCAAGCCCTGGCGTATGGGGCCGACGTGCTGGTTGTCCAGGGCAACTTCGATGCGGCCCTGGCGATGGTGCTCCAGCTCTCCCAACGCCACCAGATTACCCTGGTGAACTCGCTGAACCCCCACCGCATCGAGGGCCAGAAGACAGCCGCCTTCGAGACCGTGGATGCCCTGGGCGAGGCGCCGGACTATCTGTTCATACCCGTGGGCAACGCCGGCAACATCACCGCCTATTGGAAGGGTTTCAAGGAGTACCGCGACCAGGGCTACGCCCAGCGCCTGCCCAAGATGATGGGCTTCCAGGCCGAGGGCGCCGCCCCCATCGTGCGCGGCCATCCCATCGCCGAGCCCGAGACGGTCGCCACCGCCATCCGCATCGGCAATCCCGCGAGCTGGAAGGGTGCCACGGCTGCCCGGGATGAGTCCGGCGGCGCCATAGATATGGTCAGCGATGCCCAAATCTTGGAGGCTTATCGTCGGCTGGCCCGCCAGGAGGGTGTCTTCGGCGAGCCGGCCTCGGCGGCAGGCGTCGCCGGCCTCATCAAGCTCGTTCAGGAAGGTCTGCAAGTGAAGGGCAAGCGGGTGGTGTGCGTCATCACCGGATCGGGCCTGAAGGACCCCGACACCGCCCTCAAGGGCGCCGGCCAGCTGCGGGAGCTGCACGCGGACCTGGCGGCCATCGAGCGGGTATTGGCCGGGGAGTGAACCGGGGCGCGTGCCTGGTACGGCCCGGAGGGGGTCAAGTGACATCCGAGTTCGATAACGAGAAGCTGCGCCGGGCTGTCCGGCAGATCCTGGAGGCCATCGGCGAGGACGCGGAGCGCCAGGGCCTGCAGGCCACGCCCCAGCGCATCGCCGACATGTACGCCGAGCTCTTTCAGGGCCTCGGCGAGGACCCGGCGACGCAGCTCCAGGGCGCCTTTGAAGAGGGCGGCCAAGAGCTGGTGATGGTGCGCGACATCCCTTTTTACTCCATGTGCGAGCATCACCTGCTTCCGTTCCAAGGCGTCGCTCACGTGGGTTATATCCCCAGTGGTCGCATCGTGGGGGTCAGCAAGATAGCGCGCGTCGTGGATGGCTATGCCCGGCGCCCCCAACTCCAGGAGCGCTTGACTTCCCAGATCGCCGATTGCATGATGAAGGGGCTGCGGCCGGCCGGCGTGGCGGTGGTGATGAGCGCCGAGCATTTCTGCATGGCCATGCGCGGCGTCAGCAAGCCCGGAACCAGGGTGGTGACCGCAGCCACCCGAGGGGATTTCCGGGAAAGCCCTCTCACCCGCGCGGAGCTGCTGAGTCTGGTGCAGGGGAAGTGAACCCCAGATGACCGAGACGGCGACCCAGACCCCCATAGACCGGCTAGCCGGCCCCTGGCAACTTCTGCTGGCCCAGTCAGCCCAGGGTAGCCCCTTCCTCCTCCCCCAATGGCAGAGCGCCTGGTGGCGCGAGTGGGGGGGAGGGGCCGCGGCGACGCTCCTGACGGTGGAGGACAAGGGCGCTCTCATCGGGCTGGCCCCCCTCGCCCTGCGCCCGGGCGTATGTTCCCTGGTCGGCAGCAACGACCTGTGTGATTACCTGGATTTCATCGCTGTCAGGGGCCGCGAGGGCCCCTTTTTTGCGGTCCTGCTGCCTCAGCTCCAATCCCTATCTTGGGAGACGCTGCAGCTGGAGCCCGTGCGGGAGGACTCCCTCGCCCTCTCCCACTTCGTGCCCCTGGCCAAAGCGCAGGGCTGGGAGGTGGAGGTGGCCCTGGACACCGTGTCGCCCTGGCTGGAGCTGCCCGCCACCTGGGAGGGCTATCTTGAAGGGCTGAAGAAGAAGGACCGCCACGAGCTGCGCCGCAAGCTGCGACGTCTCCTGGAGGCCGCTGATATCCGCGCCTATGCTGTCACCGATGTCCAGGGGACAGGGACCCGCCTGGACGAATTCCTCGCGCTGATGGGGGAGAGCCGGCCGGACAAGGCGGTGTTCATAACCCCAGCCCGGGCGCGGTTCTTCCGCGAGGTGGTCCAGGCCATGGCGCAGGCGGGCCTGGCGCGGCTGTGGTTCCTGGAGCATCAGGGCCGGCCGGTGGCCACCGCCCTCTGCTTCGACTTTCAGGGCACCCGCTATCTGTATAACTCGGGCTTTGACCGCGCTTACAGCCATCTGAGCGTCGGGCTGGCGCTCAAGGCCCTGACTATCCGGGACGCCATTGAGAGCGGGCTGCGTCGCTATGATTTTCTGCGCGGCAACGAGCCCTACAAGTACGACCTGGGCGGCCGCGACCACGCGATCTATCGCTGTACCGTGCGTCGCTGAGGGCTAGAAGGGACTTCTCATGGGCAAGGGACGCCTACGCATCGCGGTGCTGAGTGTCCATGGTTGCCCGATGGTGCAGCTGGGCGGCAAATACCGGGGCGGCATGAACCTCTACATCCGGGAGCTCTATCGCGAGCTGGGGCTGGCTGGGGTGGAGGTGGATATCTACTCCCGGCGCCACGATCCCACCGACCCCGAGGTGGTGTCCCTGGGCGACGGGGCCCGCGTCATCCACATCACCGCGGGCGAGGAGCGCGAGGTCCCGCGGGAGGCGATCCTGGCCGGCTTGCCCAATTTTGTGCGCGGGGTGCTGGACTACAGCTGTGCCCAGGGGCTGGAGTACGATCTTATCCACAGCCACTACTGGCTCTCGGGGCTGGCGGGCCTGGAGCTGCAGGCCCGCTGGGGGGTGCCCCACGTGGCCAGCTTTCACACCCTGGGCCTGCTCAAGAACGACTCCTTCCGTGGCGCCCGGGAGTCCCAGGACCGCATTCGGGCTGAGGCCCAGGTAATGGCCGGCGCCGACCAGGTCCTGACCCTCGCTGCCATTGACCGCGAGTACATGGCGCGTCTGTACGGCGTGTCTCCCGCGAAGATCGCCGTCATCCCCGCCGGCGTGGACACCGTCCTGTTCCAGCCCCTGGACAAGCGGAAGGCCCGCCATGCCCTGGGCCTGGACGACCAGAAGGTCATCCTCTTTGTGGGGCGCATCGAGCCCCTGAAAGGGATCGATATCCTGTTGCGGGCGCTGCCCATCCTGGAGGAGCGGACGCGCCTGCACGTCCTCATCGCCGGCGCCGATTCTTACGCCGACGATGAGCTCCATGCCGAGGGCGGTAGCGAGCAGGGCCGGCTGGAGGCCCTGGCCCTGGAGCTGGGCATCCAGAAAAGCATCCATTTCCTGGGCGCGGTGGAGCACGAGCGGCTGCCGGTCTACTACAACGCCGCCGACGTCTGCGTCATCCCCTCCTTCTACGAGAGCTTCGGGATGGTGGCGGTGGAGGCGATGGCCTGCGGCACGCCGGTGGTCGCGTCCCGGGTGGGGGGCCTCCAGGTTACCGTTAGAGACGGGGTCACGGGCTACCTCATCCCCTGGCAGTGCCCGGAGCCCTTCGCGGAACGGCTGGAGGTCTTGCTGGACAACGAGGCCTTAGCCCAGGGCCTAGGCGCCGCCGGCCGCGCCGCCATGGAACGCTACACCTGGCCCCTGGTTGCCCAGGATGTCCTGGCGCTGTATGACCGGGCGCTGGCCGGCCCCAGGGCGAGAGCCATGTCCTCGACCCCAATGAGTCCCGCTTAAGCCCCGCATAGGAAGGATGAGCTATGGAGAAGGTGCCTGCTCGCGTCCTGGTGGTCTTCGCCCACCCCGATGATGCCGAGTTCGGGTGCTCCGGCACCGTCGCCCGCTGGGCCGCCCAGGGCGCCGAGGTCGTCTATGTGATGTGCACCAACGGCGACAAGGGCTCCGAGGACCCGACGCTGACCAGCCCGGAGCTGGCCCGCATCCGCGAGGCGGAGGAGCGCGAGGCCTGCCGCATCCTGGGGGTGAAGGAGCTGGTCTGCCTGGGCTTCCCCGATGGCGGCCTGGAGGATACCCATGAGTTCCGCCGGGAGGTCGTCCGTTGCGTCCGCCAGTTCCAGCCGGAGACGGTCATCACCTCCAGCCCCTATCGCAATGGCATCTGGCATCGGGACCACCGGATGGCCGGGCGGGTCACCCTGGACGCCGTTTACCCCTACGCCCGCGACCGTCTCATCTACCCCGAGCACGAGCGCCAGGGCCTCAAACCCTGGAAGGTGGGCGAGGTGCTGCTGTTTGCCTCCGACGAGCCCGACCACTTCGTGGACGTGACGGAGAGCTACTCCACCAAGGTACAGTCCCTCCTGGCCCACAAGAGCCAGATGGGGGAGCGGCCGGAGGAGACCATAGCCAAGTGGGTGCGAGAGCGCTGCGAGGAGAATGGCAAGAAGCTCCGGGTGCCTCTGGCGGAGTCCTTCAAGCGCCTAGAGATTAGGCGCTAGCATCTGCCGTCGTAAATCAGCGTAACAAGGGGTTTGGGACGGAGTGCAGAGGGGTCCCGGAGCCTGCCCTGAGCCCGCCGCAGGCGGGTCGAAGGGCCGGGGGGCGAATGGGGTGTACCAGCTTTGCACTAAAAGGGCATCCTGCCGCCCCGCCTGCGGCGGGACGGAGTGCAGAGGGAATGTCCCTCTGCCGGGGGTCGAAGGGGGTGTCCCCCTTCTCTCCCTTTCAGACTACCCCCTTCCTGGCTAGGAAGGGGGCCAGGGGGATGGTCGATGGTCAGCTCACCGCAGCAATACCGAGAAAACGAGCAGAGACAGGAGGAGCGCCGGCCCACGCCCGCCGTGGCCCTGGCGGTGAGCCCCCACCCCGATGATGCCGAGGTGGGGGCGGGAGCCACCCTGGCCCGCTGGGCCCGCGACGGCTGCCAGGTGGTCCTCGCCGTTTGCACCAACGGCGACAAGGGTTCCGAGGACCCCCAGATGACCTCGGAGCGCCTGGCCGGCCTGCGCCGGGAGGAGCAGCTGGCCGCCGCTAAGGTCCTGGGCATCCAGGACGTGGTCTTTCTGGACCACCCCGACGGCGGCCTGGAGGATGACGTCCAGTTTCGGGGCGAGTTGGTGCGCCTGATCCGTCAGTACCGCCCCGAGGTCGCCCTCAGCACCGACCCCGACCGCCGTTATATGCAGCACCGGGACCACCGCATGTCTGGCCAGGTGACCCTCGACGCCAGTTTCCCCTACGCCCGCGACCGCCTCAGCTTCCCCGAGCACCTGGCGCAAGGGCTGTCAGTCCACAAGGTGCGGGAGGTGCTGTTCTGGGGTGCCGATACCCCGAACTTCTACGTGGATGTGAGCACGACCTACCAGTTTAAGATCGAAAGTCTTTTGCAGCACAAAAGCCAGGGCTTCGGCCGCCGGCCGCGGGAGGAGATGGAGCGCATGATGAAGGAGCGTCTGGCCGAGAACGGCAAGGCGCTGCGGGTGCCTCTGGCGGAGGCCTTCCGCCGCATTGAGATCCGCTTCTAGCTGAAAACGCCCCCGCTCGTCTGGCAGTACGCCTACCTGAGTTGTGACCGTGAGTCCCGACTTTGTCCGGAATCACGGCGGGCACGGTGTCTTCGCCGCGTTAAAGAGCGTGCCAAGAAGTTGTATGTGGGGCTCATGGTTCGACAAGCTCACCATGAGCGGTGGAACTCAGGCGTCCGCTCAATACCCGCTCATCCTGAGCCTACCGCCGCTGCTTCCATGCCGCGGGATTCATCCCGCGGTGCCCCGCCCCCGCTCATCCTGAGCCTGTCGAAGGATGAGCCCCGTTTAGGCAGCAGCGCCTACGGCCTCGGAGCGCGACGCCGGTGCGGGCTCAAAGCCGTGGACTTCAAGCCACGCCTGCGCTTCTGGGTGGAGCGCCTCTAGCAGCGGCTCGGCAACGATGCGCTCGTATATGGCGGCCTGCAAGTAGAGGTCGTCGTTCAGGAGCCGCCGGAACTGGCCCGGGGCGCACTGCACATAGGGGTGTTGGCGCACCAGGCAGGCGCGCAGGCGGTCCAGGTCGCGGCTGCGCAGCGCTTGCAGCAGGTCAACCCGGAACAACAGCAGTCCGAACTCTAGGTCCTCCATCGCCATACCTCCGTCGTGCATACCCGCTCATACGTTCTATACAGTTGATAGTATAGAACGTATGAGCGGCACCTGTCAAGAGTTTTCTAATGGGTGCGCGCGGGGCGGCACGCTCAGGCGGCGGTGTCAGCGGGGCTGCTTCGGTGGACTTGCCAGCATCATCGCCAGGGCGGCCAGAGACATGAGCCCCATGAAGGCCAGCAAGACGCGGGTGTAGCTCCCCGTGGAGTCGTAGGCGGACGCCGCGATGAGCGGGCCCACGGCGTTGCACACCATGCTCACGGGGGTGACCACGCCCCGGATGGAGCCCAGGTGGGTGCGGCCGTAATAGTTGGCCACGATCAGGTTTTGCAGCACCGGCATGGCGCCGAAAAAGCTGCCGTGCACCAGGGCGAAGGCCATCCCTGAGGGGACGCTTTTGACGCCGATCAGCAGCCCGATGCCCGCCACCACGCCCAGGTAGACGACAACCAGGATGCCGCGCACCGGCAGCCTTTCGGACAAGACCCCGGCAATGAGCAGCGCTGGCAGGCCCAGCAACGACCAGGCGGTGACTATGAGCACCGCTTGAGAAGGGCTAAGGCCCTGGTCGGTGAAGAGGGCCACCATGTTGAAGTTGATGCCCGCCCCGGAGAGGAAGCTGAAGGACATCGCCCCCAAGAGGAGGTAAAAGCCCCTGGTCCTGACCGCCTCCTTGAGGGTGAATGAGACCTCGATATGGGGCGCGGCGACGCTACCCCCTGGTGTCTCCTTCCGCGCCTGCTCGGGCGGCTCCCCGTCGGCATGGAGGCCCATGTCCTCGGGCTGACGCCGGAGCCACAACAGCACGGGGCCCAGGGTGAGGCTCCACGCCAGCAGGCCCACCGCTATGGTCGCCTGCCGCCACCCAAAGCCAGTGATGAAGGTCTGGGCGTACAGCGGCGTGATACCATTGCCCAGACGCTGCCCCACGTTGGCAATGCTCACCGCGCGCCCGCGCTTACGGACAAACCACTTCGAGACGATGACGTTATTGCTAAGGTTTATCACGCCCTGGAGGAGCATCCGGCTGACGATGAAGATGAGATAGAACTGCCAGAGAGCGCTGATAAAGCCCAGGGCGATGAGGGCGCCGCCCATGATGAGGAACCCGAAGAACAGCACCCATTTGCCGCCGAAGCGGTCGATCAGGGGACCGATGAAGATGGCTATCAGGCCCCCGCAAATGGTGCCCGCGGTCACCGCGCCCGCTATGGTGGAGCGGCTCCACCCAAACTCGTCGGATATGGGCTTGACGAAGACGCCGATGGTGGGGTTGAGCTGCACCGACGCGGCCAGGCCGCTCAGGATGATTACCCCCACTATGACCCAGCCGTAGTAGAGCCGCGGCTGGGCGCGGGGCGGGGAGCCTGCCGTTGAGCTGTCCGTAGGGCTGTCCGTAGGGCTGTCCGTAGGGCCGCCTCCTTGCGGTGCCTCGACTTTGGAGCGGAGGATGTTTTTAGACGCCATTGGGCAGTGTACGCGGCCCCTGAAGCCTCTGCAAACATCCGGGCGGTTGCCATCTTCGGCTGAAGAGGCGCGCCCTCACCGGAGCAGCGTGCCTCCGGCGGCCTGGTGAGCCAGGCGCGTGGGCTCCGGTATGCGGTAGCCACGGCCCAGCCGCACGGTCCAGGCGATGGCCGTCGCCTGGACCGTGCGGCCCGTGGAGATATAGACCGGCCGCGTTCCCTCCCTGGTGCGGACGGCGGCGCCGATGACCTCGTCCCCGTCCTCCAGCGGAGCCAAGTCGCCCTCAGAGGGGCCGGGCTCGGCATGCTGCCCGATGAGGCGCGACTTGGCGCAGCCTATGGTGGGCAAGTCCAAGAGCAGGCCCAGATGGCAGGCGAGGCCGCAGCGTCGGGGATGCGCCAGCCCTTGGCCGTCCACGACCAGAAGGTCGGGAACGGCTTGCAGCTTCTCCGCCGCCGCCAGGAGCAGGGGCGCCTCGCGGAAGGACAGCAAGCCGGGAATATAAGGGAAGGTCAGGGGCCCCTCCGCCAAGGCTACCTCGGTCACTTCCAGCCCTGGGTAGGAGAGGAGAACGATGGCCGCCCGCCCTCGCCTTTCGGCGCGCTGGACGGAGATGTCGGTGCCGTCGACCAGGGCGACGGGGCCCAGACGGTCCCCTCGCTCTACCTGGGACGCCAGGCGGCGTTGTACCTCCCTGGCTATGGCAGGGCTCAGTTCCCAGGAATGGAGCGGGCTGACGTGCACGGGGCGCCCCCCTCGCCGCCGTCGGCCTGCTACTGCGTGCACGCCTAGCGCGAGAGCAGGAATGGCCACAGGATTGTAGCAGGGGCCTGTGCTAGAATATACGCGACGAATTTCGCAATATAGGGGTTGCAAGCGTGGAAAATCTGGGTGGCCGCCTGACCGAGCTGCGGCAACGCATCGCCCATTTCCAGGAGCGTCTTTGACCTGGCTGCCAAGGATGTGGAGGCCACCCGTCTAGAGGCGGAGGCGGGACACCCCGAGTTCTGGAGTGACCAGGAGCGGGCGCAGGCCGCCATGAAGCGCCTGGCGGCGCTGAAGGAAGAGGTCAACCTCTGGCGCTCCCTTGAAGGCCAGGCCGCCGAGCTGTCCGAGCTGGCGGCGATGACGGCCGCCGAGGGCGATTCCTCCCTGGAGGCGGAGCTAGGCACCAGCCTGGAGCGGCTGGAGCGCCGGCTGGACGAGCAGGAGTTTCGCCTGACCCTGGGAGGCGAGTACGATAACCGGGGCGCCATCCTGGCCGTCCACGCCGGCGCGGGCGGCACGGAGGCCCAGGACTGGGCCCAGATGCTCCTGCGGATGTTCCTGCGCTGGGCGGAGCGCCGCCAATTCCAGGCGGAGGTCATCGAGAGCTCCCCGGGCGAGGAGGCCGGCATCAAGAGCGCCGTAGCCTCCATCGCGGGCCCCTACGCCTACGGCTACCTTAAATCCGAGCGGGGGGTCCACCGCCTCGTCCGTTTGTCCCCCTACGATTCGGCCCACGCCCGCCACACCTCCTTTGCCCTGGTGGAGGTGTGGCCCGAGGCGGGGCCCGAGGTGGAGGTCGTCATCTCGCCCGACGACGTGGAGATAGAGACCTTCCGGGCCAGTGGCGCCGGGGGCCAGAACGTGCAGAAAAACTCCACCGCGGTGCGGCTGCGCCACCTCCCTTCGGGCCTGGTGGTCGCTTGCCAGAACGAGCGCTCCCTCCAGCAGAACAAGGAGACGGCGCTGCGCATCCTGCGCGCCCGCCTCGTCGAGCAGGAGATCCAGAGGCGAGAGACGGAGCGGCTGCGCCTGAAGGGCGCCCACGTGGGATCCGGCTGGGGCAACCAGATCCGCAGCTACGTGCTCCATCCTTACCGGATGGTGAAGGACCTGCGCACCGGCTATGAGACCGGCGACCCGCAGGCGGTGCTGGACGGCGACCTGGACGCCCTCATGACGGCCTACTTGAAGAGTACCGTGGGCCCGACGGGGTAGGGGGAGTGCAGAGGGATAATCCCTCTGCCGGGGGTCGAAGGGGGTGTCCCCCTTCTCTCCCTTTCAAACTACCCCCTTCCTGGCTAGGGAGGGGGCCAGGGGGATGGTCGTGGACATCCTCACAGGAGAGCCAGATCGAAGAAAACGAGAGTTTTAGTGCAAAGCCGGGGACACCCCCAGTTCCCCCGCCTGATGAGGCTGCCATCTCGCAGGCCTCCCCCCAAACGTGCTAGCCGCGCTGAGGGACCTTGTCGGCGCGAGAGCGCGCTCCCACTGGTCCCGCTAAGGCATCCAGCACCTGCCGCAGGCGGCGGTACCAGCCGTCGTGGGCGGCGACCAGCACCCTGCCTGGCAACACCTGCACCGCTGGCCCGAAGGCGCGTTCCAGCGCCAGGGTCGGCGGCACCGTCGTCGTCTTCAGCTTGAGGGTCAGGTAAGGGTCTCCAGACTGGATGCTCTCGACGCCGGCCTGGGCGGCGCGCAGCTTGAGCCGCATCAGGTCAAGCAAGGCGCGCGCGGGCTCGGGGAGGGCCCCGAAGCGGTCCCGCAGCTCCTGCTCCAGGCCCGTAATCTCTTCCGCGCCTGTCATCGCGCCCAGCCGGCGGTAGAGCTCCATGCGCACGTTCACATCGGGCACGTAGTCCTGGGGCAGATGGGCGGCCAGAGGCAGATCGACGGTCACCTCGGGTGGGCGCGGGCGTGCCTGGGGCTGACGCCCCTGGGCCATAGCCTGCTGGTCCTGTAGACGCGCCACGGCGTCGGCCAGGAGCCGGGTGTAAAGGTCGAAACCCACGGCGCTGATGTAGCCACTCTGTTCTGGCCCTAGCAAATTGCCAGCGCCCCGGATCTCCAGGTCCTTGAGGGCGATCTTGAGGCCGGCCCCCAGCTCCGTGGCCTGGAAGATGGCGTCCAGCCTCTTCTGGGCTGTCTCGGTCATGTTGCGGTCGCGCTCGAAGCAGAAGTAGGCGTAGGCGCGCTGGGGGCCGCGGCCTACCCTGCCGCGCAGCTGGTAGAGCTGGGCGAGGCCGAACTGCTCGGCCCGCTCCACCAGGAGGGTGTTCACGTTGGGCAGGTCCAGGCCGCTCTCGATGATGGTGGTGCAGACCAGGACGTCGTGCTGGCCCTGGGCGAACTCCAACATCACCCGCTCCAACGCCTCCTCGTGCATCTGGCCGTGGCCGATGGCGATGCGCGCCTCGGGCACCAGCTCCTGCAGGCGCCGCGCCGTCCGGGCGATGGTCTGCACCCGGTTGTGGAGGTAGAAGACCTGGCCCCCGCGCTCCAGCTCCCGCAACACCGCTTCCCGCACCAGCTTCTCGTCGTATTCGGCGACGTAGGTCAGGATGGGCAGCCGGTGCTCCGGGGGGGTCTCCATGGTGCTCAGGTCACGGACGCCCGCCAGGGCCATGTGGAGGGTGCGCGGGATGGGCGTGGCGGAGAGGGTGAGGACGTCCACCTCCCGGCGCATCTGCTTGAGCCGCTCTTTGTGGCCGACGCCAAAGCGCTGCTCCTCATCGATGATGACCAGGCCCAGGTCCTTGAAGGCCACGTCTTTCTGGAGGAGCCGGTGGGTGCCGATGACCAGATCGACGCTCCCCTCCTTCAGGCCCTGCACCACCTGCCCCTGCTCCCTGTCCGAGCGGAAGCGGCTTAGCACGTCCACGTGGATGGGGAAGGGGGCGAACCGCTGACTGAAGGTCTGGAAGTGTTGCTGGGCCAGCACCGTGGTGGGCACCAGCACCGCTACCTGGCGGCCGCTCATGAGGGCCTTGAAGGCGGCCCGCACCGCTACCTCCGTCTTGCCGTACCCTACATCGCCGCAGACCAAACGGTCCATGGGGCGCGGGGACTCCATGTCGGCCTTCACCGCCTCTATAGCCTGGAGCTGGTCGGGGGTCTCTGTGTAAGGGAAGGAGGCCTCCAGCTCCTGCTGCCAGACGGTGTCTGGGGGGCAGACCTGGCCTTGCAGTAGCTGCCGGGAGGCATACAGCTCCAGCAGCTCCTCCGCCAGGATAGAGGCGGCCCGCTGGGCGCGCTCCCGGGCCCGGCCCCACTCCTGGCCTCCCAGGCGATGGAGCCTTGGCTCCTGGCCAGCGTGCCCTATGTAGCCCGTCACCCTGGAGATCTGGTCGGCCGGCACGAAGAGGCGGTCACCCCCGGCGTACTCCAGCACTAGGTACTCTTGCTCCGCGCCGTCCCGCGCGATGGTCTGGACGCCGGCGAAGCGGGCGATGCCGTGGTCGGCGTGGACGATGAAGGCGCCGGGGGCCAGCTCCCCCAGGTCGACGCGCGGCGTCGCCGTCCGCGGGGGACGACGGCGGCGTTGCTTGACGAACCCGAAGACCTCCGCGTCGCCGACCAGGGAGAGCGCCGGCGCTCCAGCGGCGGCGAGGAGGCCGAACCCCTGGGCCAGGCCACCGTGGACCAGGGTGAGGGTGCCTGGCGAGGGTAGGCTGGACAGCTCTTCCACGGGCGTGGCGAAGAGGTCCTCTTCGAGCAGCAGCTCCGCCAACCGGGGGGCCTGCTGCGACACGATCACCGCCCGCCCGCCGGCCCGGGTCTCGGAGCGCGCCCATTCGGCCAGGGGGGCCTGGCGGCCGCCGAAGGCCGGGACGCCCCGGCAGGGCAGCATGAAGTAGTCCCGGTGGGCCGGGGGCGCAGCCGGGGCGCCAGCAAGGGCGTCCCTGGCCTCCGCGCCCTGGAGCGCCTCCGCTTGGCCCCAGCGCTCCAGGGCCACCCGGCGGGGATGGCCCGCCAGCCGCTCCTCGACGGCTTTATAGCCCCAGTACGGGACAGGGAACCCCGGCGGTAGAATCCCTCGGTCCTGCTGGTCCAGCCGCAGCTCTCGGGCCTGGCCTTCCAGCTCCTCGGCCAGGGCCAGCACCTCGGCCAATTCGTCGACTACCAGCAGGCTGTGGGGGGGCAGGAAGTCCAGCAGCCCGCCCTTGTTCAGCACCGCCCCGTAGATCTCCGTGAGGTCCGGCCGCTGGAGCGAAAAGGCCGCCTGCGCCTCCTCGGCCAGGCGCGCCCGGGCCTCCGCTGGTATGGAGTCGAGGCCGAGGGCGCTCAGGAGCGCTTCGGGGTGGTCTAGAAGATCAGTGGGGAAGAGGGCCTCGCGGGCGGGTATGATCGCGACCGTGTCCAGGGAGGCGCCCGAGCGCTGGCTGGCGGGGTCGAACTGGCGCAGGCTGTCCACCCGGTCGCCGTTGAGCTCCAGACGGACGGGCAGCGGCGCCTGCGGCGGCCAGATGTCCACCACGCCGCCCCGGCGGCTCAGGGCGCCAGGCTCTTCCACCAGGGCCTCGTTGCGGTACCCCAGGGCGACCCAGCGCTGGAGCAGGGCGTCCAGCCGGACCCGTTGCCCCACCGCGATGGCGTGGGCGGCGGACTTGAACTCTACGGGCGTCAAGACGTGTTGCATGAGCGCCAGGGTCGGCGCTAACACGATAGGGGCGGCTGGGCCAGGCTCGGAATGGGCCAGAAGGCGCAGGGCGGACAGGCGCTGCCAGCGGTCGCCCGGCGCCGAGGGGACCCGCTCGTAGGGGATGCCCGCCGGGTCCGGATACAGAGTTACAGTATGGCTGGAGGGCGCCCAGGCCTCGATCTCCTCCTGTAGCTGCGCCGCCCGCTGGGCGGTGGTGGTAACCACCAGCACCGGGGCCCCGGTGGCCTGGGCCAGGGCCGCCACCAAGGCGGGCTTGGCGGCCTCCAGGACGGCGACGCGGCGATAGGGGTGGTCGCCCGCGGCGTCCAGCGCCGCCTTGAGAGCCCCCAGGATGGGACCCCCACTTAGCGCTGGTAACAGCCCTTGCAGCTTTCCCATCTATCCCAACACCGACAGGGCCACCTTAGCGGGTGGCCCTGTCGCAGTTTAGCATGAGGCGCCCGGCGCGGGCCGGGGCGGCTAGCGCTTGGCTGCCTTCGTAGTCCGGCTGCTTGCAGCAGCCTTCGTAGTCCGGCTGCTTGCAGCAGCCTTCGTAGTCCGGCTGCTTGCAGCAGCCTTGCGCGCCGGCGCCGCAGCTTTCGGCTTCGCCTCAGCGGACGGGTGATCGCTCTTGATCATGCCGATGGTGGTGCCCTGGGGATCGGCGAACAGGGCGAAGGTCACCATGTTCGGTATCACCGTCGGCGGCATGAGGGTCTTGCCGCCCAACTTCTCCGCCTTCTTGAGATAGGCGGACAGGTCGTCCACCTCCACATAGATGATCAGCGCGGGCATGCCTTTCTGGATGGCGGTGATACCGCCGTTGATGCCTCCCTTGGCGTGGGTGTCCACCACGCCGTAGTTCATGGGGTTGTTGGCGTCCACGTGCCAGCCGAAGAGGTCGGCGTAGAACTTCTGCGCCTTCTTGGCGTCCTTGGCCCCGATCTCGAAGCGGACTACTGGGTTGGGCATGACATTCTCCTCTCGACTTTTGGATCCTGCCGTTTCGACTCGCGCTAGTTTATCCCACCGGCGCCTGCTTGGCAAAGGAGTGGCTGGGAGGACGATCCTATCCCCCGTCTACGGGCTTGCTCCAAAAGTGGTTCTACACCAACCCAGTCTTTGATCTGGGTTACGATCATCCCCCCGGCAGATCCCGAGCATCGGGACTCTGCACTCTCCTCTAGGAGATTCGCCAGATTTGCCGGACTTTTCGAGCAAGGCTCGAAGGGGGAGGGAAAGATGTTGAGGGGACACCCATGACTCCGACAAAGGGCTGCCTGCCCTCTGCACTCCCGCTACACTGACTGACTTTTCGTGCAAAAGCCGGTGCGCCTGAAATTAGCGGACCACCCGGTGACGGCGGTCAGACAGGTAATCGACCAGCAGGTATTGCCCCAGCTTTTCAGGGCTGGTGTAGAAGACCCGTCCGCGGTTGACCTTGGTGAGCTGGCTGACGAATTCCACCAGGTAGGCGCTGCGGTCGAGCATGAAGGTGTTGATGGTGATGCCCTGCTGGGTGCAGCGCTTCACCTCGCGCAGGGTCTGCTCCAGGGTGCGGGGGCTGGGTGGGTAGCCCAGGTAGAGCCGCCCGGCCTCCATGTGGGCAGTGGGCTCGCCATCGCTGATCATAATGATCTGCTTGTTGCTGGAGCGGTCCTTGGAGAGGAGCTTCTGGGAGAGGGCGAGGCCGTGCTGCATGTTGGTGTAGGGGTCGAACTCGTCCCAGGAGAGATAGGGCAGGCGGGCGGCCTTCAGCTCGCGGGCGTAGGTGGAGAAGCCGACGATGTAGAGGCGGTCGCGGGGGAACTGTGTCCGGATCAGGTCGTTCAAGGCCAAGGCCACCTTCTTGGCGGCGAGGAAGCTGCCTTTCATGGCCATGGAGAGGCTCAGGTCCAGCATGAGCACGGTGGCGCACTGGGAGAGGTACTGGGAGCGGTAGACCTCGAAGTCGGAGGGCTGCAGCCGCACCGGTAAGCCGACCTCCCTCAGCAGGGAGTTCATGAAGGTGCGCTCCAGGTGGAGCCGGAAGGGGTCGCCGAACTCGTAGCCCTTGGTATCGTCTTCCTGGTCGCCCGCCTGACCGGGCTGACGGGAGGGATGTTTTCCCCAGCGGTCCTTTTTGATGTAGGCGAATATGTCCTGGAGAGCCCTCTGTCCGATCTTGCGCACGCCGCGGGGCGTCAGCTCGTAGCCGTTCTGGAGCTTCTGGATGTAGCCCGATTCCTCCAGCAGGCCAGTTAGGCGCTCCAGCTGGGCCAGGTCCTGTCCCGCCTCGGCCCCCAGGAGCTGGCCCAAGCCTTTTTGGTCGACCTCTCGCAGGTTCCCACTCTGGCGGGCCCGGTGCAGCTGGCGCTCCAGGTTGTCGAGGTCCTGGAGGCGCTCCATGAGTCGCAGCGCCTCCTCCAGAGTCACGGGCTCTTCGCCCGTGAAGAGGTATTCGCTGGGGTTGCCACGTAGGGGGAGGAGCCCCTCCAGGTTGGCCGCCAGCCGCGCCAGCTCCGCGCGGAGGTCCTGGTCGGGGATGGAGGCGTCCAGCATCTGCTGGAGCGATTCCCTTAGCTGCTGGGGCAGGCTATTGAGCAGGGACTGGAGCTGGGACACCTGGTGGCGAAGCTGTTGGGCCAGCTCATCCAGGCTCGCGGGGGGATGCTCGCCAAAGGCGCCGCCGAAACGGTCCAGGAAGGGGTGCGGGTCGGGCTCCAGACCGCGCAACCCCTGTTCCAGCAGTCCGTTCAGCTGCTCCAGCATCTCCCGCAGTCGCTGGCTCTCCTGGGGGCTCAGGCCGCGGAAGCGCTGCGCCAGGTCCTTAAGGTGGGACTCCAGCATCTTCTGCTGGAGGAGCTGGAGCAGCTGATCGAACTGGGCCTTGGCCTGCCCGTCCATGAAATCGTAGCGGGAGAGCCCCTTGACAGCGCCGCCCAGGTCGCGGGGGATGGCATCGAGGGCCGAGCGGTGCTGTGCCGACAGGCGCTCTAGGAGATCCAGGAGATGTTGGGTCTCCTCAAAGGAGATGGGGCCAGGGGCCTGGCCCGCGTCGTCGGCGCGCTGGCGGGCCTCCTGTAGCCTGCGCTCGATGCCGCCGCGCTCGCTGGACAGGACGCGGTCCAACTGCTGGCGCAGGCTATCCACGGCGGCTTCCAGATTGTATTGCGCCAGTGCTTGCTGGCGCCGCTGGCGGAGCTTTTCAAGCAGGTCCTGGATGCCGGGGACCCTGTCGCCGGAGGGTGAGCGCAACCCGCGCTGGAGCAGGGAGCGGAGGGCCTGGGACAGGTCTGCGGAGGTCAGAAGGTGCTGCGCCAGCTCGTCCATGAGCTGGCCGCTGTGGAGAGCGCCCGAGCTCTGGGCGCCGTCCCACTTGGAGTAGAGGTAGCCCATGCGCCTACCCCCGGTAGCGAACGACCCCCTCCACCTTCTCCTTGTTGAGCCTCCGGTTCAGGTGGAGCCCCTCCAGGATGAACTCCATGCCGGAGGCCTTGGCGGCGGGTGTTTCCTGGATGCCCAGCTCCTTGAAGCCGGCCTCGAAGGCGGGCAGCTTCTTGAGGAGCTTCACGTAGTCGGTGGCGGGCTTTATCTCCGAGGTCTCGGCAGTGGCACCGGCATCGAACTGGGCCACCAGCTCTTCGAAGGGCCGGCCGGCGAAGTAGCGGTTGAAGGTGTTGAGCACGGCCCGCTGAAGCAGCTGGGTGATGAGGTGCTCCTCGCGGCCCTCCTCCACGCTCTCCAGCTCGATCTTGCCGGTGGTGGAGGGCAGCACGTAGGGCAGGTCGCTAATCCGTGGCACCGCCTCCTCCTCCCCAGCGAGGACGGCCCGGCGCACGGCGTTGCTCACGATATTCTCATAGTTGGCGATGGAGATGCGCACGCTGACGCCCGAGCGCTGGTTGATGTCGGCGCTCTTGCGGGCCAGGGCCGTGAGCTCGGCGATGACCTCCTTCATGAAGGGGGGCACCCACACCTTGGGAGGGCCGTCGCCCAGGACTTTGTGCTCCCGCTCCATGATCTCCATCTCCAGGTCGAGGCTCTTGGGGTAGTGGGTGCGGACCTGTGACCCGTAGCGGTCCTTCAGCGGGGTGATGATCCGCCCGCGGTTGGTGTAGTCCTCGGGGTTGGCGCTGGCCACGATGTAGACGTCCAGGGGTAGCCGGATACGGTACCCGCGGATCTGAATGTCCCGCTCCTCCATGAGGTTGAAGAGCCCGACCTGGATGCGCTCCGCCAGGTCGGGGAGCTCATTGATGGCGAAGATCCCTCGATTGGTCCGGGGTATCAGTCCATAGTGGATCGTCAGCTCGTCGGAGAGATAGCGCCCTTCCGCCACCCGGATCGGGTCCACCTCGCCTATGAGGTCGGCGATGGTTATATCCGGAGTGGCCAGCTTCTCCGAGTAGCGTTGCTCCTTGGGAAGCCAGTCGATCTCCGTCTCATCGCCGTGGGCCTCCACTTGCTCGCGGGCGAACTTGCTAAGGGGCCGGAAGGGATCGTCGTTGAGCTCGGAGCCGCTGATGATGGGCGTCTCGTCGTCCAGGAGGTTCACCAGGCTGCGCGCCAACCGGCTCTTGGCCTGTCCCCGCTCGCCTAGGAGGATCATGTCCTGCCCGGACAAGATGGCGTTCAGCATATGGGGGATGACGGTTTCATCGTAGCCGACGATCCCCGGGAAGATCTCCTCCCGGGCCTTGATCTTGCGGATCAAGTTGCGCCGGAGCTCGTACTTGACGGTGTTGGGCTTGTAGCCGCTTTTGCGTAGCTCGCCTAAGCTCCGTGGCTTCTTGGGCATAGGTGCAATCTCCTTCGCTGACGAGGGCCTGCCGGGGGCCGCGGTGGGACGCTGGCCTCAGCTCGGAATAAAAACATAGGGGCAACGCGCGCCGCGCACCAATAATAACGGCGTCGGGTACCTTGTCAACAACGACTGCGCAGACCCATCGCCCGTGATGGTAATGGGCTAGGGTGGCCTTGCACGAAAGTCTCGCTTTCTTCGGCCTGGCTCTCCCTGAGGATGCCCTCGACCATCCCCCGGCAGATCCCGAGCATCGGGACTCTGCTCTCCCTCGTTTCTGGCAGGATGCCATTCTTGTATAAGGCTGGCGAGGCCAGGAACCGGGGGATTGGGTCTGCCCCGTCACTAGATAAGATACAAGGGGGATGGTCGATGGCTCTTGAAGGGCGCAGAGACTCTCTGAACGCCGCTTTCAGTGCAAAGCTGGCGAGGGCCGTACAATGGCCCTATGCATGGTGAGGCCAGTCATAAGCGAGCCCCGCAGGCATCCACCCTGGTGGCCAAGGTCGAATGGCGCGGCATGCGGGTGCCATTTAGGCGCCGCTACGTCACCGCTCAGGGCCAGGCCGCGGCACGCTACAGCTTGCTGGTCAGCCTCCATACCCAGGACGGTATCACGGGCCTGGGAGAGGCCGCGGAGATCGAGACCGCCGGCGGCGCCGCCGGCCTGCGGGGCCTGGCGGCTCTGCTGCGCGAATGCGCCCCGCGGTTCCTGGGCCTGCCCCTCGCGGAGGTCCCAGCAGTGGCCCGCGCCACTCTGGCGCCCGTGGCCAGCGCCACCCTGGAGAACGAGGCCGCGGCCAAGGCCCTGCGCTTCGCGCTGGAGACCGCCTCCTATAATGCTACCGGCAAGGCGCTAGGGCGTCCGCTGGCCGCCCTCCTGGGCGCCGAGCCGCGGCCCCTGGCGGTCAACGCCCTCATCGGCTCGGAGTCGCCGCCTGAGGCGGCCAGGCTCGCCGCCGAGGCCGTGGCGCAGGGGTTTAGAAGCCTGAAGCTCAAGCTCGCTGGCCATGATCGCGACCTGGACGTCGCTATTCTGGAGGCGGTCCGCTCCGCCGTGGGCCCGACGGTGAAGCTACGGGTGGACGCCAACCAGGCCTGGAGCGTGGGGGAGGCGATTGAGGCCATCGCTCTCCTCCAGCGGTTTCAACTGGAGTACGTGGAGCAACCGGTCGCGGGCGCTGACTTGCTAGGCTTGGCCCAGGTGCGGCGCTCCGTGAGCGTGCCCATCGCCGCCGACGAGGCGGTGGGCAGCCTGGCCGACGCCCGGCTGGTCCTGCAAGCCGCTGCCGCGGACGTGCTGGTCGTCAAGGCCGCCAGGGTGGGTGGCCTGGTGGAGTCCCTGGCGATCCTGCGGCTGGCGGAGGAGCGGGGCCTGCCAGCCGTGGTCACCTCGTCCCTGGAGACCGGCATAGGGCTTGCGGCCTCGCTACACCTAGCGATGGCCGGGCGTCCCGGGGGGCCCGCCAGCGGCCTCGCCACCGGGTTGCTGCTGGAGAGCGACCTGCTGGCGCAGCCGCTGCTGCCGGTGGCGGGGTTGCTGACTGTTCCCCGCGGTCCGGGCCTCGGCGTGGCCCTGGATGAGGCCGCGCTGGCCCGCTACGGTACGGACGTGGGGGGTGCGGTGGCGGCGTGACCGGCGCTCGCCCCAGCCGCCGAGATGGCCCCTGGGGTTCCCCGGTGCCGCTGCAAGAAGTCCAGGACCGCGCGGTTAAAGCGCTCCGGCTGCTCCAGGTGGGTGGTGTGGCCGGCCTCGGGGATCACGGCCAGCTGGCTGGCCGTGATCAGGCGACACATCGCCTGGGCGATCTCGCGGAACTTCGAGTCCTCCTCCCCGACTACCATGAGCGTTGGCAGAGGCAAGCCACTCAGGCGGTGGTGATAAGAGGGCTGGGCGCCGGTGCCGATGCCCCGCAGGCTGCCCGCCAGCCCCGCGGGCCTGTTGCGTAGCCTCTGGGCCCGCAGCCGCAGGCGCTCCGCGGGAGGGAGGCGCCGCTGGCTGGCCCAGAGGGGCTGGGCCTCCCACACCTCGACAAAGCTGGGGACGCCCCTCTCCTCCAGGAGCCGGGCCAGCCCCTCATCGCTGGCCAACCTCTGGGCCCGCTCAGCCTGGTCGGCCAGGCCGGGGGAGCCCCCCTCCAGCACCAGCGCCAGACAGCGCTCCGGGGCGGCGAGGGCCACGCCCAAGGCGATGCGGCCCCCGAGGGAGTAGCCCATCCAGGCGGCGCGCCCGATGCCGAGGACGTCCAGCACCCCTATCAGGTCCTCGGCGCAGCGTTCCATGGAGTAGCGCTGGGGGTCGGAGGGACAGTCGGAGCGGCCGTGGCCCAGCAGGTCAATGCGGACCACGGTGTGCTGGTGGCGGGCCGCCGCGCGGGCGAAGCTGTGCCAGGTATCCATGTCCCCGGTGAAACCGTGGAGAGCCACCAAGGGTGGGCCGCTGCCCCCCACCGCTACGTTCAGCTTCACTCCGTTCACCAGGACCCTGGCCATGGCTAGACGGCCCTCCCGCCCCGCGCCGCCTGGAGCACCGACGCCGTGAGCTGCCGGTGGAGCTCTACGTTCCGAGCCCGGTCGCCTGGCACCTCGATCAGGCTGACCCCTTGTGCCGAGAGGCTCCGCGCCAGCGCCGTCCGGAACTCCGGCCAGGACGAGACCTTGGCGTAGGGGAGGTTGTACAAGGCCGCCGCCGCTCGAAACTCCAGCCCGTGGGGCGTGCCGAAATACTCCTCGAAGACGTCCTGGTGGGCGGCCTGAGGCAAGAAGGAGAAGATGCCCCCGCCGTTGTTGTTGACCACGATGATGGTGGCGTTGAGCCGATGGCGCCGGGCGGCCAGGAGGCCGTTCATATCGTGATAGAAGGAGAGGTCGCCCAGGACCAGGACTAACCGGCCCGGCAGCGCCGCGCTGGCCCCCAGGGCGGTGGAGACGACGCCGTCGATGCCGCTGGCGCCCCGGTTGGCCAGGCAGCGAATAGTCTTCTCGATGCAAGGGAAGAAGGTGTCCAGGTCCCGCACCGGCATGCTGTTCCCGGCGAAGATGGCGCCCCCCTCAGGCATAAGAGCAGCAACCTCCGTGAACACCCTGCCCTCGAAAAGCTCCTGCATCTCCCCTACCCCGGCGTCCAGGGCCCGTCGTACCGCCTTTTCGCGATCCAGCCAGTCCGCGGTCCAGGAGGAACTCGTCGCTTTGTCCCCGAGGCGCCGGGCCAGGCCCTGGCACACCAGGCTGGGCTCGCCGTGAACCACGTCGGACGCCTGATGGCTGGGGTCGCTCCAGCCAGCCCTTTGCACCAGGATGTGGCGGGCGCGGGCGGCCCCCTCCAGGAATAGCGTCAGGGCCTTGGACGCGGGCGTGTCGCCGCACCGCAGAACCACGTCGGGCGCCAGGCGAGCGGCCAGGTCGGGGTCCTTCAGCAGGGTGTCGTAGGTGCTGATCACCAGGCTTCGGTCGTGTCCCCCGGCCCGCACCTGCGACAGGGGGTCGGCCAGGATTGGATAGCCCAGGCAGGCGGCCAGGCGGGCGACCTGGGCCGGGAATGCGGCCGTGGACTGGGGGCCGCAGACGATGACCCCGCGCTCCTGGTGCCTCAGGTCTGCGGCCAGCCGCTCCAGGGCCCCCTGGTCCGGCGTCAGCTCGCCGCCGCTGGCCTGAGCGAAGGGTCGCCCGTCGGCGCGGCCCCACCAGGCTTCGCCGGCCGCCGCATCGAGAGCTCCCGGGGTGTCCCCCGGCACGGGCGTGGGCACCAGGGGCTCCCGAAAGGGGATGTTGAGGTGCACCGGGCCGGCGGGCTGGGCCCGGGCGGTGGCGTAGGCCCGGCACGCCAGGGCACGCGCGTAGCGCATCAGGTCAGGGGTCGGCTCCGGCGGCGGCACGTCCACCGACCACTTGGCGTGGGGGCCGTAAAGCCCCGCCTGATAGATAGTCTGGTTCGCCCCCCACTCCCGGAGCTCGGGCGGCCGGTCAGCGGTGAGGATGATTAGGGGGACCTCGGCGAAGCGGGCCTCCACCGCCGCCGGCAGGAAGTTGGCCGCCGCCGTGCCGGAGCTGCAGACCATGGCCACCGGCTCGTCCAGGGCCCGCGCCAGGCCCAGGGCGAAGAAGCCGGCCGAGCGCTCGTCCAAATGCACCCAGGTTTTCACCCTGGGCTCGCGGGCGAAGGAGATGGCGAGGGGGCTGGAGCGGGAGCCGGGGCAGATGCAGATGTGGCGCAGGCCGCAGCGCGCCAGCTCATCCACCAGCGCCCCGGCGAAGGCGTAGTTGCGGTTCTCGTAGCCCATGCTAGGGCGTTCCCTCCAGGGCCGCGCGCACGGCGTTGAGCTTCAGCTCCAGCTCTGCCCATTCCTCGTCCTTGTCCGAGCCCGCCACGATCCCGGCCCCGGCGTAAAGGAGGGCGCTGTCGCCCCGCAGGAGAGCGCAGCGTAGCGCCACCCCGAACTCGCCCTCTCCGCGGCGGTCCATCCAGCCGATGGGACCGGCGTACCACCCGCGGTCCATGCCCTCTAGCCTGCGGATGGCTTCAAGCGCCGCCGCTTGGGGCACGCCGCCCACGGCGGGGGTGGGATGAAGGCGCTGGACGACTTCCAGCAAGTGGAGCCCGGGTGGACTTACGCCGGTGAAGGAGGTCTGCAAGTGCTGGACATTGGGCAGTTTCACCAGAGCAGGGGAGTCGTTCCACCGCAAGTCGGAACATAGCCCTGTCAGGCCCTCGCGCAGCGCCTGGACCACCAGGGAATGCTCCCGGCGGTCCTTGGCGCTGGCCAGGAGCCGCTGCCCCCAGGCTGCGTCCTCGCCGGCCTCCCTGCCCCTGGGGGCGGACCCCGCCAGGCAGGCGCTGGACAGCTGGCCCTGGTCCAGCCGCGCCAGGAGCTCCGGGCTGGCACCCAGGAAGCAGGAGCCGCCGACGGCGAAGGCGAACAGCAAGCACTGGGGATAGTCGGCGGCCAGCTTTCTCACCACCGCTCCGCTGGCCAGGGGCTGCGCCCCGCGCAGGCGCACCCGGCGCGCCAGCACCATCTTCTCCAACTGGCCACCCTGGATGGCTCCCAGCGCCTTCTCCATGGCCGAGTTCCAGCGGGTTCTAGCCTGGTCGTCGTCGGTCAGCTCTACCGGCGCTGGCGGGGCAGCGCCGGTAGAGCTAGCGGGTCTCAAATAGGTGTCCGCCTCTTTGATCAGGCCGTCGGCTATGGCCTCCACCTCGGAGTCAGCTTGCACCGCGACATTGAGGGTGAGCCACGACCCTTGGGCGCCGCGGGCGAAGGTCAACCGGGGCAGCACCAGGGCTCTCGCGCTCAGGCTACGCCACT
Organism: Dehalococcoidia bacterium; assembly: GCA_009692805.1. GTDB lineage: Bacteria > Chloroflexota > Dehalococcoidia > SHYM01 > SHYM01 > SHYM01. The sequence goes on along the minus strand of SHYM01000001.1, from coordinate 33,169 downwards.
CCTCGCCCGCCGGGGTCTGGGGGTCGAAGCGAAAGGCGCAGAACCAGGTGGGTCCCGTGCCAGGGATATCCGGCGCGGCGATCACCGCCGACTCCATCCAGCGCCGGTGCTGGGCCTGGGCGTGGGGGAACTGCTGGACGCCGCCCGCGCCCAGGCTGAGGGCTGCGCCCAGCCCCGCCATCCAGAATCCATGGGCGGGGCGCCCCCAGAGCGCTCGGTACGGGCTGCCCGCCGCCGCCTCCCACAGAGAAGGGATGTCCGGCATGTCGGGGAGGGGGGAGGCCACGCTCACCAGCACCTGCTGGCGGGTGCTCAGCGCCCGCCAGCGGCCCTGCGCCAGGGCATCGACCAGCGACCGGCTCACCGTAGGGCTGACGTGGTCGCTCAAGCGCGGGGCTCCTTCTTGAGGGCGGCGGGGTCAACTCCCACGCTGCGCAGCAGCAGGGCCCGCAGCGCGGGCAGGGCTTCGCTCAGGGCTGTGGGATGCTCGGCCAGCAGCCAGCGCAGGATTACTTCGTGGAGGGCGCCCAGCCACATTTGGGAGGCCAGGGCGGTGTCTTGAGGGGGGATGGCTCCGGCGGCCACGGCGAGGTCCAGCTCCCGTTGGATCAGGGCGGCGAAGCGCCGGTGCACCGGCAGGAACTTTCTATCCATGGCCTTGCCCTGGCCGGCGACGTTTACGAGCAACATCTGCGCCAGCTTGCGCCGCCGCGAGAAGGTGTACATGAGGGTGTCGATGGCCAGGGCGATCCGGCGCAGGGGCCGTTCCTCCTTCTCCAGGGACTGCTCCACCTTTTTGACCAGCCTCGCGCTGAGCTGGTCCAGCAGACCCACGACCATCTGCTCTTTGCTGGGGAAATGGAAGTAGAAGCTGCCCTTGGAGGTGCCTGAGAGGCTGATGATCTCGTCCAGGTTGGCCCGCTGGTAGCCCCGCTCGGCCAGCACCTTGGACGCCGCCTCCAGGATGCGCTCCCGTGCGCCCCGGCCATTGGCCCGGGCGTCCTTGCCGTTGGAAGAAGTGGCTGCAGGCATCACTCTCTAGACCGACCGGTCTGTCCACGACCAGTGTAAGGACCAGACAGGAGGCTGTCAAGGTGAGACCAAGCCATGAGCCAGAGGACAACAACTCAGGGCGGTGGTGGGGGGGATTGGTGAGCCGGGTGGGATTCGAACCCACGACCCGCTGCTTAAAAGGCAGCTGCTCCGCCAGCTGAGCTACCGGCCCGTGGAGGCAATGGCTATTGTAACAGTCTGCTAGGGGGCCGGGCCCGCGGCCACCGCCACGTTATACACCAGGCCCCACTCGCTGGGGGGCCAGTACTTAACCCAGGCCTTGCCCACGATGTTCCCGGCGGGCACCATCCCGAAGAACCTCGAGTCCTCGCTCTGGTTGCGGTTGTCTCCCAGCACGAAGAAGTGCCCGCCGGGCACCACCTGCCGTGGGTAGTCCTGCCGGGCTGGCTCGCGCAGGTAGGGCTCGACCAGAGCACTCCCGTTGACCAGGACTTGCCCCCGGCGCACCTCTACGCTATCCCCTGGCTCGCCGATGACCCGTTTGATGAAGAGGTTGGTGCTGGCCACGGGAGGTTGCAGGACCACGATTTCTCCTCGCCGCGGCGGGTGGAATACGTAGTGGCCGGCTGCGGGCTGACGCAAGGGGTTTAACCTCTCCATCCAGGAGGAGCGCAGGTAGGCCACCTTGTTGATCGCCACCCATTGACCGGTGTGCAAAGTGGGCTGCATGCTGGGGCCTGTCACAATGAAGTTATCCAGGAGCGCCCTGGCGCCGAAGAACACCAGAGCCGCTAGAAACAGGACCTCCAGGGTTTCGCGGAGCGCGGTTTTGATCATGGTCGGAGGTATTATAGTGGCCCGCCACGCAGGAGAACAAACCGCTGCTAGAATGGGGATGCCCACGCATCCTCAGGTTTAGCGCCTGACGGGCCGCCCCAATCGGCGTTACCCTCGCTGCAAGAGCATACCGAGAGCGGGCGTCCTGAATAACGCCAGGGCAAGAGAGCAGTGGACGAGGCAGATAAGATGTTTCAGGGCAAACCCAGGATGATAGCGCTGGGCGCTACGTTGGCCCTACTGGCTACGCTGTTTGCGGCTTGCGACGGAGGCGCTCCGGCGGCGTCTTCTCCAGCGAGTGGTAGCGCTGGCGTCGCCAGCGGCGAGCTTGCGATGCTGTCCGCCGCCATCACATCTCAGGACGGTGGCCAGCAGAAGGGCCTCTGGGTGACAGGAGAGGGGATAGTCGATGTCACGCCGGATATCGCCATCCTGACGGTGGGCGTGGAGGCCCAGGAGTCGACGGTGGCCAGGGCCCGCGGCGAGGCGGCCGGCGCGATGGAGCGTCTCTTCCAGGCGCTGAAGGCGCGGGGGGTGGCCGACAGGGACATCCGCACCAGCCAGTTCAGCATCGCGCCCGAATACCGCTACGACGACCGGCAGCGCCAGCAGGTGCTGGTGGGGTACCGGGCGCAGAACCTGGTCACCATCAAGCTGCGCAACCTGAAAGACGCGGGCCCCATCATCGACGACGCCGCGGCCGCCGCGGGCGAGCTGGCCCGAGTCAAAGGCATCAGCTTCACCTTGGAGAACCCAGCGCCCCAGCGGGACCAAGCCCGCAGCGAGGCCGTCAGGCAAGCCCTCGCCAAGGCCAGGCAGATGGCGACGGACGCCGGCATCACCCTGGGCAAGGTGCTGTTCCTCTCCGAGGCCGGGGGCGTCGAGCCGCCCCAGCCCGTCTCGTTCCGCGTCGGCCTGGCCGCCGCCGAGGCCAGTACCCCCATCAGCCCGGGCGAGCTCCAAGTGAGGGTCTCGGTGCATCTCGTCTACGAGATCAAGTAGGCCAGGCGCCCGACGGTGCGCCTGCGCGAAGCTGGAGCAGACTCCACATACGACGGTGTGGAACACGTGGTCGCCGAGACCATTGAGACCAACCCGGACGTGGTCGAGAAGTGGCTAAATGACACGCCCAAGAGCTGGGGCTACCTGGCCGGCAAGGCGGTACTAGCCTGCCGGCGTCACCTTGGCCGCGAGCTCACCAAAGCCGAGCGCCAGGCGGTGTGGAGCAGACTCTGGCAGCGGTTGACAGAGATTAGGGCCGCCCGCGACGCTATAGAGTAACGGGTATTTGCAGCTCTAACCCCGGTAAGTGGCCGCAGCCTGCGCTATAGCTTTGAGCTTACGAAACGCGACTTCTGGGGTGTTGACAGGACGGTTGGAAAACGTCCCGAAACCACAATCCGGGTTCAGCCAGAGCTTGTCAGCCGGATAGAGTCGCAATGCCAGCTCGATGGATCGTTTGACCTGCTCGGGCGATTCAATAGTCTGGGACCGTGGGTTCACGACACCGAGCCCCAACTCCATGTCACCGAAGACAAGAAGGTCGCCTGCCCGCTCGGTGGCGTATTCCAGCACCAGTTGTCGCACATGCAGCCGCTCTAGGTACTTGAGCAAGGGGTGATAGCTGCCGCGCAATAAAGTCGCTTCATTTTCGCTCCAGTTGCCACGGCAGATATGCAGCCCTATACGGACGCTGTCGGTCCCCTGGATAACCTTGTTCAGCAGATATGCGGCGAAGTCGAGCTCTTCCGTCGGGTCCCCACGGGCTGCCAGCGCGGCGCACATGAAGGTTCGAGGATGGCCCTGGGCAAAGACCACCTCGGTCAGTACTGGCTCATCGAACTGAATGAAGTCGGCTCCGGCCTTCACCAAGTCGTTCAGCTCTGCCCGTAGCACCCGGACCACGTCTTCGCCGAGGTCCTCTTTGGTTGGGTAGGCTTCCTTGGTCACCGCTGGGACGTACATGGACCGGGTGAGCAGGTATGGCCCGGGGAGGGTCACTTTGACGGGTTTATCGGTGTGACGCTTGAGGAACAGGAAGTCGTCAACGGCCACAGGGCGGCGCCGTTGGATCCTGTCGCGACAAACAGCATTGCTGATGGCATAGGCCGGCACGTCCAGTGTCTGTAGGATTCGCTCGAAGCCAGCCTTGTCCTCGACAATGTTCAACATCTCGGCCAGGGTCATCAGGACGACACCGTCTAGCTTCTCGGCGACGAAGGAATAGAAGTTGTCACGGCGCTGCTCTCCATCCGTAACTACGTCCACCCCGGCCTCTTCCTGAAGGCGCAGCACCTCCAGCACGGCCAGGTCGGCCATCTGAGTGAACTCCTCCTCGCCCATCTGATCCAACCGCTTCATCCGCTGGGCGCGCAGGAGCTCAGGGGGCCTGGGCCAGCTCCCCACCGTTGTTACAGGAAACAGCGGCAGCACCCCCATAGTTCACCTTCCCTGGAAGAACCCCAGTTGCTCCACAGCGTAGCCCAGCGGCCCGAAGCCCGTGGTGCGGCCCGGTAGCCACTGCTTGAGGCCTTCCATATCCATCATCTCCCGGTGTCTGGGGTCGTCGTACCTCATGGAGAAAAGCGCCTTGAGCCACTCCTCTTCAAGGTCGCGGGGGAAGTCCTCCCGGACGGTGAAGACGCAGTGGTCGAAGCTTCCCGTGCTGGCCAAGATGCGATACTCCGCGGGGCTGATGGTGCCATCGCCGGCCCACCGGTCCCAGTTCAGGTCCAGCATCGCAGAGGCGTCAGCCTCGCCGCGCTCCAGGCACCGAAAGGCCTCCAACTCGCCCCCCACGTGGTCGCCGTGCTTGCCCACCAGTAGGTCAAACCTCCTGACCTGGAGGTCGATCTCAGGCCGCAGGCCATGACGTTGCAGAAAGCCCAGGGGGATGAGAGTAGCCTGGGGAGAGTCCTTGGCGCCGACGGCCAGCGTCTTGCCACGGAGGTGCTCAAGGGTCACGATATCGCTGGCTTGCTTCACGACGAGGTGGGAGACCCTGTTCCTGTCAGTGTCGCGCATGGCGATGGCCCGGCACTGGCCTCCGGAGCGGTGCTGGGCGTCCAGCCAGGCCAGGGGAGAGTTCCAGGCGATGTCTATGTGCTTGTTGAGCAGCGCCTCGACCTGGAGGCCGTAGTTGGAGTAGAAGACCACGTTGATAGGACACCCCTGCTGGGCGAAGAACTCGCCCATGATGTCCCAGATAGTGGCGACCTTGGGGTCGTAAAGAACGGCGCCTACCACCAGCGGTCTGGGCATCAGAACACCTCCATCCCGCAGAGAGCGCGGCCGATGAACTCATGAATGGCGTCGCTGGTGGGACCCATGACATAGGCGGCGCGGGCGTCGCGGAAGTTGCGCTCCAGGCCCAGGCGGCGCGTGAAGCCCGTGCCCCCCGCCGCTTTCAGCGCGATGTCCGTCACGTGAATAGCCGTCTCGGCGGCGGCTGCCTTGGACTCCAGCACCATTAACATGGTCGTTGGACCGGGGCTCTCCACCGCGTCCAGGACCGCCGCCAGGTGGGCGCGTGCCTTGTCTGTCTCGATGCGCATCTGGGCCAGGCGTGCCCGCTCGTTGGGCAGGTCTGCCAGGGAGGAGTCCGTGTACTGGAACCTGTTTGTCGTAAGGTGTCGCGTGGTGGTCTGAATGGCGGCCTCGCAGATGCCGATGGAGATGGCGGCGTTGCCGATGTTGAAGACGGGCAGGACCACGTTGAGCTGCATGTCCAGCCCCTTGCCCTCCCCTGACAAGGCGCGGTCGGCAGGAATAGTTACGTTCTCCAATACCATGGGACTGCTGATGCTACCCCGCATGCCCAGCGCGTCCCAGGGACCCGCCACGCGGATACCAGGGTCGTCCTTGCTTACGTAGTAGAGCATGCTATCCAGGGGCTTTTGAGCATTCTCCCAGCGGGTGGTGACCACGTAGCCGTCGGCCCGGCCTGCACCGGTCACGAAAGACTTGGAGGCGCTGAGCACCACGTTCCCGTTCCGGCGCACCTCCTGGCTGACGGGCACCCAGAAGTGGGAACGAGAGGCGAACTCACTCCAGGCCAGGGTGCTCACGTGCTCGCCGCGAGCTACAGCGCGGAGCAGGTCTGGCATGGGGTTCGCGGACGCGACATAGGCCGCCACGCCAGAGAGGTGCATCTTATAGCACATGGCCGTGGACGCACATCGCTGGGCGATCTCGTCCAGCGCCGCGGCCATGACCCGAATACCCTGGCCCATGCCGCCGTACTCCCGGGAAACCAGGAGGCCCAGGAAACCTCCCCGGGCCAGGGCGTCCATGGATTCCTGTGGATATCGGGACTCTACGTCCGCCCGTTCGGCGTTAGGGCCAATCACCCTCTCTGCAATCTCACGGACTCTGCCGACAATTGCCTGCTGCTGAGCATTGAGGCGGTACACGCTGTGTACTCCTTCCCGTTGTGTTAGATAACCAGCTTCACTGTCAGGTCCAGCCGGACGGTGGGTTTCAGAGTGTTTACCAGCGGCGACCTTTTCAGCATCTCATCCCAAGCCTGTCGTATCCTGGCCTCTGACTCCGCAGAGCTGACGTACACCGTTACGGCCACCTGCTCCAAGCCCGGGTGTCCCTCTTCGCCTACGACACCCAGGTAGGTCAGGGGATTGTTCAGCTTGCCGGATACCACGGCCTCAACTTGGTTCATCTGGAGGCTCTGCCTTCGGGCGATTACCTGGAGGCCGCCTACCAAGTCGGCGCCGATAGCGGCCAGGAGGTATTCGACAGCGGTGGCGTGGGCGTATTCAGGGTCGAAATGGAGAGGCTCACCGGCCTGGAACTGGCGGCGGCGCACATAGATGGTGCTGGGGCCTTTGCTGCCCGCACGCACCCGAAGGGTCCACCTGGTTTCTTCCATTGCTGCTCCCTCGAAGGCAAACCGACATCGACATGAATCGGCCTACCCACACCGGTCCGAGCAGGGACAGCAGCCACAGAGGTAGTTTGCAGGGAAGTCCAGGGGGGAGAAAGAAGCAAACGGAAACCCGCCGCCCACTCAGTCCCGGAGTGGCGTTGCGGCTCGTCAGGTAAATCCGGTGCCGTGCATGAAGAACATCAGCGGTTGGCCCTGATTGTAGCCCAAATTTCCGTGCGTAGTCAGCGCGGAGGCGCCCGGGGCGAGCAGTCTTTGGAAAAGTCTGCCGATAGGACCTGCCGAGCCTCACTCCTGAATGTCTTGAGCCATAAATGGGGCCCGCCGCGCGCGGGCCTGGCTCAGGACGCTACCAGATGGCTCCCCAGCCTGGCGGGGTCGCGCCGCGGCCAGACCTCGGCGGCGGCGGCCAGGGAGACTCCTTGCGCCAAGGAGGCGCGCGAGGTATTGGAGAGGTCGGCGGAGAGGGGGGTAACGGAGACCAACTTGTGGCGGATGGCCCAGATGTCGGTCCCCTCCAGCTCGTCCCAATCCGGCTTCCCCCGCCGGATCCAGAAGTAACGCCGCCTGCTGTCGTGGCCCTGGCGCAGCACGTCAATGTAGTTGCGCGTCGCCAGTCTGGTGACCTGAAACCCCTGGATCGCCCGCAGCGAGCGGTTGGGCACGTTGACGTTCAGCAGGATGTCCTTGGGCAGCCGGCCTGCCAGGACCTGCTTGGCCAGGGCGCGCCCTACGGCCGCGCCCGATTCGTAGCGCACCCGGCGTACCGCCGTCATCGAGATGGCAAGGGCTGGGATCTGGCGAAAGTGGCCCTGGAGCGCCCCGGCGACCGTGCCGGACAGGAGGGTATCGTTCCCCATGTTGCCGCCGTTATTCAGGCCCGCCACCACCAGGTCCACCGGCCCCTCTGCCAGCGCGCCCAGGGCCAGGATCACGCAGTCGGCTGGGGTCCCTTCCACGGCCCAAGTCTGGATGCCAGGCACCTGGGATACGACCTGGGTGGCGCGCAAGGGGTGATGCAGGGTGACGGCGCTAGAGGTGGCGCTCTGCTCGCGGTCCGGCGCCACGATTGTGACCTGCCCCAGGTCCTGGAGCGCGCGGGCTAGGGCCCACAGCCCTTCGGAGTAGATGCCGTCGTCGTTGGTGAGGAGCAGGTTGGGTATTCTGCGCTTGCGTGGCATGGCGAGAGCCAGTCTAGCACAGGGATGCGCCACGGAGACATGGCTGGGCCGGACTGCCAGGCGCGGGCTAGAGGGCCAGCGCCAATCTGAGCGCCCGATCCATCTCGGCCATGCGGGCGGGTGGGAGATCCCCGGCTAGATGCCCGAAGCGAGTCGGGTCCAGGGAGCGGATCTGAAAGCAGAGAAACACGGTATCGTACGGGAGGTGGCTCTCCCTGGCGAGTACGCGTACGTTGACGGGGTAATCGCGGGTGACCTTCTCCGCCTTTGTGCCAACCACTACCGTGACCACCAGGGGCTGTCGATTGATGGCGTCTGCCGATATAACGAGCACGGGCCTCTGGCCGGCCTGCTCACGCCCCCGCGTTGGGCTTAGGTTCACGAAGTAAATCTGGCCGCGGTTGACCACGTTACTTCAAGCCATCCGCCTCAGCGCCCGCGAAGTCCCTCGCAATTGCCGCACATTCGGCCTGGATCGCTGGGTCTTTCGCCATCCTGGCCACGCTCTCTGCGAAGGCCCGTGCTCGCTGGCGCTCCACGAACTCGTGGAGCGCCGTGACCACGAGGCGGTTGAAACTGTAGTGCAACTCCGGCGGCGCTAGTTCCTTCACTTCTTCGGCCAGCTTTCGCGGCAGCGCCACGCTGCGCCGTATGGTTGCTGGTGCTACTGCAGGTTTTCTCCGCGCCATCGTGTGCATACCTTTAGGCACATAGTTGGTAACACACTATCTGCCAGCATTGTAACACCTCGGATGTGGTGTGCAAGTGCATGTAGAGCTTGCAGGGGTGCGGCTTTAGGCGCCCAGTAGGATGTTGTCGATGAGGCGGGTCTTCCCGAACCGCACGGCCAGACTGGCCATGACGGGCCCCCTGACCGTCTCTTGCTCCTGTAGGGTGGCCAGGTCGGCGACGCTGGCGTAGTCCAGGGCGCCCAGGGGCTCCTCCTGGACCACGGCGCGCATCGCTTGACGGAGACGCTCACCGCTACGCTCCCCGGCGGCGTAGAGTCGGCGCGCCTCCTGGAGGGCGCGGTAGAGGACGGCGGCGCCAGCCCGCTGCGGAGGCGTCAGAAAGACGTTGCGGCTGCTGAGGGCCAGGCCATCGGCCTCACGGACGGTGGGGACGAGCACCAGCTTCACAGGACAGTCCAGGTCCTGCGCCATCCGCTTCAGGACCGCCACCTGCTGCCCGTCCTTCTGCCCGAAGTAGGCCCGGGTGGGCTGCACCAGGTTGAACAGCTTCAGCACCACGGTGGCCACGCCCCGGAAGTGCCCCGGGCGGCTCTTCCCCTCTAGCTGGCTATCCAGCCCCTCCACGTTCACCCAGGTGGTGAAGCCAGGGGGGTAGAGGTCCGCGGCAGCGGGGGTAAAGAGCAGGTCGACGCCCGCCCCTCGGAGGAGCCGCAAGTCTCGGGGCAGGTCGCGGGGGTAGTGGGCATAGTCCTCGGTGGGGCCGAACTGGGCCGGATTGACGAAGATGCTGGCCGCCACGTGAACGTTCTCGGCCCGCGCGCGAGCGACCAAGGCCAAGTGCCCTGCGTGGAGGTAGCCCATGGTGGGGACCAGTCCCACGCTGCCCGTCATGCGGGCGCGCGCCCGCCGCAGCTTGGCGATGGTGTCAGCGCGGCGCACGCTTGAGCCTAGCCTTGGGACTCGCCCACCAGCTTTATGCGGGGGCTGGGTCCGTAAAGGGATGTCAGCAGGCTCTCGTCCATGGTGTAGCTCTGCTTGGCGCTGGGGAACTGGCCGCCGCGCACCTCGGCCGCATAGGCCGCCAGGGCGCTCTTGATAGTGTCGGCCAGGACGGCGTACTGCTTGGCGTGCTTGGGTACGAAGTCGGTGAACAGCCCCAGCATGTCGGAGATCACCTGGACCTGGCCATCGCAGCCGGCCCCGGCGCCGATGCCGATGGTGGGCGCGGCGAGACGCCCGGTGATGAGGGCGGCCAGGGGCGTCGGCACGCACTCCAGGACTATGCAAAATGCGCCCGCGGCTTCCAGGGCCAGGGCATCCTCCAGGAGGCGCGCTGCCGCCTCCGGTGTCTTGCCCTGGACGCGATAGCCGCCGAGCTGGTTGACCGATTGGGGGGTGAGGCCGATGTGCCCCATGACGGGGATGCCGCACTCCACCAGCCGCTTCACCGTGGGCGCCACGGAGGTGCCACCCTCCAGCTTCACCGCCTGACAGCCGCCTTCTTGCAAGAAGCGCCCGGAGTTGCGCAGGGCGTCCTCCGCCGAGGCGTGGTAGCTCATGAAGGGGAGGTCCCCTATCACCAGCGCCCGCTGGCTGCCTCGCACCACCGCTTTGATGTGGTGAAGCATGTCCTCCATGGTCACGGGGATGGTGCTGTCGTAGCCCAGCACCACCTGGCCCAGGCTATCGCCCACCAGTACCAGAGGGATTCCCGCCTCATCCACCATGCGGGCGACAGGGTAATCGTAGGCTGTGAGCATGGGGATCTTTTCGCCCCGCTCCTTCATGGCCTGGACTTCGCGAATGGTCAGTCGCGGCATCGCAACCCTCCTAACTCCCCCCGTTCTCGCGCATCCCTAGCGCAGGGGGACCTCGACGGGCACATCGTGCCGTACCTCGAGCAGCCGGTTCTCCTCATCCACGAACACCAGGTTCGGTTGGACCTTCCGGGCCTCGGCGTCAGTGACCTGAGCGTAGCACATGATGATGACCACATTGCCCTTCCGCACCAGGCGGGCAGCGGCGCCGTTGACGCAGATTACGCCGGAGCCCCTGGGGGCAGGGATGGCATAGGTCTCGAGGCGGGCGCCGTTGTTGACGTCCAGGACGTGCACCTGCTCGAAGGGGAGAATGTTGGCCGCTTCCATCAACACCTCGTCGATGGTGATGCTGCCGCGGTAAAAGACGTTGGCCTCCGTCACCGTCGCCCGGTGGATCTTGCCCCACAGCATGGTCCGTATCATGCTCCACTCCTTTCGGTGCGCTAGCTCTACCTCTCGGTGTCCCCGCTCACGCCCGCCAGCAGCACGCGCAGCTTCTCCTCCTGCTCCGGCCCCAGACGGCCCTTGGCCCGAGCGATGGGCAGCGTAGCCAGGCCCAGGGCGCGGTAGGTGGCGGCCGCCTGGGGCGCCACTTGGCCGATGGCCTCCAAGTGGCGCTGGACCACCCCGCCATCCCCCCGGGAGAGGGGGCCGGTCAGGCAGTTGGGATAGCCTGTCCGCTCGATGTTATCCAGGGTAACCCGCAGCAGGGGGAGGAGGGTCCGCACCGCCTGCCGGCGGCCCATGCCCAAGGGCTCCCAGAGGTCCGTCGCCAGCTTCACCAGGGTCACCAGATAGTTGCAGGCGAGGATCGTGCCGGCATGATAGAGGATCCGCTGCTCCGGCGTGACCGCGATGATCCAGCCCTTCAGGTCGTTCACCAGCTGCCGCAGGGTGGCGTCCAGGGGCGGCGTCGCCTCCAGGGCCCAGGCGATGCCGGTGGCGAGCTCGGGACGGCCCCGCTCGGCGAAGGCCTGCAAGGGGTGCAGACTTCCCACCCGGGCGCCCTGGGCGGCGGCGGTCGCCAGGGGGGCCATGGTCAAGCTACCCGAGCAGTGGATGGCGGCGCGGCCGGGGCGCCAGCGCAGGGAGGCCGCGGTGGGCCCCACGGCGTCATCGGGCGTCGTCAAAAACACCAGCTCGGCGGCCTCGGCCACCCCCTGCGCCGTGGTAGCGCGGCACCCTGGAAGGCAGCGCGCCAGGGCCTCCGCCGAGGCGTCGTCGCGGCTGGCGACGGCGACCACTGTGTAGCCGGCGCCGGCCAGGGCCGGACCCAACGCCGTCCCCAGGGCGCCGGCGCCGATGATGCCTACCAGGGGACGTCCCGTCATTTGCTATCTCCGAGGCCGGGCACGCCGCAGAGGCCCCGCGCCCGCTTTACCCCGCGCAGGATGGCCTGGGCGGTCACCTCCGCCGCCACGGCGCCGAGGGTGGACAAATCCGCCTGCCGCTCCCCGGCGCTCAGGACGAAGACTACGTCGCCGTCGGCCATGGTGTGGACGGGCCAGATGGTCCGGGCGAGGCCGTCGTGGGCCATCTGCGCCACCTTGGTTGCCTGCTCCTTGGTCAGGGCGGCGTTGGTCGCCACCACGGCGAGGGTAGTGTTTTCGCCCACCTCCGAGGTGCGCTGGGGCCCGCGGCCGCTCTTCAGAATGTCCAGCGTGCGTAGGAAGCCCGGGCCCGCTGGGTTGCGGGGCCCCGCCACTTGTTGGCCGGTGGCCGGGTCGATGATATCCCCCAGGGCGTTGACGGCTGCCAGGGCGCCGACCACGACGCCATCGCCGAAGCGTTCACTGGCGCTGCCGACGCCGCCCTTCAGGGCGTGCTCCATCCCCAGGGCCTTGGCAACCGTGGCCCCGGTGCCGGCGCCGACGCTGCCCTCGGCCACCCGCCCCGCCGTCGCCGCCTCGCAGGCGCGGCGTCCCTCCGCCGCCCCGGGCCGCACCGAGCCATCGCCCAGGGACAGGTCGAACAGGATCGCTGCCGGGACGACGGGGACTACGAAATTGCGCACCCGGAAGCCCACCCCCCGGGCCTCCAAGAACGCCATGACGCCCTCCGCCGCCGCCAGCCCGAAGGCGCTGCCGCCGCTGAGGAGAACGGCGTGGAGCTTGGGCACCAGCATGCCCGGGCGCAGGCAGTCCGTCTCCCGGGTGCCTGGCGCCGCGCCCCGCACGGCCACTCCGGGCACCGCGCCCGCTTCACAGAGCACCACCGTGCAGCCCGTGGCCGCGCGCCGGTCGGTGTAGTGCCCTACCAGTATTCCGGGGACATCGGTGATGCTTCCCGGCATGGCACCGTCACACACAATAAACCCCTCGGGCACAATGACCGAGGGGGTATCACCGCTTCCTGTCATACCCGCGTCTCGGTCCTGGGATCCAAGCGGGGCTCGCCTTTTGACTCCAACTCTGGATGCCGCTTGCCGTCCCGACGGTTCGGGATCGCCAGCAAACGGTATAGTAGGCATCGCTCCCTGGCGTGTCAAGATGTGGGATAGGCTTTCCCAATGGCCATAGAAAACATCAATACAGAATAGCCGCGTTCCATCACGACTTATCGAAGGACCCGCCGAACGTCCTCCACGTCTAGATCGTGTCCAGCCCGGAGGCGCGCCTCGCCGAGGCGCTACTGTCTCGGCAGTCTGTCGGCCGCGGGAGCAGTAGACGCCGTTGTGCCTCCTACCTTGGCTAGGGAGAACCAACCAGTCCACCGACCGTCACGTGCTTAGTGTTAGGCGCAAGGGTTACAATACCACAGGGATGCAATGCTGGAACGCGATGACTTCCTGACCCTGTACGGCCAGGCCTCGGCGCAGTTGCTGCGCGAACACGCCCAGCGCAACCGCGAGCGGGCGGCGCGAGTCCAGGACCCGGCGCAGCGGGCTCTGCTGCTGGCGCTGGCGCAGCAGCTCGAGGACTTCGCTACGGAGAAGGAAGGGCGCGGTTCAGCGTGACCTCCGCCGCACCTTAGCTGCCGCGCCCGGCGCGAGCATGGCGGCCCTCACACCTAATCCTCTCCCAAACTCGGAGAGGGGGCATGTGTTCCAAAATAGGCAACTCACGCTACGCCGCCTGATGCGCCTTGCTCATGACAGTGTGACCGGCAGCTGCGATCATAGCTCGTGCGGCGCACACCCTGGAGACTGCTCTTGCGGAGCGTGCTATGCTGTGCTTGGAACAACCCCCACCCAGGGGGTAGGGGTCGGAGGCTAATGCAAAACGACGTCCGTGCCGAGAGCCTGAAGCGGTTGAGCTACATCGAGGGCCACCTGGCGGGCATCCGCCGCATGATCGAGGCCGACCAGTACTGCGTGGACGTGCTGAAGCAGACCAGGGCCGTCCGCCGCGCCATTGAGAAGCTGGAGGCCAAACTCCTGGACGGCCATCTGGGCGACTGTGTGGTCCAGGGTATCCAGGGCGGCCGCGAGGCCCAGATCATCGGCGAGCTCTCCGAGCTGTATAGGCTGGCCAACCGCTAGCTACGCCGGGAGACGGGGATGGCTGACGAGCAGAACATGGCGGCGGCGCGCCCGCAGCTAAAGCGTCTCAGCATACCCGTCGCGGGCATGCACTGCGCCGCTTGCGTCACCACAGTGGAGAAGGCCCTGAGCGGGGTGCCGGGGGTCCACTCGGCCGCGGTGACTCTAGAAGGCCAGCGGGCGGTGGTGGAGCTGGACCCCGGCCAGGTCCCCTTGCTCAAGTTGCGCCAGGCGGTCAAGGGGGTGGGGTATGACCTGCCCTGGGACCGGAGCGAATTCCTGGTCCTGGGGATGAAGGGCTCCCCGCTCCAGGGCGTCATCGAGAAGGCGCTGGGCGAGCTCGCGGGCGTCGCCAGCGTGGAGGTGGACCTGACCACGGAGACGGCGACGGTGGAGTACGCCGGCAGCGCCCTCCGCCCCATCGAGATCAAGAGGGCCATCGCTCAACTGGGTTATCAGGTGCGGGAGAGGGAGGCCGCCTCCCTGGACCGGGAGCAAGAGGCGCGCCGGCGGGAGGTCCGCCGGCAGCTCCTCAACCTGCTGGTCGCCTGGCCGCTGGGCCTCCTGATCATGGTGGGGACCTTCCGGGAGTTCTGGATACTCCCAAGCTTCGTGCCCGAGCTGCTGGGCAACAAGTGGTGGCTCCTGGGCTGGACGACGCCCATCGTCCTCGGCCCCGGCCGCCAGTTCTTCATCCACAGCTTCAACGGCCTCCGGCGCGGCGCCACCGATATGAACCTGCTCTACGCCACCGGCATCGGCGCCGCCTACCTCATCGCTCTCATCAACACTGTCTGGCCCCAGGCCGGCTTCGGCGGCGAGAAGGCGACCTTCTTCGAGTCGGCGGCGCTGCTGACGGCCTTCATCGTGCTGGGCCGCTATCTGGAGGCCGTCACCCGCGGGCGCACCTCCCAGGCCATCCGCCGCCTCATGAAGCTCCAGCCCAAGCGAGCGCGCGTGCTGCGCCAGGGCCAGGAGATGGACCTGCCAGCCGATGAGGTGGAGGTGGGCGATATGGTCCTGGTCCGTCCCGGCGAGAGCGTGCCAGTGGATGGCCTGGTGCTGGAGGGCTACTCCGCCGTGGACGAGTCCATGATCACGGGCGAGAGCCTGCCGGTGGAGAAGAAGGCGGGCGACACGGTGATCGGCGGGACGCTGAACAAGACCGGCGCCTTCCGGTTTGAAGCCCAGCGAGTTGGCAGAGAGACCGCCCTGGCCCAGATCGTCCACCTCGTGGAGGAGGCCCAGGTCAGCAAGGCCCCCATCCAGCGCCTGGCCGATGCCGTGGCCGGTCACTTTATCCTGGGCGTGCATGTCCTGGCCTTGCTGGTCTTCGCCTTTTGGTTCTTCTTCGGCTACCAGCAGTGGTTCGAGCCCCAGAGCCGCTTCATCCTCTCCCCCAACACCCTGACCGGCCTGGGGGTCTTCGGCTTCTCCCTGCTGATGAGCGTGACGGTGCTGGTGATCTCCTGCCCCTGCGCCGTGGGCCTGGCCACCCCCAGCGCCATCATGATGGGCTCGGGCCTGGGAGCGGAGCACGGCGTCTTGTTCAAAGGCGCCGACGCCATCGAGAGCGCCGCCAAGCTGCAGACGGTGGTCTTCGATAAGACCGGCACCCTGACCCGGGGCGAGCCCTCCCTGACCGATGTGGTCGCCCGCGGGATGCCGGAGCCGGAGGTGCTGCGGCTCGCCGCCATCGCTGACAGGCAGTCGGAGCATCCCCTGGGCGAGGCGGTGGTGCGCGGCGCTCAGGCGCGCGGCCTTGTCCTGGAGACCCCCAGCTCATTCCAGGCCGTCCCAGGCCGGGGCGTGGAGGCCCAGTACCAGGGGCGCCTGGTCCTGGTCGGCAATCGCGCCCTGATGGCCGAGCGCGGCGTCGCCCTGGACGCGCTCGCTGCCGACGCCGAGGCGCTGGAAGAGGCTGGCAAGACCGCGATGTTCGTGGGCGTCGACGGCGTGGCCGTGGGAATCGTCGCGGTGGCCGACACCCTGAAGCCCACCTCCCCGGCCGCCGTCCAGGCCCTGCGCCGGATGGGGATGGAGGTCGCCATGATCACGGGCGACAACCGCCGCACCGCCCAGGCCGTCGGCCGGCAGTTGGGCATCGAGGTGGTGCTGGCGGAGGTGCTCCCCGAGGGCAAGGCCGCCGAGATCAGGAAGCTGCAGGCCCGCGGACGCCGGGTGGCCATGGTGGGCGACGGCATCAACGACGCCCCGGCCCTGGCGCAGGCCGACGTGGGCCTGGCCATCGGCAGCGGCACCGACGTGGCCAAGGAAGCGGGCCATGTGGTCCTGCTAAAGGACGACCCCCGCGATGTCGCCGTGGCCATCCAGATCGCCCGCGCGACCATGGGCAAGGTGAAGCAGAACCTGTTCTGGGCCTTCGCCTACAACACTGCAGGCATCCCTATCGGCGCCGGGCTCCTGTACCCCTTCTTCCAGCTTGTGGTGGGGCCCGAGTTGGCAGCCTTTTTCATGGCCACCAGCTCGCTCTCGGTCACCCTGAACACGCTACTGATGAGGCGCTTCAAGGCGAGCGCGGGGAGCGGTGGCACGCGCGCCCCAGGCAAGACCGCCGAGGCGCCGGTGAGGCTGCCGGCACCCAGCCCCCAGTGAGGCAAAGATGGGACTAAGCGTTCGCACCGCCGCCTGGCTGAGCGCCCTGGTCTACACGGGGCTGGCCGCGGCCCTGGCCCTGGCCTTCGCCCTGCTGGCGCCGGGGGCGGCGCCGGGCGATGCCGTGGCGCGCTACGGCGGGGCCGCGTGGGTCTTTCTGCTGGCCCTGATCGTCATCATGCCAACCCTCGCCCCCGTCTTGCGCCGCTGGCTGACCCGCGAGCCGGCGCAGGGGCAGACGTCGCGCCCTAGCGGAGCCGCTGCCGAGGCCAACAGCGCCCGCGACCCCGTGTGCGGCATGGTCATCCCCATCGCCGATGCCGCTGCGACCGGCCAGCATGCCGGCAGGACGGTCTATTTCTGCGCTGCGGGCTGCAAGGAGCGCTTCGACCGAGCGCCGGACACGTTCCCGTTAGACTAGGAAGGCAGTATGTGGTACGGACACACAATGGGCGGCTGGGGCATTGCTATGATGGCTATAGGCATGGTCGCCATGCTCCTGTTCTGGGGCGCTGTAGTCGCCCTTGTCGTCTGGGCCGTGCGCACTGTCAGCGGAGGCAAAGGAGCAGCGGAGCGCAGCCCCCTGGGCATCGCCAGGACGCGCTACGCCCGCGGCGAAATCACGAAGGAGCAGTTCCAGGAGCTACGGGACGAGCTGGGTTAGCGCCAGGGGCAGCGAGTCCTCTGGCATCACTGAAAGGAAGGTAGCTGGCATGAAGATCTGGCCTTTCGGGAAGAAGGCTCAGGAGCAAAAGGTGGTGGACCCTGTCTGCAAGATGGAGGTTTACCCCAGCCAGGCCGCGGGCAAGTCGGAGTACAAGGGCGCCAGCTACTATTTCTGCGCCGCCGGCTGCAAGCAGAGCTTCGATAAAGAGCCCCAAAAATACGTGGCCGCCTGACCGGTCGAAGGGCCTCCCCGTTGCCCACGTATTTTATATGTATCTTTCCTTGACACCAGGGAGGGGGCGAGCCTAGAATATTGTGCGCGGCCCCGTGGTGTAGCGGCCTAACATGCCACCCTGTCACGGTGGAGATCGTGGGTTCGAATCCCATCGGGGTCGCCATACCCCCCCCTCGCCCGAGAAGCGCACCACGCATGGACACCGGAGAGTTGCTTGGGCTTATGCCGCCAGATCTCTGAAGCGGAGCCGCCCCGTCCGGCGGTTAAGGCTGCGAAACTGGTCCCGCAAATGCCCGGAAGGGCTCGGGGACGTAGTCAGCTAGAGCCTCTCGCCAGTCGGGAAGGGCGCCCGCAATCGCCGGATCGTCCCCCAGCAGCCAGGCCAGGTGACGCAACGTGTGCTCTAGAACCTGCAGCACGCCGATGGCCGAGGGTGGGGTCGTGGCGTCGCCGCGGGCCAGTTCTACATGGATGATAGGCGCGGCCTCCCATGACGGCGGAAGGCCGGCGACGGGCGACACGACGGTCAGATAGGTGAGCACCACCTCCGCCCCGACGTGACGCCACGATGTCGAGTGGAGGACGAGGGGCTCCAGCCCCAACTCCTGCATCGCTCGTGCCGCTACCTCCTCTGGCCGGGCGCCAGCCGGCCAGCCGACGACGAATGAGCCGGCGTGTTCGGGCCGCAGGGATAGAAGCTGCCTCTCGCGCAACGCGACCGGCAGGATTTCTATCGCCTGCATCACGAAGGACGCCGACCACGGCAGTTCCGAGAGCGGCGCCGGCAGCCCCTCGATATGCTGCGACGGTCGTTCGCTTTCCATGTTGTCGCCCCCATCGGGACGGGCTACTCAACGCTAGCCATGAGGAAGACAGCGAGGTGCTTCAAGGGTGGGCGCCGGCGCCTCGTGCCGAATATCGGTGACTAGGCCTGTCCGTCCGGAACGGCGAGGGCCATCACCTGGTCCTCGGTGACCTCCAACTGATGGGCGCTGCGACCGTGCTGTCGTACGGCTACGACGACCTCTGCTTTCGCCCCGTGCACGCGCCAGCCACATTGGCACGTAACCTGCCATTGCGCCTCTCTGTTCTGGGTCATGCCATCCCCTTTCTCAGCGACACGGAGGTTCCTGCGTGGCACCTCGCTGACAACCTCAGACTGTTATCCGTCTGTATTACATGATAAAGGCGCGTTGCGCAACCGTCCTGGCATGGGCAGCGAGGGCCGGTGAACGACCGCAGGCCCGTGCCCAGAGCGGTGCCTGGCACCGCAAGCTCTTATACGGCGGGCTCGGCGGAGCTAGGGCCAAAGCCGCATCCAGAGAGGCCGTTACGCGCTCGCCTCGGGTGCGACGGGCCCGGGTCGGCCGCTCGGCCAGCCTAGTTTGCGGTAAGCGGTTCCCCGAGGCCGGGCAAAGGGCTCGCCAGGTGGCCGTCGCCGTTGCCGGATAGCGTCGCGCCGTCACGCCCTTCGTAGCTCATGCGGTAGAGGCGGCTGTAAAGGCCGCCGCGGGCCAGCAGCTCCTCGTGGGTGCCTATCTCCGCGACGCGGCCGGCTTCAAGGACCACCAGCCTGTCGGCGCTGCGGATGGTGGAGAGCCGGTGGGCGATCACAAAGGATGTCCGCCCCTTCAGCAAGCGGCTGAGGGCCTTCTGGATAACGGCTTCCGTGCTGCTGTCCACCTTGGCGGTCGCCTCGTCTAGGATGAGGATGCGGGGGTCTGCCACCACCGCGCGGGCGAAGCTGATGAGCTGGCGCTGCCCCACCGATAAGTTCTGGCCACGCTCCTGGAGGACGGTTTCGTAGCCCTTGGCCAGCCTCAAGATGAAGCCGTGAGCCCCCACGGCTGTAGCTGCCTCCACGATCTCTTCATCGGTAGCGTCCAAGCGACCATAGCGGATGTTTTCTTTAACGGTGCCCGAGAAAAGGAAGGCGTCCTGGAGCACCATTCCCACGCGGCGCGCCAGGGAGCTGAGCTTGATGTTCCGCACATCGTGGCCGTCGATGAGGATGCGCCCTTGGGTCATATCGTAGAAGCGGCACACCAATGAAGTGACCGTAGTCTTGCCGCTCCCGGTGGGGCCGACCAGCGCTATGGTCTCCCCCGGCGACACCTCCAGGTTGAAGTCGTGCAGCACCTCCAAGCCCGGCAGGTAGCTGTGATGGACATGCTCGAAGGACACCGCGCCTTTGATGTCCGCCAGCTCCACGGCGTCGGGCGCATCCACAATCTGGGGCTTGGTGTCGAGCACCTCGAAGATGCGCTGGCCGCCGGCCATGGCGCGCTGGAGTTGGGCGTATTGCATGACCAGGGTGCGGATGGGCTCGAAGAAGCGCTGGACGAAGACCACGAAGGTGACCACGACGCCGATGGTTATGCCGCCCTGGATCACGCGGATGCCGCCGAAGATGATGACGAGGGCGGTGGCGATGGCCACCGCTATCTCTACCATCGGCTGCACCGCCGCCGACAGCCGTCCCGCCTCCACGTTGGCCTGCAGGTGGCTGGCGTTTACCTCATCGAAGCGGCGCAGGTTTTCGTCCTCCCGATTGAGGCTTTGGATGACCCGCGCTCCGGAGATGTTCTCCTGCAGGTTGGCGTTCACCCTGGCGATGGCCGCGCGGACGCGGATGAAGGCCCCTATCGCCCGTCGTTGCCAGATCACCAGGGAGAGCAGCAGGAGGGGGACCACGGCCATGGCGATAAGGGCCATCGCCACATCTCGCTCCAGGAGCCAGAAGACCACCACCCCCAGGCCCAGCACGTCCGCCAGGATGGCGAAAAAGCCCGATGTGAGGAGCTCCTGGATGGAGGTCACATCGTTCTGGACCCGGGACATGACCCGCCCGACCTCCTGCCGGTCGTAGAAGCTGAGGGATAGCTTCTCCAGGTGATCGAACATCTGGGTGCGCAGGGTATAGAGGACGCGATGGCCCAGCCAGGCTGTGGTGGACATGAACAAGTAGTAGGAGGCCCAGGCGATAAGGGCCAGCGCCACGAAGGCCAGGCTCACCCAGCTTAGCTGCCGCAGGTTGCCCTGGACAGCGCTGTCGATGGCCATGCCCACCAGCACGGGTTGGGTATAGGAGGCGAGGGCGAATAGCACCGTCCCTAGCAGAGAGAGGATGATGTGGCGCCGGTAGGGCAAGAGGTAGCGCACCAGGCGGGTCATGACGGTGTGGTCGTAGGCCTTGCCCACGGCCTCATCTTGCCAGCCGTCGGCGGCGCGGCGCCACTGATTGGCGCCACCCCCCATGCCCAGGGCGCCTCCCAGGCCGCCGCCACCAAAGCCGCCGCCCCCGCCCCCGCCACCCCAATGTCCCACTAGGCTGTCCCTTTCGCCGACATATCTGGCTTACCGCGCCAACGAGGCCGGGGCCGGCTGTCCCAAGAGGGGCGCGCTGGGGAGGGCCTCCTCCTGGTCCCGCAGCTCCAGGTCGTAGATCTGACGGTAGAAGCCGTTGTGCTCCAACAGCTCCTGGTGCCGGCCGCGCTCCACGATCCGGCCTTCGTCCAGCACCAGTATCTGGTCCGCCAGCTCCACCGTCCGCAGCCGCTGGGCGATGACAAACGTGGTGCGTCCCCGCATGATTTCGGCCAAGGCTTGTTGGATCAGGTACTCGGTCTCCGTGTCCACGCTGGACGTGGAGTCGTCCAGGATCAGGATGGGCTGCCCCTGCAAGAGGGTGCGGGCTATGGACACCCGCTGCTTCTGGCCGCCAGAGAGGGTGATTCCACGCTCTCCTACCCAGGTTTCGTAGCCCTCGGGCGTGGTCATGATGAAGTCGTGGATGCGCGCCGCTTTGGCAACCCGCTCGATCTCCTCCTGCGTGGCCCCCGGGACTCCATAGGCGATGTTTTCGCGAATCGTGGCCGAGAAGAGGAATACATCCTGATGGACCACGCCGATGACCTGGCGCAGCGAGGCTAGGGCAACATCTCGGATGTCGATGCCATCGATGGTGATGCGCCCGTGGGTGACGTCGTAGAAGCGCGGCAGCAGGTTCACTATCGTCGTCTTGCCGCTGCCCGTGGGCCCCAGCAGGGCGATGACCTGGCCGGGACGCGCGTCGATGTCGATGTCCTTGAGGACGGGGCTGATGGCATCGTAGCCGAAGGATACATTCTCGAACCGCACCTGGCCCTTCACGTGCCTCAGCTCCGGCGCGCCGGCCTTCTCCTTGACCGCCGAATCTGCATCCAGGATCTCAAAGATGCGTTCCCCCGAGGAGTGGGCGCGGGCAATCAGCGTGATGATCATCCCCAGCATGCGGACCGGCATCTGTAGGAAGGTGAGGTACAGGGCGAAGGCGGCCAGCTCCCCTTGGCTGAGGCGGCCGGCGGCCAGCTCCCTGCCGCCGAACCAGATAGTCGCCGCGAGGGACAGCATCCAGAGGCCCGTCATGAGCGGCGTGCTCACTGCCTGGACCTTGCTGGCGTAGTAGGAGTCGTCGAAGAGGTGCTGGGCCTCGACGGCGAACTTCCGGCTTTCGTAAGCCTCGCGGCCGAAGGCCTTCACCACTCGTATGCCCGAGAGGCTCTCCTGCAGCACCGTGGTGAGACGTCCCAGCCCGTCCTGCACCCTTGTCCAGACGGGCCGCAGCTTGAGGTTATACCTGGTAGACCAGGCGGCGATGAGAATTAGGAATGGCCAACAGACCAGGGTCAAAGTCGGGCTTTCCAGCAGCATGAGGGCCAGAATGGAAAGCATCAGGAGCAGGATGTAGAGGAGCCGCAAGAAGCCCATGCTGATGAACCTCTGCACCGCCTCCACGTCTTGAGTGGCGCGGGACATGAGCTGTCCGGTCTGGTGCTGGTCGTGGTAGGCATAGGAGAGGCGTTGGAGGCGGTCGTAGATCGCGTTGCGCAGGTCATAGGCCACCCGCGCGGAGAGCCACTCGCTTAGGTACTGCTGGCCGAAGGCGAAGGCGCTGCGCAGCAGCGCGGCGCCCAGCACCGCCGCCCCGGCGATAATGAGGAGCCAGTACTTGCTCTCAAACGCCAGGCGCGTGACCTCTTGCGATACGCCGTCGCGCACCACGGTCTCGGTGACCTGATGCGCCTGGAGGCCGAAGTCGATGCCCCACTGCACCAGGCGAGGGGTGATAACCATGAAGGCGCCCGCGCCCAGCACGCAGAGCCAAGCCAGGGCGACGCGCCTCTTATAGGGGAATACCCGAACGAGGAGTCTGAGAAGGATCTTCATTTGCGGTTCGTGATCCCTATTGTGCCATAACTGCCGGATCCCCTGAAGCGGTCCGGCCCAAGGCCGTCGGCGCGCAGGCAGGGGCGGCCCCGAAAACCGCGAGGCCCCCGGTGACGTACTATATATATGCTGACGTATTGACTTGACGAAAGACGTCCGATATGCGTGAATAGGCCACCAACTACATCGCGTTAGGAGGTGCCTTATGTCCAAGTGGCGCACACTATCTTCAGGGCTCAGTGTCATAGGACTGATCGCCGTGGCCTGCGGAGGCGCCGCGGCCCCCACGGCGACCCCCACTAGAACGGCTGCCGCGCCGGCGGCGACGGCCGCGCCTGGAGCCGCACCTACCCCTACGCGGGCCGCGGCGTCGGCGGTAAGCACTCCGACGCCCACCGCCTCGGCCTCGGGCCCGAGGGGCAAGATGACCATGGCGGCGGTGGCCGACATCACCAACCGCGATATCCACGTCGCCACCGGAGGAGGGCTGCAGAGCTTCTACACGGTTACGGACTTCAACGCCACTCTGTTGTCAATCCAGCGCCAAGGGAAGCCCGCCGAGCCCTACCTGACCGAGGCCTGGTCCTGGGACGAGAAGGGGCTCAAGGTCCGCTACGTCATTCGCAAAGGCGCCCGCTTCCACGATGGCAAGCCGGTGACCTCCGATGACATCCTCTTCACCGTCGAAAAGATCAGGTCGCCCTACGCCTTAAACAGCCCCAACGCCGCCCTCCCGCGCCAGATAAAAAGCGTGGAGGCCATTGACGACCGCAACGTGGTCTTCACCCTTACCGGGGCCGATGCCCTGGGATGGTCCAAGATGGGCGGCCTCGTCGTTCAGGCCCGTCACAGTCCCTACGAGGCTTTTCAGAAGAACCCCATCGGCGCCGGCCCCTACAAGTTTGTGGAGTGGCGGCCCTTCGAGTCCCTCACCATGGAGGCCAGCCCCTACTGGTGGGACGCCGATAAGGTCCAGGTCAAGACCATCGTCCGCATGGTTGTGCCAGAGCCCGAGAGCCGTCTGGCCATGCTCAAGTCGGGCCAGATAGATTTCATGGACGAGGTGCAGCCCCGCCAGGGCGAGGAGCTGCTGAAGGACAAGCGTTTCCGGGTGAAGGCGACCAACACCGGCGGCTGGGTCCCCGTCCTCTTCTCCACGGACACGCCGGTGATCCCAGGGACGGATGTCCCCAACCCCTTCCTGGACGTGCGGGTGCGCCGGGCCTTCATCCTGGCCGTGGACCGCAAGGCCATCTTCGACGGCGTGGCCCTGGGCAAGTACGGCAGCTACATCCCCGGGCCCTGGTCACGCGCCGTCGTGGGAGTTGGCGCCACCGAGGACGAGATCAAGCCCTACGGCTACGACCCCAAGGAGGCACGCAGGCTGCTGGAGGAGGCCAAGTTCCCCTTCGACCGCGAGTTTCCGATCTGGTACTACCGCACCTCGTCAGGGTATCCCGAGGCCTACCAGGTGGCCATCGCCTACTGGAACGCCATAGGGATTAAGGCCCGCGACCGCCTGACCGAGGTTGGCACCATCGTCTCTTACGCCGGCGATAACCCGGCGCGCACGTACCCCATACGCATGTACCGCGTCAACGGGCTGAGCTCAGAGGGGGAAGCGCCTGGCTACGTCACGTTCTCTAAGAACACACCCGAAGGTTTTAACGGTCAGATGCTTGATGCCAAGCTGGAGGCCTGGGCCCTCCAGATGCGGACCACCTTCGAACCCGCCGACCGAGAGAAGGTCAACCGGGAGATGTACTTGTACCTCCACGAGCAGGCCCTCACCATCCCCCTGTTGGGTGGGGTGCTGATCTTCGGCTTCAACCAAAGGGTGGACTGGGACCTCGTGCCTGGCCAGACAACCGTTACTCATCTGTGGCGGGCCAAGTGGATGCCGGGAGCGCCGTGAGGTAACCGAGGCCCGCTCCTTAACGCAATAGATAGAGGGCGAAGGCGCCTGCCCAGCGGCAGGCGCACTTCGCTCGCCAGTTAGTGTTAGCGTGCCCCGCCGCCCCTAGACTAGCGCCTCAGGGCACCGATTCGTCGAAGTCCATGCGTATATGCCCGGCGGCCCGCAGGCGCGCGTACTCCCCGTCGCTGACCCCGATGACCTCTTTGTAGACGTATTCGTTGTCCTCCCCGAAAGCCACCGGGGGCTTGTGGATGCCCGTGGGCGTCTCGGAGAAGCGGTAGAAGGGCGTCATGTACTTGTAGACGCCCACATCGTCGTAGATGCGCTGCGGTTGATAGAGGTCCCGCGCCAGGACCTGGGGGTCATCGAGCGCGCGGGAGGCCTCCAGGACGGGGGCGGCGGCGATGCCGGCGGCCTGAAGCCGGTGCATCAGCTCGTAGTCGTCGCAGTCAGCCGTCCACTCCGCCAGCCTGGCGTCGAGCAGGTCTTGGCGCTGGGCCCGGGCCTCCGCCGTGACCAGATCCCCCGAGCGCGCCCACTCCGGGTCGCCCATAAGCTTGCGCAGCGCCTCCCACTGGCGGTCGCTGCCGACGGTGATGGCGATCCAGTGGTCGCCGCTGTCTTCTGGTGTGCCCGGCGAGCGGCAGGGATAGACGCCGCAGGGGGCGGCGCCGTCGAGGGAGCGGTTGCCGATGGCGGATTGCAGATGCTGATTTAGCGACCAGTCCATCAGGGCCTGCGCCATCATCGGCACGGCGCTCTCCGCCTGGGACAGCTCGATCAACTGCCCGCGGTTGGTCTGCCGGCGGTGCCAGAGCGCCATCATGACCGCCAGGGCCGCCTGGGTGCCCGCCGTGTAGTCGGCGACGAAGGTGGCGGTGCTGTTGGAGGGGTCGAGGTCCGGGTAGCCGCGCAGGAGCGCATGCCCGATCATGCTCTCCAGGTGCACGCCCATGGCGCGCCCATCCCGGTAGGGCCCGCTGGAGCCGTAGGCCGGCATGCGGGCAAAGATGATGTCTGGCTTAATGCCTTGGAGCCATTCGTAGGTAATGCCCAGCTTCTCCATGACGCCGGGGGCGCTATTCTCCATGACCACGTCGGACTTTGCAATCAGCCGCCGCAGGATGTCCATGCCCTCAGGCCCGCGGATGTCCACGGTGAAGCTGCGCTTGTTGCGGTAGAGCTGCACGAAGGTCGGACAGTAGTTCCAGGGGCGCGGCCCCGGCTCATTGTTCGGGTAACCGGAGCCCCAGGCCGTGCCACCCTGGAGCATCGCTTTGGTCAGGTGAGCGCGCCGGCCGCGGGTGTTGGGCTGCATGAGGTAGGGGTTCTCCTGCTTGATGACCTCTGCTCCTAGGTCGGCTAGGAGCATGGTGGCGAAGGTGCCGGCCCAGACGCCAGTCAGGTCGACGACCCTGATGCCGTGCAGCGGCAGGTGGGCCATCACCGCACCTCCACTATATGCCGCTGGGCCAGGGCCTGGACCTCACCCTCGCTGTAGCCGGCCTCGCGCAGCACCTCGGCCGTATGCTGGCCCAGGAGCGGCGCCGGACGCCGCAGTTCCCAGGGCGAATCGCTCATGAGGAAGGGCCTGCCAGGGATGGCGAAGGCGCCCAGCTCGGCATGCTCCGCCCGGGCCCAGAGCCCGCGGGCGATGAAGTGAGGGTCGTCGAAGAGCTCGTCCACGGTGAACATGGGCGCGCAGATCGCCCGCGCCTGCAGCGCCTCCCTCAAGACTTCTCGACGGGTGCGCGCCAGCAGCCACTCGTAAAAGTGGCCCTCGAACTCCTCGATCAGGGCGGGGTCGGTCTGCGCGACCGGGTCCAGCCACTTGGGGTCGCGCAGCCACGCGGGGTTTCCCAGCATCTCTATGACGCGGTCGAACCAGGCGCCGCCTGCCAGTTCCACGTAGCCATCGGCGCAGGGGTAGACTCCGCCCAGGGCGACGCCGGCGCCCGCCCGGCGCTGAGTCTTGCGACCGGAGAACTGATAGCCGATGACGGTGGCGTGGCGGCGGTCCACTCCTAATAGGTGACTCTCCGCCAGGGAGAAGTCCACTCGCTGGCCCACTCCTTGCCACTTGCCGACCATCGCCGCCCCCAGGATGGCGCTCGCCGCGGCGGAGCCCGATTCCACCTGGGCAGCCGTGCCGTACATCTTGACCGGCGCGCGGTCTTGACCCCCCATGGAGTACATCTCCCCGGCGAAGCCGAACAGCACCAGCTCCGAGGCCCGGAACTCCCGGTAAGGGCCAGTCTGCCCGAAGTTGGTGATGGATACCAGGGGGGCGGACGGCTTGCGGGCATGGACAGCGTCCCAGCCCACGCCCAGGCGGTCCAGGACGCCCGGCCGGAAGCTCTCGACCACGATATCCGCCCCGTCCAGCAGCCGCAGGAAGACTTGCCGGCCCTCAGGCGCGCGCAGGTCCAGCACGAGGGAGCGCTTGTTGGTATTGAAATAGAAGAAGGTGCCGCTGCGCTCGGCGTGCTTGCTGTTCCCCTTGAACGGCCCCAGTCCTCGCGAGGGGTCGCCGCCCGGCCGTTCCAGCTTGATGACGTTGGCGCCGTAGTCCGCCAGCAGCTTGGTCGCGTAGGGACCGGCGATGTATTCCGTTAGGTCGAGGATCGTGAGGTCAGCTAGCGGCCCCGGCATCCGTACCTCTCCTTGCTAGCGCGACGGCCCTGTTACGGGACCTAGGACTCTGCGCGGATTATGGCCCGGCTCCCCTAGCGTCAGTCAAGTATAAGGCAGGAGCCATCCGGCGGCATTCAGGTGGCCAGCTGGCCTTCAAGCGATGTACCGTGGTTAGGCGATGTAGGGCGCAACTCAGGGCCCCCAGCCCTGTCCGGCGCTGCCCGCTCATAGCGGAGGGTGTATACTCGCCGGCTGAAGGTGCCCTACACGCGGCGCGGCTCAAGTAAGTAGACGCCCTGGACGCGTGGGACCAGACGCCACGCCCCCATAACCTTTGGGAACTTCTATCTGGTGATGCGCTGCAGGCACGCCTTGCCTGCTTGGGAGGTAAGCATGTACGTCCTCATGGTCACCCTCCACGTCAAGCCCGAGCGCCGGGAGCAGTTTATGGAGGCGATGCTGGGGGATGCGCGGGGCTCTAATCAAGACGAGCCGGGGTGCCTGCGCTTCGATGTGCTCCAGGACGCGGCCGACCCCAATCTTGTCCACCTATACGAGGCGTATCGCGACGAGGCCGCCTTCCAGGCGCATCAGCAGGCGCCGCACTACCTCAAGTGGCGGGACACGGTGCGGGACTGGTTCGCCGGCCCCGCCGCAAGGCACATTGGCCGCAACGTCTATCCTCCGGATGAGGCCTGGCGCTAGGAATCCCCCGGCAATAGAGGGAGTGCAGAGTCCCGATGCTCGGGATCTGCCGGGGGTCGAAGTCCCGACGCTCGGGATTCTCTCCTTCTCCTTACACTCTCTTCCTGGGGAGAGCCAGCTCGAAGAAAATGAGACTTGTTGTGCGAAGTTTGCGGGACGCGAAAGAGTGCCGTGGCATGCCCCGTAGGCTGAGCGCCATAAGCAACTAGGTAGCGCCGCGGAGAGCCCCGGATACTACCCGCGCCGGAAGGGCAGGGTGACGACGACGGGCCCGGGTCCCACGCTGACGCCCTTGGAGTGCTCGGACCAGATTTCGAGCTCGACGAGACCCTGCCGGCCCTCCTGCCACTTCCGTTTTACCCTGCCCTTGGTGATCACACCCTCGCCCACCGTGTTGAAGCTGACCATGCGGAAGGGGCCCACCCTCTTGACGTTCCCGTCCAGGCCGATGAACTCGCGGACTGTGCGCTCCCACATGCCCTGAACGAAGCCGTTGTTGGCATAGGCGTCGGGGGCTCCCTGAGCCTTGGCTATGCGGTCGTTGTGGTGGATCTGGTTGAAGTCCCGGTTGCCGCCTGCCGCCATGACCAGGCGCTGCAACGCGATGTTGAAAACCACCCCCGGGACCTCGTCCCCCTCTTTGACGTCCTCCCAGTAACGCTGCTTGCTCCAATCAGCCATGGGTTGTCACCCTCCCTTGTTGGGGCCCTTGGCGCCCGAGATGTATTGGTAGATGCCATTGCGGGTCTTGGCCACGACCTCGCCTCGCTGGTTGACGATCTCGCTCTCCAAGACATAGAAGGCGCCGTAGCCCACCCGGGTCTGGCGCACGGCGACGGACACCAACTTGCGCCCCCGAGAGGAAAGCCGGTCCCCCACATAGACGGGAAGGAGATACTCGATCTCGATGTCGGTGGCCATGCTGGAGTCGGTGAGGGGCATGGGAAGAGGCGGCGCCTTGCTCTCAGTCCTTTCCGAGGGCGGACGGATGGTGGCGCTGTAATCCTTGTCAGGCACCGGCCACTTGGTAGCGTCCCCTGGCTTCCAGACGGGAGGGCCGCTGAGCGCGCCGTAGGCGCTCCAAGGCAAGAGGATGCCCTTGTACCCGTGCTGGCGGGCCACCTCGTCGTCGTGGTAGAGAGGGCAGTCTATCTCCAAGGGCTCGCAATAGCGCCTGATCATGCTCCGGTCAATGGCGTCGGCCGTCTGCCGGACCTCCCCACCCGAGAAGTCCTGCCCGATGGCGGCGATGAGGTCGTCCCAGGTATGCTCTTGCTGTTGCGTCTTCGCTCTCCCTTGAGTCATGACCCCTCCTATCGTTGAGTCACGGTTCCTTTGTACAAACGGGGCATCTTACCGGCAAAGGAGGGAGTGCAGAGTCCCGATGCTCGGGATCTGCCGGGGGCGTAAGGGGGTGGCCCCCTTTCTCTCCCTTTTGTAAGGGGGATGGTCGATGGCATCTTCAGGGGAGAGCCAGCTCGAAGGAACGAGACTTTTTTGTGCAAAGCTCGCCCAAGCCGGTCAGGACCAATCGAGCCCGCTGCGGCTCGGCGCTAGTAGTTGCCGCTAGGCGCGGGGGGCGTCTTGGGCAGGTCCTGCGGCCGGCGTTCCGTCTTCTTGCCGTGGGTGCCATAGTCCGCGAAGGGGCCGTCGCGCCACTGGAGGGCGGCCTTGAGGCCGCGCTCGGCCGAGATGGCGTTGAAGACCCCGCCCTGAGGCCGGATGGAGCTGAGGGCTTGGATGTCCGCCCCCGCGTAGAGGGCCGTGCGGATGCCCATGACCTCGTAGGCGCGGTTTACAGAGCGCTTGGAGTAGATGAGCATCTGCTGGTCTATGAGCGAGAGGCGGTGGGCGAACTCGTCCACTGTAGCCTGCAACTGCTCCCCAGGCACCGCCCGGTTGGCCCAGCCCCAGTGGGCCATCTCCTTCCCGGTGATGGGGTCGCCCAGGTAGGCGAGCTCCCGGGCCTTGGCCATGGGCAGGTGCCAGGGGGCCCACATGTTGTCCATGGTGGTCATCGCCCGCACCGGCGGATAGCCGATGATGGCGTCCTCGGTCACTATGCGGAAGTCGCACATCGTGGCCAGCTCGGTGCCGCCAGCCAGGCAGTAGCCGTGGATCTGGGCGATCACGGGCTTCTGGATCTCCCAGATCACCCAGTTAGTGTCAATGACATGATGCGCCCACTCCACGGGCCCCATATGGAGGGAGCCCACGTCGGGACGCCGAGAGATGGGGTGTACGTAGGGACTACCGGCCGGGGCGTCACGCCCGCCGCCGATATCGTAGCCGGCGGAGAAGGTGCGGCCCGCGCCGCGGACCACTATCACGCTAACCTGGGGGTCGCCCTCCGCGTTCTTGAGGGCGTGGATCATCTCCGCCCGCAGGTTGTTGCTGAGGGCGTTCATCTTTTCAGGGCGGTTGAGGGTGAGGTAGCCCACCGGGCCCTTAACTTCGTAGAGGATGTTCTCGTAGGCAGACGCCATGGCGGTCCTCCTCGCGCGTCAGCTCTTGATGACGCCCGTTCCTCTCGGCTTTACTTGGGCATGAGCCCCAATTGCTGCATCATGGCCGCCGTGTCGAAGTAGCGGTGCTCACTGGCGATGAGGCCCTGAGCATTGATCTGGAGAAAGCTGGCGCCTCGCAGCTCAACGCGGCGGTTGGTGGCGGGGATCATACCTGAAGGCCCAGGCATGGGGGCGGTGTTGGTGGCGCCGATCTCGAACTCCACCGCGACGGTGCTCCCTGAGACCGCGACGCTGGAAGCCTTCCAGGTGATGGCAGAGAACGCCGCGAACATGCCTCCTTCAAACTGACGCACCGCCTCCCTACCTTTTAACGCCTGAGGCACCATCGGATGCTGGGCCACGGCGTCTGGTGCGTACATGGCGCCTAGGGCCGCGACGTCACCCTTGCTGAACGCTTCCTGGAACTTCTTGACGATATCACCGATTGCCATGATTGTTCCTTTCTACTTCTCCACCTTTATTTGCCCTTGAAGTTAGCCTCCCGCTTCTCCAGGAAGGACTTCACCCCCTCCTTGGCGTCCGCGGTGGTGTGGGCCACGTTCTGGGCGAAACCCTCGAAGGCGGTTGAGGCCACGAAGTTATCGGCCTCCAGCCCCTGGTAGACCATCCGCTTCATCAGCTCGATGGAGACGCTGGGGCCGGTGGCGATGCGCCGGGCCAGCTCCAGGGCGGTGGGCAGGAGCTTGTCGGGCGGGACGACCTGGCTGACCAAGCCGACCCGCAGCGCCTCCTCGGCGCTCACCATGTCGCCCGTGTACATCATCTCCAGCGCCTTGGCGACGCCCACCGTCCGCGGCAACAGGTAGGTGCAGCCGGTATCGGCCACCAGGCCGCGTTTCACGAAGATGGCGCTGAAGCGGGCGTCGGCGGCGGCGATGCGGATGTCGCACAGCAGGGACAGGGAGAGGCCCGCGCCCACGGCCAGCCCGTTGACGGCGGCGATGGTGGGTTTGGTGGTGTTGCGGAGCAGCGTCACCATGCGGCCGAAGCGGGCGAAGGGCTCCAGGCGGGTGCTGCGCGGCAGCTCGGGCTCGGGCGCCGTGCCCGCGGGCCCCCCGCCCGCCAGGTCGGCGCCGGCGCAGAAGCCGCGGCCCTCACCCGTGATCACCACGCAGCGCACGGCGTCATCTTTCAACACCACATCAAGGGCATCGCCGATGTCGTCCAGCAGCCCCGCGCTCAGGGCGTTGAGCCGGCTGGGCCGGTTCAATTTCAGGATCGCCACTCCCGCGTCCTGGCTCAGCACGACCTCTTTGTATCCCATTCTGGCTCCTCCTAGCGTTGATGGCTCGCAAACGGGCCCATTATCGCACGCTGCCCGTGGCTTGCAACCGCCGCGGTACGGCCCGCGGCGTCAGAGATTAGGGTGGGTGCCACCCTGGCGGGCAGGCCTCAGGCGCTGGCCCTCCGCGTAGCATGGGTAGGGTAGACAAGCCCGGCCACTAGGCCGCTGTCGGTCATTGACGAGCGGTGCCGTAGGGATGTATAACCCATTCCGGCACTGCCCGTTCGGGGGGTAGGCGGCGCCCATGGTCGGCCCGGCTGACTAGGGCCGCAGCTATCGCAAGCTAGGTCCCGTGGGGGACAGGCAAGAAAGGAGAGGAGACGAATGCCAGACTACGGACTGATGCCCCACCGGCCGCTCACCACCGAGGACCGGTTCCTCATTTACCAGAAAGACCCGCCGATTGCGCGGATCATCCTCAACCGCCCGGAGAAGCTGAACGCCCTGCGCTACGACCTGCGCCTGGAGATTAGGCGGGCCATGAAGCGAGCCGAGGCCGATGGCGACATTCGTGTGATCATCTTGAAAGGCGCGGGCCGCGCCTTCAGCGCCGGCTACGATCTAACCCCGGAAGGCGATTCCGGGCACTCGGTCAACTCGCCCGAGGTCTATGTCCACCCCGACCTGGACGGTGTGTCTAGCCAGTATCTGCGGGACCTGGTCTATACCTACTGGACCATGTGGGACCTCTTGAAGCCGGTCATCGGCCAGATCCACGGCTACTGCCTGGCCGGCGCCACCGAGCTGGCCTCTTTCTGCGACATCCGCGTGGTGGGCGAGAACACGCTCATCGGTTACCCTGTCGCCCGCGAGCTGACCACCGGCAACACCCAGTGGTTCGCCTGGCTCATGGGCCTCACCAAGGCCAAGGAGTTCCTCTTCACCGGGGACCCCATGGACGGCAAAGAGGCCTACCGCGTGGGTTGGGCCACCCGCTGCGTGCCGGAGGACAAGCTGGAGGCGGAGACCGAGGCCCTGGCCAAGCGCATCGCCATGATCCCCACGGACCTCATCATGATGACCAAGCGCTCCATCAACCGCCAGTTCGAGATCATGGGTATGCGCGCCGGCATAGACACCGGCAACGATATCCTAAGGGCCGCTTCCGGGCGCAAGAGCGCCGGCGAGTTCGGAAAAATCCGGACGGAGCGCGGGCTGAAGGCAGCCCTGGAGAACAGGGATAAGAAGTTCGGGGACTACCGGGGCAATGTCGCCCGGCCGCGCCCGGCTGGCGCCACGTAGCCCTCAACTGCCGGCTGGAAATGAGACCACGGAAGGCGTGAGGTGGTGGGGGTAGCCGTGGGCAAGAGCAAGGTCATAAGCGCCGAAGAGGCCGTGGGCCTCATCAAGGACGGTGATTGCATAACCGTCAGCGGCACCGTGTCCAGCCTGCTGCCGGCCAAGCTACTGGCGGCCCTGGAGGTGCGCTTCCTCACCGGGGGCCACCCC
>SHYM01000025.1 GCA_009692805.1 Dehalococcoidia bacterium | reverse complement strand
CATCACCGGCACATGCATCAACATCGACGGCGGCCAGAGCCGGAGCCTGATCTGATGCCAACCCCTCTTCCCCTGGCCCACGTCCGGGTGGTGGACTTCACCTGGGTCATCGCCGGGCCGCAAGCCACGCGCATCCTGGCCGATTTCGGCGCCGAGACCGTCCGCGTCGAGTACCACAGCAACCTGGACACCATCCGCAACACCGGGCCCTTCGTGGAGCAGGCGCCGGGCGTCAACCGCAGCGGCTTCTTCAACAACATGAACCGCGCCAAGCGCAGCATCACCCTCAACGTCCATCACCCCGACGCCTTCCGCCTGCTCAAGCAGCTCATCGCCCTCTCCGACGTGGTGATCGAGAACTACAGCTCGCGGGTGATGGAGGACTGGGGGCTGGGCTACGAGGAGCTGCGGCGGATCAAGCCCGACATCATCTACCTGAGCCTCTCGGGCTTCGGCCACTTCGGGCGCCACCGCGACTACATCACCTGGGGGCCCACGGCCCAGGCCCTCTCCGGTCTCACGGCCATGTCGGGGCTGCCCGGCCTGCCGCCCGCCGGCTGGGGCTACTCCTACATGGACCACACCGCCGGCTTCTACGGCGCCATCGCCGTGCTGATGGCCCTGCACCACCGCAACCGCACCGGCCAG
Source organism: Dehalococcoidia bacterium (assembly GCA_009692805.1). Classification (GTDB taxonomy): domain Bacteria; phylum Chloroflexota; class Dehalococcoidia; order SHYM01; family SHYM01; genus SHYM01. The sequence goes on along the minus strand of SHYM01000025.1, from coordinate 17,751 downwards.
GGCCAGTGGATAGATATGTCCCAGGCGCAGGTGGGGATGGCCCTGACCGGGTCCGCCATCCTCGACTACGTCGCCAACGGCCGGCCCTACAAGCGCCCTGGGAACCCGCCCGGCAACCGCCTGACCGACCGCCCGGCCGCCCCCCATGGCGCCTACCCCTGCCGCGACGGCGAGTGGTGCGCCATCGCTGTCTTCACCGACGACCAGTGGCGCGGCTTGCGGCACGCCATGGGCGAGCCCGCCTGGACCCAGGAGCCCCGCTTCGCCTCCCTGTCGCAACGCTGCGCCCATCAGGACGAGCTGGACGAGCTGGTGGGCGCGTGGACACGCCACCAGGATGCCACGGAGCTCATGCAACGCTTGCAGGCCGCGGGCGTCCCCGCGGGTAGGGTGCAGGTGTCGCGCATGCGCGCCGAGGAGGACCCCCAGCTAGCCCACCGCGGCTATCTGGTAGAGACGGACCACCCCGAGATCGGGCGCTGGCGGGTGGAGGCCGAGCCCGCCCTGCTCTCGGCCACGCCCTCGCGCATCGAGCGCGCCGCGCCTGTCCTGGGCGAGGCCAACGGCTACGTCTACCAGGAGCTCCTGGGCCTGCCCGACGAGGACTACGCCCGCCTGGTGGACGAGGCGGCGGTCTGAATGGCGCTACCTGGCGCAGACGATGAGTATGGGGTCGCCGTTCATACGTTTTGGAGAGGCAAGAAGGAGCAGATACGGATAAGCCTGAATGAGTACAAAGGCCACAACTATATAGACATCAGAAGTTTTTTTCTCGCCCAAGATGGACTGCGGCCTTCCAAGAAGGGCGTCACTATTAGCAGGGAGCAATTCCCGGAGTTGTTTCAAGGTGTCATCCAACTGGGTGACGCTCTCGGTTACGGGGCAGACGAGTTGCTGACATGGCTGAACAAAACCGAAGCCAACCCTTGACCGCCCTGGGCGACCTGCGAGTGCTGGAGCTGTGCGACGAGAAGGGCCAGTACATGGGCAAGCTGCTGGCCGACATGGGCGCCGACGTCATCAAGGTCGAGCCCCCCGGCGGCGACGCCGCCCGCCGCGTCGGCCCCTTCCTTGACGATACGCCCGGCCCGGAGCGCAGCCTCTCCTTCTGGTACCACAACACCAGCAAGCGCGCCATCACCCTGGACCTGGAGCGCCCCGAGGGCCAGCGCCTGTTCAAGGAGCTGGCGCGCCGCGCCGACATCTTGCTGGAGTCGCAGCCGCCCGGCTACCTGGACCGCCTGGGCCTGGGCTACGACGACCTATCGGCCCTCAACCCGCGCCTGATCATGACCTCCCTGACGCCCTTCGGCCAGACCGGCCCCTACCGCGACTACCTGGCCTCGGACCTTACCCTCCTCGCCCTGGGCGGGGTGATGGCGAGCTGCGGCTACAGCGAGGCGGACTTCCCGGACGCCCCTCCCATCCGGCCCGACGGCGGCCACGCCTGGTACATCGGCTGCCACTACGGCGTGGCCAGCACCCTGGTCGCCTTGCTCTGGCGCGACCTGACGGGCCAGGGCCAGCGCCTGGACGTCTCCATCCAGGAGGCGGTCTCCTGCACCACCGAGGTGGCGCTGCCCATGTGGCTTTATAACAACACCGTCGTAATCCGGCAGACGGGCCGTCACGCTGCCTCCTTCATCACCCCCCAGACCCAGCATCCCACCGCCGATGGCCGCTTGCTGAACACCTTCGCCACGGGGCGCGACCCCGCCTCCTGGACGCGGCTGGTGGAGTGGCTGGCCAGCGAGGGGATGGCCGAGGACCTGGCCGACCCCAGGTACGGCGACCCCCTCGTCCGCATGGGCGCTGCCACGCACCAGGAGCCCTACCACGTCGCCGAGGTCCTGGGGCGCTTTATCGCGCGCCACACCGCCGAGGAGCTGTTCCAGGGCGGACAGACGCGCGGCCTGCCCTGGAGCATCGTCCGCTTCCCAGAGGAGACCTTGGCGGACGAGCACTTTCGCGACCGCGGCTTCTTCGTGGAGGTACACCACCCCGAGGCCGGACGCGCTCTGACCTACCCAGGAGAGCCCTACCGCTTCAGCGCTACCCCCTGGCGCCTGAGGCGCCGCGCGCCTCTGGTGGGCGAGGATAACGAGGCGGTGCTGGGCGGCGAGCTGGGCCTGAGTGCGGCGGAGCTCGACCGGCTCAGAAGCCGAGGCATCATATAGGGGGCCCTCGACGAGGGCCCCGCTTCTGGGTCGTGCCACCCCTGCCGGCCCCTAGCGGGCCCACCACCTGATGGGCGTCGCGGCTCTGTACAAGACCACATTTTCTTGATCAGGCTCTCTTCATGAGCATGCCCGCGACCATCCCCCTGGGCCCCCTTCCTATCCAGGAAGGGGGAATCCATGAAAGGGAGGAAAGGGGGACACCCCCTTCGACCCCCGGCAGAGGGTGCTCCCTCTGCACTCCCTCAATTGCCGGCGGCCCCGCCCCGCAGTCTTATGGGCGCGGCCGCTCTATCGGGGGCTTACGCGCCGGCGGGGGCTCGCCGCCCGGCTCCAGCAGGCCCGGCTCCAGCAGGCCCGGCTTCAGCAAGTCTGAATCCTGGGGAGAGAGGGCTGGCTTGGGGCGGCCCGGGGTTGCGCTCACGGGGCCCCGGCCCGTCGTTCTTCCTACCGTCCTTGGGCTGTAGGGTGGCGTCGCCAGTGGTGGAGGGAGCCCGCTCGCGCCGAGGAGGGCGCGTCTCGTCGCCGCGCGTGCCGTCCTTGGGCTGTAGGGTGGCGTCGCCAGTGGAGGGAGCCCGCTCGCGCCGAGGGGGCCTCGTCTCGTCGCCACGCGTACCATCCTTGGGCTGTAGCATGCCGTCCTTGCGCCGCTCGCGCTCGGCCTCGCTGGCGCGTCGCTTGATCTCTTCCAGGGCTTGGCGGTGGCGCTCCTCAGTGAGAGCGAGGGCGCGCAGTATCCTGGGCCGCGCCTCCGGGGGCGCCGTCTCGAGCGCCGCCAGGAGCTGACTCCGGCGCTGCTCCACGTTGCGCTCCAGCATGGCGGTGAGCGCCGCCACCCGGTCGGGCAGGGCCGTTTCTTGCGGCGCCGGGGTCCCTGGCGCTGAGTCAGGGCTCGAGAGCGCCGGGGCGGAGGGGGCCGCGCCGCGCTGGTCGGGGGCCCCTGCCTTGCGGGGCCCTGGCCGGGCCAGGCCGGGAGCGCCGGCCAGCTCCTGGATCCTTTCCAGATGGCCCTTGAGAGCATCGCCCAGCAGCTCCACCTCCCGTGGCCGTCCCGACTCTACCATCCGGGCCATCTCGCCTAGGCGCTGGTCCACCTGGCGGGCGTAGTTATTGGCCTTGCTCTCGGCGCCCACGGACAAGAAAATGCGCACGGACTCAGCCTTACGCTTGACGCCGTAGAGGGGCTGATCAGGCGTCGTGTTCGCGGAGGCGGCGACGGTGCCAGCGCCCGCCCCGGCGACAAGGGCAAATACGAGGGCCACGCTGGCCGCCATGGCCCAACGTCTGGCCAGGTGGGGCCAGGCGAGCCACCGGCGGCGGGGCCGCTGGGCCCGTTCCTGAAGCGTCTGGGCCAGCCGCAGCCGCGCCTGGGCCTTCTGTTCCGGCGGGAGTGGCAGGCTGAGACCACGCTGCACCTGGAGCGCAGCCCGCAGCAGCGGCTCCAGCTCCAGCGCCTGCCGGGGATAGCCGCCCAGGCAGGACTCCACAGACTCGCCCCGCAGGAGGCGGTCGAGGCAGTCATCCAGGATGCGGTCGAACTCGTCCTCTCCAGGGCTCACGGCCTATCGCCACCTTCCAGGAGCCTTCGCAGCGACTTCAAGGCGCTGCTCTGCATCTCCCGCACCGCCCCGGCGGTCTTCCCCAGCACCTTCCCGGCCTGTTCGGAGGTCAGCCCGCCCAGGGCGCGCAGCGCCAGCACGTCCCGTTGGGCCGGGGTCAGCTCCCCCATCGCCGCCGCTACCATTTCCACTTGCAGGCGTAGAGTGACCGTCTCCTCGGGGCCCCCAGCGCCCGCGGCCAGCATCTCATCCATGGGCACGGTCTGACGATGGGCGCCGCGCCGTAGGAAGTCCACAACCAGGTTGTGGGCGATGCGGAACAGCCAGGCCTGCATCGGCAGCCCACGCTCCTCATAGGAGTCCAGGGCCTCCACCGCGCGCACGAAGACCTGGCTGGCCAGGTCCTCGGCATCCTCACCCTTGCCAATGCGCGCTGCGATATAGCGGACGATGCGCTCATAATGGGTCTCGAACAGACTGGCTAGAGCCTCTTCCTTGCGCCGCCGCGCCTCGGGGGCCCCCGTTCCCATACCTACCTCACTGCTGAGCGCCGCCACCGCGGCGGCCAGGCGGCAGCGGTGGCCAGCAGGTGGCAGATGGCCCCTTCACCTGCAACAACGGCCCGCGACCTCGGCTGTCAGGCGCCACCGTCCGCCGGTTGGCTCCCCTTGGCCTCCGCCAAGCGCTTGATACGCTTGAAGAACTGGCCCATGAGCAGCTTTGCCACCCCTCCCGCCAGCCGCTGTCCGGCGGAGGCCAACACTCCGCCCAGCTCCGCCTCGCCCGTCACCGTCACCCTGGTCTGCTGGCCCACGGTTGCCAGCCGTATGTGGGCTTGCCCCTTCACAAACCCCTGCCCCCCCTGCCCTTCCACTTGAAGCCGGTACTCATGGTTGGGCCTGGGCTCCACCAGCCGGATCGTTGCCCGGTATGTGCCCTGGATAGCGCCGATCCCGACGTGGAGGGTCGCCAGGTAGCGGTTGGGCCCAGCCAGCTCCAGCCCCTCGCAGCCTGGAATGCACTTGGCCATGGCCTGGGGGTCCTGGAGTAAGGCCCAAACGACCTCCTGGGGCGCCTTGATGCCGTAGGAGCCTTCAATCTTCATCACCCCTCCTCATCCGGGGAGCGCCCGGAGGCGGCAAGCCCAAGTAGACCAGGACCTACCGACCTGCTAGTATAATCGCTGTTGCGGCATCGGGTCGGCAGGCCGGGAGGCAGCATGAACCGTCAGGTCACCCTCCGCGTCAATGGCGTCACCCAGCAACACTCCGTGGAGCCGCGGCTGCTCCTGGTCTATTATCTGCGCGAGGTGCTGGGGCTAACTGGCACCCACGTGGGCTGCGACACCAGCCAGTGCGGCGCCTGCACCGTCCTGCTGGAAGGGCAAGCGGTGAAGTCATGCACTATCCTGGCGGTCCAAGCCGACGGCGCCGAGATCACCACCATCGAAGGGCTGGCGCGGGACGGCAAGCTGCACCCCCTCCAGACAGGCTTCTGGGAGGAGCACGGCCTGCAGTGTGGCTTCTGCACTCCGGGCATGATCATGGCCGCTTGTCAGCTCCTCGAGAGGATCCCCGACCCCAGCGAAGCCCAGATCCGCCACGGCTTGGCGGGCAACCTCTGCCGCTGCACCGGCTACCACAACATCGTCCGGGCAGTCCAGCACGCCGCCCGCAAGCTCCTGGAGACCAAGCAGCGGTAGAGCGCCCCGGGCCCCAGTCACCACCGAGGCCCCGAGCGCAAGGAGGCATCTGATGGCTGCTCCGGCTGTAGGCAGCCGCATCAAGCGCCGCGAGGACCCGCGTCTCATCACGGGGACCGGCAATTACGTAGAGGATGTGACGCCCGCGGGCACCCTCTATATGGCCCTGGCCCGCAGCCCCCACGCCCACGCCCGCCTGCGGCGGGTTAACGTCAAAGACGCCCTCCAGCATCCCGGCGTGGTGGCCGCCCTCACCGGCCCCGAGGTGCGGCAGATCGTCGATTCCGTGCCCTGCGTGGTTGATTTTCCCGACCTCAAAAAGCCCAAGTGGCCAGTTCTGGCCGTGGACAGGGTGCGCTACGTGGGCGAAGCCGTGGCTGCAGTAGTAGCCACCGACCGGGCCATGGCGGTGGATGCAGCCAGCCTGGTGCAGACTGACTACCTGCCCCTCACCGCCGTCACCGACCCGGAACGGGCCCTCCGGCCCCGCTCCACCAGGGTCCATGCGGAGTTCAAGGACAACCAGGCCTGGTACAGCCTGACCGAGGCCGGCGATGTGGACAGCGCCTTCCGGGAGGCCCACGTGGTGGTCAAGCAACGGCTGGTGAACCAGCGCCTCATCCCCCTGGCCATGGAGACGCGCGGGGTGGTAGCCCAGTACCACGCGGCCTCGGGCCTCCTGACCGTCTGGTCCACCTCCCAGAACCCCCACCAGCTCAAGAGCCAGCTCGCCGCGCTGCTGGGGCTGCCAGAGAACCAGGTGCGAGTCATCGCCCCCGACGTAGGGGGCGGCTTCGGCAGCAAGATCGACGTCTACTGCGAGGAGATACTAGCCTGCATCTTCGCCCTGCGCCTGGGGCGCCCCGTGAAGTGGATCGAGGAGCGGCGGGAGAACTTTCAGGGCACCATCCATGGCCGAGACCAGGTTGACTACGTGGAGGTCGCCGCCCAGCGCGATGGCGTCATCACCGGGCTCAAGGTCAAGGTCATCGCCGACGTGGGCGCCTACTGGGGCTTCTTCAGCCCCGCCATCGCCACCTCAACCATCGGCCTGGCGACCGGGTGCTACGCCATACCGAACTTCCGGGGCGAGCTCTACGAGGTCTTCACCAACAAGACGCCGGTGGACGCCTACCGCGGGGCCGGACGCCCGGAGGCCGCGTATATCATCGAGCGGGCGGTGGACCTGGTCGCCCTAGAGCTGGCGTTAGATCCAGCCGAGGTGCGGCGCAAGAACTTCATTGGCGGACCCTTCCCCTACGCCACAGCGGGCGGCATGAGCTTCGACAGCGGCAACTACCGGGCCGCTCTGGACAAGGCGCTGCAAAGCGCGGGCTACCAGCGGCGGCGCTCGGAGCAGAAGCGGCTGCGCCAGCGTGGGCGCTACCAGGGCATCGGGCTTTCCAGCTACATCGAGCTCTGCGCCATCGGTCCCTGGGAGATGGGGGCGGTACGGGTAGACGCCGCGGGCAAGGTGACCGTGCTAACCGGGACCTCGCCCCACGGCCAGGGCGAGGAGACCACCTTCGCCCAGATAGTGGCGGACCAGCTTCAGGTAGCGGTGGAAGAGGTGGCGGTGCAGCACGGCGACACGGCCGTGGTGCCGGCAGGCATCGGCACCTACGGCAGCCGCACCACCGCCGTGGGCGGCTCCGCCGTCCTGAACGCTTGCCTGCTGGTCAAGGAGAAGGCTTTCAAGATAGCCAGCCACCTCCTGCAAGTGCCCGAGGATAGGCTCACCTTCGCCCAGGGGACCTTTGCGGTGAAGGATGCCCCCGACCGGGCGGTCACCCTGGCGAAGGTCGCCGCCCAAGCCTACACCGGGTCCGTCCCCGGCGCCGAGATGGGCCTGGAGGCCAGCGCCTACTTCGAGGCCCCCAACCTGGTCTTCCCCTTCGGCACCCATGTGGCCGTGGTGGAGGTGGACCCGGAGACCGGAGAGGTGAAGCTGGTCCGCTATGTGGCCGTGGACGACGCCGGCAACATCATCAACCCCCTCACCGCCGAAGGGCAGGTCCACGGAGGCATCGCCCAGGGGGTAGGCCAGGCCCTAATGGAGGCCGCCGTATACGACGAGAGCGGCCAACTGGTGACGGGCACGCTGATGGACTACGCCATCCCCGCAGCCGAGGACCTGCCCCTCTTCGAGACCGCGTTTACAGTTACGCCAACGCCCCGCAACCCCCTGGGCGCCAAGGGTATCGGCGAGGCCGGGACCATCGGCGCCACCCCGGCGGTGGTGAACGCCGTGATGGACGCCCTGGCGCCCTTCGGCATCCGCCATATCGATATGCCCCTGTCACCGGAACGGGTGTGGCGAGCCATCCAGGAGTCGGCAAAGGCCCGTCCCGCCCGACGGCGGGGCCCGTCCGCACGGCGACGGGGAAGCTAGCAGCAAAGGAGGCGCCATGATCCCTGCCGCCTTCGAGTACGAGGCGCCAGCTACCTTGATGGAGGCCCTGGCGCTATTGCGCCGGCACCGCGGCGCCAAGCTGCTGGCCGGCGGGCATAGCCTGCTCCCCATGATGAAGCTGCGGTTGGCGGCCCCCGAGCGGCTCATCGACATCTCGCGGATCAAGGAGCTGGCCGGCATCAGGGAGTCCCGCGGCGGCGGGACCATCGTCATCGGCGCCCTAACCCCCCATGGGACGCTGGAGAGCTCGGCGCTCCTCCAGGAGAAGTGTCCTCTCCTCGCCGAAGCGGCCGCTGTCATCGGCGACCCCCAGGTGCGCAACCGCGGCACCATCGGCGGCAGCCTGGCCCACGCCGACCCCGCCGCCGACCTGCCGGCGGCGCTGTTGGCCCTGGATGCCACTCTGACGGCCATGGGGACGAGCGGCGCCCGTCGCCAGGTGCCAGCGAGGCGCTTCTTCCGCGGCCTACTGACCACCGCTCTCAGGCCCACCGAGGTCCTCACAGAGATAACAGTGCCCGTTTTGAAGAGGGGCACGGGGAGCGCCTACGAGAAGTTCGCCAATAAGGCCTCCCGCTTCGCTGTGGTGGGCGTGGCCGCCGTCGTGGCCCTGGACCGCCGGGGCCGCTGCTCGCAGGTGGCCATCGGCATCACCGGCGCCGGCCCCAAGGCGGTGCGGGCCGTCCGGGCCGAAGCGGCGCTGCTGGGCAGGGAGCCCACGGCCGCGAACATCGCCGCGGCCGCCGCCCGCGCCTCCGCCGCCGTGGGCGACGCCCTCTCCGATATCCACGCCTCCTCGGAGTTCCGCCTGCACCTAACTGAGGTACTGACCCGCCGCGCCCTCGCCCGCGCCGCAGCGCGCGCATAGGGCATCAAGGCGAACGGTTATTTAAAAGTTTCGTTGAACTTACAGGAGGAACTGTGATTGGCGTACGCTTCAAAGTGAAGTGCCTGCCCGAGAAAACCGACCAGGCGTTGGCTGCATTCAGGGGAATCGTTGCCGCGAGCCGACCACTCGATGGTGCGATCCACTTCGACATGGGCAGGGACATTACGGATCCATACTCTTTCATCGCCATCGAGGTCTTTGCGGATCGGGCCGCGCTCGATCGCCAGGAGTCTTTGCCCGTGGTCCAGAAGACGACGGGCCTCTTTCAGGAGTTTCTCGCCGGCGAACCCGAGGCGACTATCTTCCACGTCTCCTCCTCCGAGCCCTGAGGGGCTTGAGGACGCGCCAAGCCCGCCCGGAGGCTCACCCGATCCATTGGGGCGCCTCGCGGGAAATCGGGGCTTTTCACCGTTTGTCGTGAGCCCACGGTAACCGCTGTTCTTACCTTCGTTTAGGACGCAACCGGCTTTGCACGGAAAGCCTCGTTTTCTCGACCAGGCTCTCTTCATGAGTGTGCCCGCGACCATCCCTCTGACCCCCTTCCTAGCCAGGAAGGGGTGGTCTGAAAGAGATAGAATCCCGAGGGTCGGGACTTAGACCCCGGCAGAGTCCCGACACGTCGGGATCTGCACACCCCCAATTGCCCGGCAGGATGCCATTTTTGTGCAAAGTTGGCTAAGGGCTACTGGACCACACTCGTGTCCCGCAGCTCCGCCACCTCCCCAGGGGTGAAGCCGTAGCTGGATAACACCTGGTCGGTGTGCTCGCCGATGCCTGGCGCGGGGCCCCATTCCCGGCCTGGAGTCGCGCTTAGCTTCACCGGGTTTGTGAACTGGGTCGTGCCGCCGACGTCGGCGGACTGAAACCGCGCCAGCAGACCGTTGTGGGTGATCTGCGGGTCGTCGAACAGCTCGTGGCTGTAGTGCAGGGGAGCGGCAGGCGCACCGTGCTCCACCAGCTCCTCCATCCACTCCGCCGTCGTCCGCTGCTGGAAGGCTTCTTCCAGGATGGAGGTGAGCTCCGCCGCGTTCTGAAGCCGGTTCACACGGGGGTTGAAGCGCCGGTCGCGGGCCAGCTCCTCCCGCTCGATAACGTGGCAGAGGGAGGTCCACTCCCGGGCGCTGCGCACGCCGATGAACACCCAGGAGTCCCGGGTGCGGTAGTAGCGGTAGGTGACATCTACGCCGAGGGGGGCGCCGGTGGGATGGTCTACCCGCGGCGGGGCCTGCTTGCCGCTGAACTGGAAGAGATTGGCGGCCTGCAGCGCTAGGCCGGAGTTCAGCAGGCTAGCCTCAATGTACTGGCCCTGGCCGCTGCGCTGGCGGTGGAACAGGGCCATGGCGACGGCCCAAGCGGTGAGCGCGGCGGTGGCGTAGTCGCACACGGCGATGCGGTGGAATACAGGCGCGCCCGTGCCGCCCTGGGCCTGCATTATGCCGCTCCGCGCCTGGCTCAAGGGATCGAAGCCTGGCTTGGCGCTCAAGGGGCCGCTGCGGCCGTAGGCGGAGACGGAGCAATAGATGATGCGCGGGTTGAGGGCGCGGATGCTATCGTAGTCAGCCTTCAGCCTGGGGAGGACGCCGGTCCGCAGGTTCTCCAGGAAGATATCGGCCTGAGCGGCCATCCGGTAGAGGACCTGGCGCCCCTCCGCCCGCGTGAGGTCCAGGGCCAAGCCATGTTTCCCCTTATTCCAGGCCTGCCAGCCTCCAATGAGAATGCGGGAGGGATCTCCCGTGGGGGGTTCGATCTTGGTGACGTGGGCGCCCAGGTTGGCCAGTAGCGTCCCGGCGTAGGGCCCGGCGATGAAGGTGGTCAGTTCGAGGACTCTTACGCCGTCGAAGGCGTGGTCGAGCATGTTACACCACCCGCTGCTGGCGCAGCCCGGCGATTTCGCCACTGGTGTAGCCCAAGCTGGCCAGCACCTCGGCGGTGTGCTGGCCCTGCCGCGGCGCGGGCCCCCGGGGGCCGCCCGGCATCCCGAAGAGGTGGACCGGGGTGCCGAGCTGCTGCGTCGGCCCCAGGGCCGGGTCGGCGATCTCCACCACCATCCCGTTGTGCAACACCTGGGGGTCGGCGTACATATCGCCCAGGGCCATGACGGGACCCGCGGGCACGTCGCCCTCCTCCAGGATGCGTAGCCACTCGTCTGAGGGCTTGGTCGCGTACCAGGCTGTCAGTTCGGTGATTAGGGCGGCGCGGTTGTCGTCCTCGGCGGCGATGGCCCAGGGCGCGTTGGCGAAGCGGGGATCGGACAACAGGTCCAGCCGGCCGAGGGCCAGGCAGAGCTTGTTCCAGAACTCGGCGTGGCCACAGGCGGCAAAGATCCACTTCCCGTCGGCGCAGCGATAGAGTCGGTAGACGGGGGCATAGCCGGGCTGCTCCCAGCGCCCCTTGGGCACGGGTGTGGGTCGGTCGGGCAGGTCGAGGAACCCACCCGACTGAAAGGAGAGGGCTGCGTTCAGGAGCGACACCTCCACCTTCTGGCCTTCGCCCGTGATCTCCCGCACGTAGAGGGCGGCGCAGATGCCATAGGCGGTATGGAAGGCGGCGGAATAGCTGGGTATGGGCATGACAGTGAAGGCGGGCGGTTTGCCGACTCCTCCCTGATCGCCGTGGATGCCGCTGTAGGCCGCGATGACAGCATCGTCCGCGGGACGCTCCGCCAGAGGCCCCCCGTCACCCCAGGGCGGGATGGCGCCATAGACCAGCCGCCGGTTGCGGGCAGCGAGTCCCTCGTAGGAGAGGCCCAGGGCTGCCGCCCGGCTGGGGGGCAGGCTCTCAATGAGCACGTCCGCCCCCTCCAGCAGGCGACCTAGGAGGCTACGCCCCTTGTCGCGCTCCAGGTCCAGGGTCAGGCTGCGCTGTCCTCGGTGCCACTGGTGGAAGGCGGGGTTGTCGCGCTCAGGGTTATCGCCCACGGGCTCAACGACTATGACGTCGGCGCCCATGTCCGCGAGCAACATGCCGCAGTAGGGGCCGGCTATTTCCGCGGAGAGGTCCACTACAGATATGCCATCCAGCGGCCGCGCCATGGCTCCTCCAGTTTTCGCGCCAGGGGTTTCGACGATTGTAGCACCCGGTTATCAGCAGGCTCAATGGTTTTCCCGATTGGTGCCAGGAGTAGCTGCGTGCTAGGATGCTTGACAGCTTATGACCAGCTGCTGGCCCGCCTCCGCTAGCGCGAAAGCCCGCCCCTGGGTGCGCTCATGTTGACCGACATCGGCTACGGCGCCCTTCTGCTGGCGACCGTCCTGGCGGCTTGGGGGTTGCTGCTGGCCCTGCTGGGGCGACGCCGGCCCTCCTCGCCGCTGGCGGCCAGCGCCCGCCGCGCCCTGTACGGCTGCGCGGGCGCCCTGGCCCTGGCGGCGGCGATGCTCCTTCATGCCCTGGTGACCAACGACTTCCGGTTGGAATATGTGGCCAGCTACTCCAGCCGCGACCTGGCCCTGCTTTACAAGGTGGCCGCCTTCCACGCCGGGAACGCGGGGTCGCTGCTGTACCTGGCCCTGGCCTTGGCCTGCCTGGGGACGATGGCGGTGGCGATGAACCAGCGCCGCCACCGCTCCCTCATGCCCTACGTGGTGGCGAGCATTCTCACTACGGAGCTGTTCCTCTTGCTCCTCCTGGTGCTGTTGGCGAACCCCTTCGCCAGGCTACCCTTCGCCGCCGCCAACGGGAGAGGCTTGAACCCCCTGCTGGAGCATCCCGCCATGGCCATCCACCCGCCCCTGATGATGGCGGGGTTCATCGGCCTGAGCATACCCTTCGCCTTCGCCCTGGCGGCCCTGGCGAGCCGTCGCCTGGGGGACGAGTGGCTGGACAGCGTCCGGCGCTGGACCATGGTGCCCTGGGCGATCCTGGGGGTGGCGAACCTCCTGGGCGGCTGGTGGGCCTACGCGGAGCTGGGATGGGGTGGCTACTGGGGCTGGGACCCGGTGGAGAACGCGGGCATCATGCCCTGGCTGGTGGCGACCGCCTTCCTCCATTCCGTCGTCGTCCAGAAGAAGCTGGGGATGCTCAAGCTCTGGAACATGGTCCTGATCATCCTCGCCTATCACCTGGCCCTTTTCGGACTCTTCCTGGACCGCAGCGGCGTCCTCTCCTCTGTACATACCTTCGGCGCCTCCGACCTGGGTCGCTTTGTCCTGGGCTACATCATCGCAAGCTTCGTCGCCAGCATGGGGCTGCTGCTCTGGCGCGGGAAGGCGCTGCGGGACGAGGCCGGGCTGCGCTCGTCGCTCTCCCGCGAGGGGGCGCTCCTGTTGAACAACCTTTTGCTGCTGGTGGTCCTGGCAACGACCTTCTTCGGCACCATCTACCCCTGGCTCTATGAAGCAGCCCGGGGCGAGAAGCTGACGCTGACGCTGGGCCCCGAGTTCTTCAACCGCGCCAACGGCCCCATCCTCCTCGGACTCCTGGTGTTGATGGGGGTAGGACCGGTGATACCCTGGCGCGGCGCGCGCCTGCCGACCGTGCTCCGTCTGCTGGCGGTGCCCCTGGCGGTGGCGGCGCTGGTGGCAGCGGCCCTGGCAGCGGGCGGGGTGAGGCAGGCCTGGGCGCTGGCCGGCTTTGGCGCCTGCGGCCTGGTGGCCGGCGCCGTGCTCTGGGAGTGGGCGCGGGGCTCCTGGGCCCGTCACCGGAGCCGGGGCGAGGGCTATCCCCGCGCTTTGCTGGCCCTCATCGCCAGCAACCGGGCGCGCTATGGAGGGTACGTGGTCCATCTGTCCATCGTCTTGATGGCCCTGGGGGTCGTCGGCTCCAACTTCTTCAAAACGGAGCGCGAGGCGACCTTGCGGCCGGGGCAGTCCATGACCGTCGAGCAGTATGTGCTGACCTACGAGGGGATGGCTCGCTATCCGACCCCCGATAAGATGGTAGCCATGGCGACCGTCTCCCTGACGGAGGACGGCCGCTACCTAGGCACCGTCCAGGCGGGCCGCACCCTGCTGCGCAGCATGAGCCAGCCCGTGGCCGAGATCGCCATCCGCTCTACCTGGAGAGAGGATCTCTACATCGTGCCCGCGATGCTGAGCGAGGACGGAGAGACGACGTTCAAAGTCTTCGTCAACCCCCTGGTCATGTGGATCTGGATCGGGGGCGGCGTCTTCATCCTGGGGACGCTGCTAGCCCTCTGGCCGGTCCGGCAGGAGCAGCCCTCCCGGCGCCGGGGCCAGGCGGGAGGAGCGCCATGACGTTGCTCATCGTGGCGGCGCTGGCCGTCGCGGCCTTCCTCTTTGTCGGCTGGCCCCTGCTGCGGCGGCCCCTGCTAGATGCAGCTGGGGAGCCGCCGGAGACAGCGTCCGGGCGCGACGTGAACATGGAGGAGGTGGATACGGACGTGCAGCTTGGCCTGCTGACGCCCGACGACGCGCCCCGGGTAGCTGAGGATGTCGCTGGACCTGAGCGCAAGGAGGCGGACGACCTGGCGCAGATCGAGCGTGAGTTGGCCGCTCGACGGGAAAGCCGGCGCTCGGCGCCGGGCGGCTGAGCATTCGTGCTGCCTGCGTGGCATCTGCGGTGTCGGGCCGTGCCCCGCGGCTCCTCCTGGTCCCAGCGTGCCCGCGCTCTGGCTTTGCACGAAAAGCCGCATATTCTCCGAGCAGCCTCTCTCCATGAGGATGCCCGCGACCATCCCCCTGGCCCCCTTCCTAGCCAGGAAGGGGGCATCATAAAAGGGAGAGAAGGGGGACTCCCCCTTCGACCCCCGGCAGAGGGACCCTCTGCACTCCCTCCCGCCGCAGGCAGGCCGGCAGGATGCCCTTTTAGTGCAACGCTCCGTGCTCTCCTGCTGGGTGTTGCCGCCCTCGTGCTGGGGGCGGCGCTCTCTCTTGGCGCGGGAGCGGCAGGGGCCCAGGGGCAGGGCGTTATCGAGGGACGGCTCAGGAATGGCACGCCTGGAGGTGGGGCGGTGGGCGGGGTGGCGGTCCAACTCGTGTCGCTGTTCCCTAGCGGCGAGGCGTTGACCATCGCCGCCACGACCACTGGGACTGAAGGCGCGTTCCGATTCGAGGGTCTGAACACCGAGGTGAGCCTGCTGTATCAGGTACGGGCGGCGTTCCACGACGGCGACTTCCGGGGGCAGGCGTTCTCGTTCACCCCTGGCGAGAGCAGGCTGGCCGCCGACTTGCCGGTGTTCGACACCACCGCCGACCCTGGGGCTGTCCGCTTTACCAGCGTGCTCACCCTGGTGGAGCTTGACGGAAGGCGGCTGCTGGTCACTCAGCCCATAAAGGTGTTGAATACCACCGACAGCGCCTATATCGGCCCCGCTCCTCAAGATGGCGAGTCCCGCCGCACCCTGGTCATCCCCCTCCCGGCGGGGGTGAAGACGGTGCAGTACTTGGAGGGCCTTTTGCCCGAGGATGCTGAGCTGACCGCGGCGGGCGTCTTCTTTCGGGTCCCCCTGGCTCCGGGCCCGCGGAACATGCTGTTGCGCTACGAGGTCCCGGTGGCGGCGGCTAGATATCGCCTCACCTGGCGCTCCGAATTCGCCACGGACCAGTTTGATATACTCCTGCTGGGCCTGCGGGTGGAGTCTGGCCCTAGCTCCTTGAAGGATGAGGGAGTCATCACCGTGGAGGGCAGGGAGTTCCGGCGGCTGGTGGCCCGGGGCGTAGCGCCGGGCGCCGCCCTCCAGGCCACTCTGGTGGGGCTGCCGGTTTTCGACGTCCAGCAGGCCCTGCGCTGGGCGGCCCTGGGCGTTGGGCTCTCCCTGGGGACGGCGCTCCTGGCCATGGCGATCCTCAAGGGGATGCGTCCCCCCACCGCCGAGGCCCTGGCCGCTGAACGCGAGCGGCTGCTGGTGGAGGTGGGCGGGCTGGACGAGCGGCTTGAGGCGGGCCAGATCAGGCCTGACGCGTATAGTCGCCGGCGCCGGCGCAGGCTGGCGCGGCTCCTGGCGTTGGACCAGGCCCTGGAGGCCAGGGAGGACCCAAGGGGTGCCCATGAGGCGTGAGCAGGTTACTGTCTTCCCGCAGCCCTGGGCGATTCAGGCCTGGGGGCTGACTAAGACCTACGGCTACCAGTGGGCCCTGCGGGGGATAGACTTGGAGCTGCGCCGGGGCGCCAGCCTGGCGCTATTCGGCCCTAATGGCTCCGGCAAGACCACCCTGATAAAGGTGCTGGCCACGTTGGTCCGGCCGACCACGGGCCAGGTGCAGATCATGGGCCACGATGCTCGCCACGAGGCGCAAGCCGCGCGCCGCGCCCTGGGCGTGCTGGGCCATGAGCCCTGGCTCTATGAGGAGCTGACGGTTCAGGAAAACCTCTACTTCTACGGACGCATGTACGCCGTGCCTCAGCTCCCACGCAGGGCGCTGCAAGTCCTGGAGCAGGTGGCGATGGACGCCTATGCCCAGTTCCCGGTGCGCTCCCTCAGCCATGGCATGCGCCAGCGCGTGGCCCTCGCCCGGGCGCTGCTGCACCGGCCCCCTGTCCTGCTGCTGGACGAGCCCGAGACCGGGCTGGATGAGGAGGCGCTGGCCCTGCTTGACCGGGCGCTGGCCCAAGCGCGCGCGGAGGGGACGGCGGTCCTGCTGGCGACCCATGACCTGGCGCGGGGGCTGGCGCTGACCGAGCGGGCGCTGGTCCTCCACAAGGGGAGGATCGCCTACGACAGCGCGGGGGCGCAGCTCGACGCCGCAGCCCTGGCGGCCACCTACCGGAGGGTGACTGAGGCCGCGCCATGATGGCCACGCTGGGCCAGGCGGGCGCCATCGTCTGGAAGGATGCCGTGGCGGAGCTCCGCACCAGGGACATCGTCCTCTCCGTGGCCGTCTTCGCCATCCTGGTGATCGTGGTATTCAACTTCGCCTTCCAGCCGGGCCCCCAAGGGATCGGCGCCGTGGCCCCGGGCGCGCTCTGGGTGGCGGTGATCTTCGCCGGGACCCTGGGGATGAACCGGGCCTTTGTGCTGGAGAAGGAGCGGGGCACCCTGGCTGGCCTGCTGCTCTGTCCCCTGCCGCGGGAGGCTATCTTCGCCGGCAAGATGACGGCCAGCTTCCTGTTCATGCTGGTGGTGGAGGCGGCGGTGGTGCCGGCCTTCGGCATCCTGCTGGACTTGCCCCTTTTCTTGCCGGGGCTGGTGCCCATCCTGCTGCTGGCGACCCTGGGTTTCGCGGCGGCCGGGACCCTCTTCTCCGCCGTGGCGGCGGGCAGCCGCTCCCGGGAGCTGATGCTGCCAGTCTTGCTGCTGCCGGTGCTGGTGCCGGTGCTCCTGAGCGCCGTCGGCGCTTCGGCGGCGGTCTTCGCCGGCAAGCCCTTCGCCGAGTACCGCACCTGGGTCCAGGTGCTCATCGGCTTCGATGTGGTCTACGTGGTCCTCTCGGCCTGGGTCTTTGAGTACGCTGTGCAGGAGTGAGCTGATGGAAAGCGGAGCAGGGACCCGGATGAGGCTCGGCGCCGGCGCGGCATCTTCAGGATTGGGGGTACCGCTTACGGCGCTGCTGGCGCTGGCGGGGTCCCTGATGGTGGCGGCCCTCTACCTGGCCCTGATATGGGCGCCCACGGAGCGGCTTCAGGGCGACGTCTACCGCATCTTCTTTTTCCATGTGCCGGTATCGTGGGTCGCCTATGTCGCCTTCCTGGTCACCTTTGTGGGCGGGCTGGCCTACCTGCGCACGGGCCGGCCCGCCTGGGACCGGGTGGCGGCCTCCTCGGCCGAGGTCGGCGTGGTCTTTACCACCCTGAGCCTGGCCACCGGGTCAATCTGGGGGAAGCCGATCTGGAACACCTGGTGGGGTTGGGATCCCAGGCTTACCACCACCCTGGTGCTCTGGCTGATCTACATGGGTTACCTCATGATCCGCTCCTACGCCGCTGAAAGCTCCCAGGGCGCCCGGCTGGCGGCCGTGGTGGGGGTGATGGGTTTTGTGGTAGTGCCCATCAACTTCTTCTCCATCCGCCTCTGGCGCAGCCTGCACCCGGGCCCGAACATCGACACGGGCGGCCTGGACATGGAGCCGGCGATGGGGGCGACCCTGATGGTGTCCCTGGTAGCGGTCACCCTGCTC
>SHYM01000024.1 GCA_009692805.1 Dehalococcoidia bacterium | reverse complement strand
CCCAGCCACTCCAGGCTCTCCATGATGCCCTCGATGGCGCCCTTCACCCGCCGGGCCACGTCCGTGTCCTCGATACGCAGGATGAACTGGCCGCCGGTGTGGCGCGCCCACAGCCAGTTGAACAGGGCGGTGCGGATGTTGCCCAGGTGGGGCATCCCCGTGGGGCTGGGGGCGTAACGTACCCTGGCGGGCGGCGGTTGGGCCATGGGAAGCTCCTAGGTTTCCTGACACTCATTCTACACGACCACCCAGCCTTGACTGCCTCACCGCCCGCGCGCTACAGTATGTGCCGACAGGAGGTCAGACATGGTAGAAGAGTCCAAAAAGATCCCCATCCCGGGGGCCCGCAAGATCGACGGCTACTTGACGGAGCTCCAAGAGGAGAAGGGCTTGGAACTGATGGAAGACGACACCCATATCATGCTCGTCCGCTGGCGAGGGACCGATGAAGGGCGTGGACCAGTCGTATCCGTTCAGCTAGTGAGCCAGCTCAAGACCTCTGGCCCCCGCGAACGTATCATCAGGACCATGCTCGTTTCCTTGAAGTGAGGCCGTGGGCGCCGGTCTGCCCCCGCAGGCGCAGTGCGCCCTGAAGCGCTGGCTCCCTGATACCGAGCTTCAAGTGGTGCGGGTGCACACCGGTGGGCCCATCTGCTGGCTTTGCGGCCGATTCCACCGCTCCGCGGTGACCTTTGGGCGCTCCATCCACTTCGCCAAGGGTCACTATCAGCCCGATACCCCGTACGGCCTAGGCCTCATCGCCCACGAGCTGGTCCACGTCGGCCAGTACCGGCGCTACGGCTTCTCGGGGTTTCTGGCCCGCTATTTCTGGCAACTCGCGCGCGCCCGCCTCCGCTACGGCGAGCACTTGCCGCTGGAGCAGCCAGGGTATGCCCTCCAGCGCCAGGTAGAGGCGGCCTTGCGCCAGGAGCGCGGCCCGTGAGCCATATCCGACTTTGCACGAAAGCCGCTTTTTCTCGATCAGGCTTTCTCCACGAGTGCGCCCGCGACCCGCCTACGGCGGGCCCCTTCCTGGCCAGGAGGGGGGTCCTGAAAGGGAGAAATGGGGGGGCACCCCCTTCGACCCCCGGCAGAGGGATGACCCCTCTGCACTCCCTCAATTGCCGGGCAGGATGCCCGTTTAGTGCAAGCTCCTCTATCCACATTTGGTAGACTACGCCCGTGCGCGCACTAACCTCCGTCCGCCAGGTTGGACTGGTCGCCAGCGTTCGCGGGGTGTTCTATGGGTGGTGGCTTGTCGGCATAGCCGCCTTCATGCTCACCGTGATGGCGCTGGCCATCTTTCAGGGCCTGGGCACCTTCGTAGTGGCCCTACAGCGAGAGTTTGGGTGGACGCGCACCGCCCTTTCAGGAGCCTTCGCCCTCTCCCGCGCCGAGGGCGCGGTGCTGGGCCCGGTGGAGGGCTACCTGATAGACCGGGTCGGCACACGCCGCATGGTGCTGGTCGGCTATATCGTCATGGGGGCCGGGTTCCTGCTGCTTTCCCAGGTGAGCACTCTGTGGCAGTTTTATCTGGCCTTCATGGTTGTCACCATGGGGGCCGGGGTAGGCGGCTTTCTGCCGCTGGTCACCGCGGTGAACAACTGGTTTCAGCGGCGCCGCACCCTTGCCATGTCCATCGCCATGTCAGGCGTCAATTTCGCCGGCCTTCTGGTCCCGGTGCTGGCGTTTGGGCTGGAGTCCCACGGCTTCCGGTGGACAACGGGGGGCATTGGCGTGTTCATCCTCGTTGTCGCTTTCCCCGCCTATAAGTTCATCCGCAACCGGCCGGAGGAATACGGGCTGAAGCCCGACGGAGAGCAGGCGCCAGCAGTGCCGCCGCCAGGCGCCGGGGGCGCAGAGAGCGCTGCCGTCGCTGTCGAGCAGCCGGATATCACGCCCCGCCAAGCCCTGCGGACTAGTGCTTTCTGGATCCTTACCATTTCCAACATCGCCTCTGGTGTCGCAGTAAGCTCCCTGATCATCCACCTAGTGCCAAAGCTCACCGATATGGGGTTCTCCCTCGCTGCCGCAAGCGTGGTGGTAACGACTGTCACGGCCGTCGCCATCCCCACGATGTTTATCGCCGGCGCCCTGGGGGACCGCTTACCCAAGCCACCGCTACTCTGCGTTCTCTTCTTGCTGCAGGGCAGCGCTATCATGGTGCTGGCCATCTTCGACAGCATGGTGTGGGCATGGGTGTTCGCCCCCTTGTACGGGATCGCGTTTGGGGGCCGGATTCCGCTGGTCACGGCGCTCCGGAGCGAGTTTTTCGGGCGGAAATCCTTTGCCACCATCTCCGGACTCTCCCAGCTCCCCGCCAGCCTGGCCACGATGGGAGGGCCCGTGTTCGCCGGCTACCTGTTTGACGTCCGTGGGAGCTACTTTGTGCCCTTCATGGCCTTCTCAATCCTAAGTTTTGTCGGTGCTGTGGTTGTGCTCTTCGCCAGGCAGCCGCGGGTTTCGGGGCCGGCGCCAGGAGCGCGGGCCTAGGCTGGTCACAGGGAGGCTTTCTGCCTATACTGAGCAGGCCCTCGAAAGGAGCGGCATGACCCTGCCCGAAAAGTTGTTGGAGGACCAGAAGGCGGCCATGCGCAGCGGCGACGAGCCGCGCCGCGATGCCCTGCGCCTGCTGCGCTCCGCCATCGGCTACGCCGAGATCGAGGCTGGCCACACCCTGAGCGACGAGGAGACCCTGGCGGTCATCGGCAAGCAAGTGAGACAGGTCAAGGAGAGCATCGAGGGTTTCCAGCTGGGCCGCCGACAGGACCTGATCCAGAAAGCGGAGCGCGAGCTGGCCATCTTGTTGGGCTATCTACCCCAGCAGCTAGCGCCCTCCGAGATCGAGGCGGAGGCCCACAAGGCCATCGCCGAGCTGGGCGCTCAGGGGCCTCGCGATACGAGCAAGGTCATGGCCGTGCTGATGCCGCGCCTCAAGGGCCGGGCCGAGGGCCGCGAGGTGAGCGCCGTCGTCGGCCGCTTGCTGGCGGGGGCGAGCGGCAGCCCCGCGGGAAGGAGTCCATAGTGAGCGCCGGCGTCATCGTCGCCCTTGTCATCGTGGGGCTCCTCCTCCTGGTTGGCCTCTTCCTGCTGTTCACCTACAACTCCCTGGTGATGGGCCGTCTGCGGTGCCGCGAGGCCTGGTCGGGCATCGACGTTCAGCTCAAGCGCCGCTCCAGCCTGGTGCCCAACCTGGTGGAGACGGTGAAGGGCTACGCCCAGCACGAGCGCGAGGTCTTCGAGAACGTGACCAAGGCGCGGGCGGCCATGATGGGCGCCCAGACCCCTCAGCAGGCGGCCCAGGCCGACAACATGCTGACGGGCGCCTTGAAGAGCCTCTTCGCCGTGGCCGAGGCCTACCCCGACCTAAAGGCCAACCAGAACTTCCTGCAGCTCCAGGGGGAGCTTTCGGACCTGGAGGCGAAGATCGCCTATGCCCGCCAGTTCTACAACGGCAACGTGCTGGGCTACAACACCCGCCTCCAGACGGTGCCCAGCGTCTTCGTCGCCAATCTGTTCGGCTTCAAGCAAGAGGAGTTCTTCGCCGCCACCGAGGCCGAGCGGACCGATGTCAAGGTCAGCTTCGCTTCCTAGGCTGAATATCCACGACCAGATCGCCGCCAACCGCTGGCGGAGCGGTCTCCTCATCGCCATCTTCGTCCTCTTCGTGGTGGCAGTGGTGGAGGTTATCGGCCTCGCCCTGGGCGCTCCCCTCCCCTTCGCCTTGGTCGGCCTGGCAATCGCTGTCTCCTCCGTGGGGTTCAGCTACTATTTCTCCGACTCCCTGGTGCTAGGGATATCCCAGGCGCGGCCCGTCCAGAAGAAGGACGACCCCGAGCTCTCCAACCTGGTGGAGAACCTCTGCATCGGCGCCGGACTGCCGCTGCCACGGCTATACCTAATCGACGACGGCGCCATCAACGCCTTCGCGACCGGACGCAACCCCCAGCACGCGGCCCTGGCCGTCACCCGCGGCGCCCGCCAGCGGCTCACCAAGCTGGAGCTGGAGGGTGTCCTGGCCCACGAGCTGTCCCACGTCCGCAACTTCGACATCCGGACCATGGCCATCACCGCCGTGCTGCTGGGGATGGTGGCCATCGCCGCTGACCTCGTCCTGCGCTGGACCTGGTACGGCGCGGGCGCGCGGGGCCGCTATCGCGGCAAGGGAGAGGGCGCCGGCGGCGCCGTCCTCCTGGTCGTCGCCGTGGTGCTGGCGATCCTGGCGCCTCTGGTCGCGCGCCTGATACAGTCCGCCGTCTCCCGCCAGCGCGAGTACCTGGCCGACGCCTCGGGCGCCCTGCTGACGCGCTACCCCGAAGGACTGGCCAGCGCCTTGGAGAAAATCGCCCAGGACAGCGACCCCCTGGACGTGGCGACGAAAGGCACCGCCCACCTGTTCATCTCGGACCCTTTCCTGCGCATCAACCGCAGCCGCCTGAACAACCTGTTCTCCACCCATCCCGATGTCCAGGACCGCATCCGCCGCTTGCGGGCGATGTGAATAGAGAGGTACTATCGTCCTCCGGCACAGCGTAACTTGACGGAGGTTCAGTAGGGCCAAGCCCTCCTGGCGGGGGGATTGGGGGGTGTCCCCCCAGCCTCCCTTATACCCCCTCTCCCGCCAGCGGGCGATATGAATGGGGAGGTGTTATCGTGCCTCCGGCACAGCATAACTTGACGGAGGTCCAGGAGGGCCCAGCCCTCCGGGCGGGGGGATTGGGGGGTATCCCCCCAGCCTCCCTTATTTCCCCCTCTCCCGCCAGCGGGCGAGGGGCGAGGGGGTGAGGGCACTCATGCGATTCGGCGTCGTCGTCTTCCCCGGGACCTGGAGCGACCGCGATTGCTACCACGTCCTCGACCAGGTTTTGAAGCAGCCCGTCCGCTACGTCTGGCATAAGGACACCGACCTCGCGGGGCTGGACTGCGTCATCCTGCCCGGCGGCTTCTCCTACGGCGACTACCTGCGCTGCGGCGCCATCGCCCGCTTCTCGCCCGTCATGGCCGAGGTGGAGCGCTTCGCCCGGCGTGGGGGCTTGGTCTGGGGCATCTGCAACGGCTTTCAGATCCTCTGCGAGGCGGGCCTGCTGCCGGGCGCCCTGCTGCGCAATCAGCACTTGCAGTACCGCTGCCAGTGGGTCCACCTGCGAGTGGAGAGCAACTTCACACCCTACACCGGGGCCTGCCGGCGAGGGCAAGTGCTCCGGGTGCCTATCTCCCACGGCGAGGGCCGTTACTACGCCGATCCCGAGACTATGGCCGCCCTGGAGGCCAACGGCCAGGTAGTGTTACGCTACGCCACACCCGAGGGGTATATCGCCGACGCCGCCAACCCCAACGGCTCTCTGAACAACATCGCCGGCATCATCAACGAGCAGGGGAATGTCCTGGGGATGATGCCCCACCCCGAGCGCTGCGCCGAGGCCATACTGGGCGGCACCGACGGACTGGCGCTGTTCCAGTCCCTCTTGCAGGCCGAGGTGGAGGCTCAAGCCCCTTCGACGAGCTCAAAGGAGGCCTGATGTACACCAGCAAGCGCGCACCCAGCCATCCCGCGATCGTCAGCCTGCCCTACCCCAAGCAGCAAGCCCGTTGGCTGCCGCTCGCCAAGTTGCTCCTGGCCGTCCCCCATCTGGTAGTAATGGTCTTTCTCATACCGGCGGCCCTCCTCGCCACCATCGTTGCGGCGCTGCTCATTACGGTGACGCGTCGCCTGCCGCGCCCGCTTTTCGACTTCCTCCTGGGCGTCGACCGCTATTACCTGCGCCTCAACGCCTACCTGCTGCTGATGTGCGACCAATACCCGCCCTTCCGCCTGAGGGAGGGCGGGTACCAAGTTGAGCTAAGCCTGCCTCATCCTGACCGCTACTCCCGCTGGCTGCCTCCGGTGAAGTGGCTCTTGACCCTGCCGCACCTCCTGGTCCTGGAGGTCTTCGACGACTTCGCGCTCGTGCTGGCGTTCGTCGCCCTCTTCGCCATCCTCTTTACCCGGCGCTACCCCGCGGGGCTCTTCGAGCTGAACCTGGGGTTCCTGCGCTGGCAGGCGCGGGCCTTCACCTACGCCGGCCTGCTGACCGACAAGTACCCGCCCTACCAGCTCGAGGAGTGAGGCATGCCCTACAGCCGCGAGCAACTGGCCGAGGTCTCGCTAAACCAGCGGGAGTACGCCCTCATCCTGGAGCGGCTGGGGCGCGAGCCCAGCGCCGTGGAGCTGGGTCTGTTCGGCTCCCTCTGGAGCGAGCACTGTGGCTACAAGCACTCCAAGCCCCTCTTGCGCCTGCTGCCCCACTCCAGCCCCGCCGTGCTGGTGGAGGCGGGCAAGGAGAACGCGGGGGCGGTGGATATAGGCCACGGCCTGGCCATCGTCATGAAGGTGGAGTCCCACAACCACCCCTCGGCCGTCGAGCCCTATCAAGGCGCCGCCACGGGCGTGGGTGGCATCGTCCGTGACATCTTCACCATGGGGGCGCGGCCCATCGCCCTTTTGAACTCCCTGCGCTTCGGCCCCCTGGCGGAGCCCCGCAACCGCTACCTCTTCAACGGCGTCGTCGGGGGGATCGGAGGCTACGGCAACTGCCTGGGGATACCGGACGTGGGGGGCGAGGTCTACTTCGCCGACTGCTACTCCGCCAACCCCCTGGTCAACGCCATGTGCGTGGGCCTGGTGGAGCACGGCCGCCTGGTCCCTGCCATCGCCACGGGCGTCGGCAACCCGCTGATGCTGGTGGGCGCCGAGACCGGCCGCGACGGCATCCACGGCGCCTCGGGCCTCGCCTCCACCACCGACCCCACGGCCAAGGAGCTGCGCTCCGCCGTCCAGGTGGGCAACCCCTTCTTGGAGAAGCTGCTCCTGGAGGCCTGCCTGGAGCTGGCGTCCACGGGCTGGACTGTTGGGATACAGGACCTGGGCGCCGCGGGCCTCACCAGCTCGGCCATCGAGTGCGCCGCCAAAGGGGGAGTGGGCATCGAGATCGACGTGGCGCGGGTGCCGCGCCGTGAGACGGGCATGACCCCCTACGAGGTAATGCTCTCCGAGTCCCAGGAGAGAATGCTGTTGGTTGTGAAGCGGGGCCACGAGGAGGACGTGCGGCGTCTCTTCTTGAAATGGGACCTGCAGTGCGCCGTCATTGGCCAGGTGACCGGCGATGGCCTGGCCCGCATCCGTGACGGCGCCCAGACCGTCGCCCAGGCGCCCGTGAGCCTCCTCACCGAGCCGCCGCTGTACGAAGAGCGCGCACCGGCCCCGGACTGGCTCGCGCGGGTGCAGGCCCTGGACCTGGGCCGCATCCCTGACCTGGCCCCGGCCGAGGCGGGGCCGGCGCTGGTGAAGCTGCTGGCCTCCCCCAACATCTGCTCCCGCGAGTCGGTCTACCGCCAGTACGACCACCAGGTGGGGGACAATACCGTGGTCGCTCCCGGCAGCGCCGACGCCGCCGTGCTGCGCATCAAGGGCACCCCTAGTGGCATCGCCCTATGCACCGACGGCAACGGCCGGCTGTGCTACCTGGACCCCTTCACCGGCGGCGCCCTGGCCGTGGCCGAGGCCGCCCGCAACGTGGTCTGCACCGGGGCCCGGCCCCTGGCCCTCACCGACGGGCTGAACTTTGGTAACCCGGAGCGCCCCGATACCATGTACCAGCTTGAGCAGTGCATTCGCGGCATGGCCGCCGCCTGCAACGCCCTGGGCACGCCCGTGATCAGCGGCAACGTTAGCCTTTATAACGAGAGCGGTGGGGTGGCGGTCTACCCTACGCCCGTGGTCGGGATGCTAGGGCTCCTGGAAGATATCGAACGCCGCTGTAGCTCCGCCTTCCGGCGGGAGGGCGACGTGGTGGCCCTTTTGGGGCCCTGGGCGCCCGATGACCCTCAGCAGGGGCTAGGCGGCAGCGAGTATCTGGCCCACCTCCACGGGATGGTGGCAGGCCGCCCTCAGCTCGACCTGGGGCTAGAGGTGCGGGTCCAGGCCGCCTGTCTGGAGGCGATCCACGCCGGCCTGCTGGCGTCCGCCCACGACTGCTCGGATGGGGGGCTGGCCGTGGCGCTGGCCGAGAGCGCCATCCAGGGCCGGTTGGGCCTGCGCGGGAGCGGCTGGCTGATGGCCGGACGCCTGGACGCCCTCCTTTTCGGCGAGGCGCCTTCCCGCATCGTTGTCTCCTTGGCGCCCGCGCAGCTGCCGGCGCTGCAAGAGATCGCGGAGCGCCACCGGCTGCCCCTCACCGTCTTGGGCCAGGTGGGAGGGGACCAGATCGCTATCGAAGGCGTGCTGGGGGTGCCGGTGTTGGACGCGGCCAGGGCATGGATGGAGCCCCTGGGCCGGCTGGCCAGCGGGCGCTAGCCTAGGACGCAGCGACCTCGTACCGGTTGAGTCGAAACACTAGTGTGGCGTCCCTGAAGTTCCGGACAATGTCATCGCGAGGCCCGAGGAGGGCCGAAGCAATCTGGCGGCGTGGCTCCCCACCTCCAGATTGCTTCGTCGGCTAGCCTCCTCGCAATGACAATCTGTAAGCGTATTTCGGAGACAGGTCACTAGGCTAGAAAAAGCTCCGGATGCCGCTTAGCAGGAGCAACGCCATGCCTATGGCCAGGAGGGCGAGGGCCGAGTCTTGCCACCGCTGCCGCAGGATGCGGCTTAGCCACCAGATGCCGGAGAGGAAAAGGGCCGCCGCCAGGAGGACCTCCGCGCCGAGCTCGAGCAGCCGGACTAGCGCCACGGGACCTTCCGCCTGATGGCCGAATATGTCCAGGGAGTCGAACAACATAAAGCTGGCTGCTACCAGGAGAAAGGCCAGGGCGCTATCCTGCCAGGGCTGGCGCCCCAGCCTGTACATATGGGCGAGGCCCAGGCTCAGGACGAGCCAAGACAGGACGAGCTTGGCGAAGAACTCCACCGCCCCCAGGGATTCGGCTAGGCCCTCCAAGCAGGTTTCCCTTTCCAGCGGCCTAGAGGCCCGCCTCGCGGTACTCCCTGGCCAGCTGGACGTAGCCCTCGCCCTGATGGAGGAGCCGTGCCCATTGCGGCTCCGTCAAGGGCCCCCGGACCTGGCCGGGCACCCCCACAACAAAGGAGCCCCGGGGGACCTTCATGCGCGGTGGCACCACCGCCCCGGCGGCGATGATGCAGAATTCGTCCACCTCCACCTCGTCCAGCAAGGTGGCGTTATTGCCTATCAGAACGTGGTTGCCCACCCGGGTGCAGTGGACGATGACACCATGGCCGATCATGACCTCGTCTCCGATGGTCAGCGGGTAGCCCCGGTTGGTGTGGATGACGCTGTTATCCTGAATATTGGTGCGCTGTCCTATGCTTATTCGCTGCCGGTCGGCCCGGATGACGACGCCGGGCCACACGCTGGAGAAGGCGCCGATTCCCACGTCGCCAACGACGTAAGCCAGCTCATTCACATAGGCGCTGGCATGGACCCGAGGGACAAGCCCCTTAAAAGCCCGCAGCATGGCGCTCCTCGGTCTAGCTTGGCAAGGCAAATCTGTTGGCATTATGGGATGGCCCCTGAAGGCTGTCAAGGAGCGCCAGAAGGCGCTAGGAGAGATAGTTGACGATTTCACGAAGTGGCCCTTACACTGTGCCTGGGTCGGGCATCGGAGCTTGCAGCCCCCAGGTCCAGGAGGACCCGTGAACGGGATACCGGAAGTAGTCATCCAGCGGCTGCCCTTATATCTCCGTACCCTGGAGGCCCTAGATGAGGACGGACTGGTCGTGGTCAGCTCCCAGGAGTTGGGCGACAGCCTTCAGGTCACACCCGCTCAAATCCGCAAGGACTTGAGCTACTTCGGCCGCTTTGGCAAGCAGGGGCGCGGCTATCGGGTGAGGGACTTGGTGCGCGAGCTGCGCCGGATCCTGGGGCTGGGCCAGGAATGGGAGATGGTCCTGGTGGGGATGGGCCGGCTGGGATGGGCGGTGGCCAGCTACGGTGGCTTCGCGCAGCACGGCTTCCAGGTGGTGGCCTGCTTTGACAACGATCCTGCGCTGGTGGGCAAGGCCGTGGGGCCTCTGCTCATCCAGGACGATTCAACCCTGGCTGCGACCGTCCGGGAGCGCGGGGTCGGTATAGGCATTGTGGCCGTCCCCGTCGACGCTGCCCAGCAGGTTGTGGACCAGCTGGTGGCCTGCGGAGTCCGGGGCATCCTAAGCTACGCGCCCATCGTGCCCAGGGTGCCGCCCCACGTCTGGGTCCAGAACATCGACCCCGTGGTGGCGCTTCAGGCCATGACCTATCATCTGAGCCAGCGCAAGGCGCCGAGGGCCGCCGGGCGCCGGGCCGTATAGTAGAGCGGTCACCATCACCCTGCTCGCCCAACGGGGCGCGAGGGTCAGGAAGGCCCGCCCCCGGGCCGCGCGCCGCGATCGACGGGGCGCCGCCGGCGTCGCTCCATCACCGCTAGCCGGGCCACGGCCCGCCGCATATCTGCCTGGGCACGCTCCAGGTCCATGTCCGCCGTGCGGTGCTGTATCCGCTCCCGCGCCCGCTCCACGGCTGCCAAGGCGCGGGCCTCATCGATCTCCTCGGCGTGCTCGGCGGCGTCGGCCATGACCGTGACGCGGTTGTGGAGGACCTCCATGAACCCCCCCGAGAGGGCGATTGCGGTCTCCTGGCCTCCCTTGCGGATCACCAGAGGGCCGGCCGTTAGCAGGGTGAAAAGGGGGGCATGGCGGGGGAGGATGCCGAGCTGGCCATCGGCGCCGGGGGCCAGCACCATGTCCACATCGTCGGCGTAGACCTGGCGCTCGGCGGTCACGATCTCCAGTCGGAAGGGCATCAAAGTGCTCCTATTATGCGGGCCGTAGCTGCCTGGTTGGTCTCCTAGGCCGCGGCGGCCTCTTTCTGCATGCGCTCACCCTTCTCGCGGGCCTCCTCAATGGTTCCCACCATGTAGAAAGCCTGCTCCGTCAGGTCGTCGTGCTTGCCCTCCAGGATCTCCTTGAAGCCTCGCACCGTCTCGCGCACGGGCACGTATTTGCCTGGGGTGCCGGTGAAGGCCTCGGCCACGAACATGGGCTGGCTCAGGAAGCGCTGGATGCGCCGCGCCCGCGCCACGGCCTGCTTGTCCTCCTCCGAGAGCTCCTCCACTCCCAGGATGGCGATGATATCTTGAAGGTCCCGGTAGCGCTGTAGCACCCGCTGAACGCCCCGCGCCACGGCGTAGTGCTCCCCCCCCACGATGCGGGGGTCCAGGATGCGGCTGGAGCTGGTCAGGGGGTCCACCGCCGGGTAGAGGCCCTGTTCGGCGATGGCGCGCTCCAGGGCGACGACGGCATCCAGGTGGGCGAAGGTGGTGGCGACCCCTGGGTCCGTGTAGTCGTCAGCGGGCACGTAGATGGCCTGGAAGCTGGTGATGGAGCCCTTCTTGGTGGAGGTGATGCGCTCCTCCAGCAGGCCCATCTCCGTGGCCAGGGTGGGCTGATAGCCCACCGCCGAGGCCATGCGGCCCAGGAGCGCCGATACCTCCATCCCCGCCAGGATGTAGCGATAGATGTTGTCGATGAACAGAAGGACGTCCTGGCCCTCCACGTCGCGGAAGTATTCCGCCATGGTGAGCCCGGTGAAGGCGACCCTTAGCCTGACGCCGGGGGCCTCGTTCATCTGGCCGAAGACCATCACCGTCTTGTCGATAACGCCGGAGGCCTTCATCTCGTGCCAGAGGTCGTTGCCCTCGCGGGAGCGCTCTCCCACCCCGGCGAAGACGGAGAAGCCGCCGTGCTCGGTGGCGATGTTGCGGATGAGCTCCTGGATGATGACGGTCTTCCCCACACCCGCGCCGCCGTAAGCGCCTATCTTCCCGCCGCGGGTGAAAGGGGTTATAAGGTCGATAACCTTCAGTCCGGTCTCCAGCATCTGGATACCAGTCTCCTGCGCGTCGAAGGCGGGGGGCGCGCGGTGGATGGGCCAGTGCTCCTGGGCCTGCACCGGGCCCAGGTTGTCCAATGGCTGGCCCAGGACGTTGAAGAGCCGTCCCAGGGCACCCTTACCCACGGGCACCGTTATGGGCTTCCCAGTATCCACCACCGGCGCGCCGCGCGCCAGGCCATCGGTGGTCCCCAGGGCCAGGCAACGGGCCCAGTTGTTGCCAACGTGCTGCTGCACCTCCAGCACCAGCTTCTCGCCGCCGGGCTGATCCACCTCCAGGGCGTTATAGAGAGACGGGAGCTCACCAGGGGGGAACTCCACGTCCACCACGGTGCCGATAATCTGGATCACCCGGCCCTTAGCGCCTGCTGCCACAGTCGTGTCCTCCCTTACAGAATTGCCGGTTGACACAGGGAAGGGCCGCCCGCGGGAACGGCTCGCAGCATTTTACCACACGGGAGGCCATTGCAAAGCCGCGGGGCGTGGCCCGGATATCCAGTTGCTCCAGTGTTGGGGCGCGCCCAGGGTGACACCGATCGCGGCACCGTCGAGGCGAAGCGGGCGTGGCCCGATGACCCTGCCCGAGGACCCTGATGGAGGGGCCGGAGCCGGGCCTATGATAGGGCCTTTCAGGGATGCACGATTTGTCAAGTTCAAGCCCCCATGGTATGCTATGCGCCCCAAGGGGGTCGTCAGAGTAGCGGCGCCCCCAGGACTGTCCCCTTGGCGGTCATAAAGCGTGACGGCAGTGACTGTCACTCAGCCAGGTGTCCCGAAGATGGTAGGTATTGCGAACCGAGTTGACCAGGCCTTCGCCCGCTCGCGGGCCCAGGGCAGAGTTGCTGTCGCTCCTTATCTGACGGTGGGCTACCCGGAGCGGCGAAGCACCCTGGAGCTGGTGCCGGCGCTTGAAGAGGCAGGGGCGGCGCTGGTGGAGCTGGGCATGCCCTTCAGTGATCCCTTGGCCGACGGGGCTACGATTCAGCGCGCCTCCGCTCGCGCCCTGGCCCAGGGTGTAACCGTGGGCTTCTGTCTGGAGAGCGTGGCCGCGCTGCGCGCTCGTGGCGTGGGGTTGCCCCTAATGCTGATGGGGTACATGAATCCCGTGCTGCAGTATGGGCCTGCTCGCTTCTGCGCCGAGGCCGCCCGGGCCGGCGCTGACGGACTTATAGTGCCGGACCTGCCGCCCGAGGAGGGCGGCGAGCTGGCACGGTCCTGCGCCGACCAGGGCCTGCATCTGGTCTACCTGGCGGCCCCCACTAGCAGCGACGAGCGGCTGGCGACCATTGGGGCCCGGTCCGCGGGCTTCGTCTATTGCGTGAGCCTCTTGGGGGTCACGGGCGCCAGGGCCCGGTTTCCCGAGCAGCTGCCCAGCTTCCTGGCCCGGGTGCGCCGTCATACCTCCCTACCCCTCGCGGTCGGGTTTGGCATCTCCTCCAGGGCCCAGGTGGAGGCTTTGCAGGGGCAAGCGGAGGCGGCCATCGTGGGCAGCGCCCTCCTCAATGTCATCGAGGAGGCGCCGGCTGGCCAACAGGTCCAGCAGGCGGCACGCTTCATCGCTGGGTTGGCTAGGGAGCAGTAGATGAGCGACAAGGGATCTCGCTGGTGCCGGGGCATCAGGGGCGCCACCACCGTGGAGCACAACACTCGAGACGAGGTGCTGGCCGCCACCCAGGAGCTGCTGGGCCGCGTGATCGCGGCCAATGGCATCGAGCGCGAAGACATCGCCTGCGCGTTCTTCACCACCACCGCCGATGTCAACGCCGTATTCCCGGCAGAAGCCGCCCGCCAGCTCGGCTGGACGGAGCTGGCCCTGCTCTGCGGGCACGAGATGAACGTGCCCGGAAGCATGCCGAAATGCATCCGCGTCCTGGTGCTGGTCAACACCACCAAGAAAGCGAGCGAGTTGCAGCACGTATACTTGAAGGGGGCAGTGAGCCTGCGCCCTGATCTTGCCGGGCAGGGCGCTTTCAAACCGGCGCCATGAGGACAACCGCTAAGCTCTGGGAGGCAGCCATGATCGTCGTGATGAGGAAGGGGTCCAGCCAGAAAGAGATCGAGGCCGTGGCGCAGCACATCCGGGATGCCGGCCTGCGCGCCAGCGTCTCCAAGGGTGAGGAGCGGGCGGTAATCGGCATTCTGGGCTCTCCCTACCCTGAGCTGAAGGACGCCCTGGAGGCGCTCCCCGGGGTGGACCAGGTCCTGGTGGTCTCGCGGCCGTTCAAGCTGGCCAGCCGTGAGTTCCACCCCGACGACACCGTGGTCAAGGTGGGAGGGGTGACCATCGGGGGCGGTGACGTAGTGGTCATGGCGGGGCCCTGCTCGGTGGAAAACAGGGAGCAGCTCCTGTCCACCGCCCGCGCGGTCAAGGCGGCCGGCGCCACCATCCTGCGTGGGGGCGCCTTCAAGCCCCGCACCTCCCCCTATAAGTTCCGTGGTCTGGGCGAGGAGGGGTTGAAGCTCCTTGCCGAGGCGCGGGAGGAGACGGGCCTCCCGGTGGTGACCGAGGTCATGAGCGAGCGCGACGTGGAGTTGGTGGCCCGCTACGCGGATATCCTTCAGCTCGGCGCCCGCAACATGCAGAACTTCGTCCTTCTCGATGAGTTGGGCAAGGCGTCCAAGCCCATCCTTCTCAAGCGTGGCCTCTCCGCCACCATCGAGGAGTGGCTGCTGGCGGCCGACTACATCCTCCAGCATGGGAAGAGCCAGGTGATCCTCTGCGAGCGCGGCATCCGCACCTATGAGACCTATACGCGCAACACCTTTGACCTGAGCGCCATCCCCCTGGTGCACAAGCTGAGCCATCTACCCGTCATCGCCGATCCCAGCCACGGTACCGGGAAATGGTACCTGGTCCAGTCGATGGCCCTGGCCGCCGCGGCCGCGGGCGCCGATGGCCTCATGATCGAGGTCCACCCCAGCCCGGACCATGCCCTCAGCGACGGCTCCCAGTCCCTCACCTTCGAAAACTTCAAGCTGCTCATGGAAAAGGTAGGCCCGGTCGCGGCTGCCGTGGGCAGGAAGATGGCGAGGGCTCCGGTAGCGGCCCCTGCCCGCCGCCGCGCCCGCTAGGGCCGACGGGCGTCGCAACCGGCCCTGCCTTGACTTGACTGGCGGCTTTGCACGAAAAGCCGCATTCTCTCCGATCAGGCCTCTCCATGAGCTTGCCCCCGACCCGCCTACGGCGGGCCCCTTAGTAGCCAGGAAGGGCGGTAGTCTGAAAGGGGAGAGAATCCCGAGGGTCAGGACTTCGACCCGCGGCAGATCCCGAGGGTCGGGACTTCGACCCGCGGCAGATCCCGAGCATCGGGACTCTGCACTCCCTCTATTGCCGGCAAGATGCCCCTTAGAACAAAGCTTTAACTGGCCTATAATGATAGAGGGTCAGGTAAGCAAGCTGGGAGGGAATCCTCCATGGGCAGACTGATATACATGGACCATGCCGCCACCACCCCGGTCCACCCGGCGGTGCTGCAAGCGATGCTGCCTTATTTCTCCCAGAGCTTCGGCAACCCTTCCAGCATCTACACCCTCGCCCAGGAGGGCCGCAAGGCCCTCGACGACGCTCGCGAGACGGTGTCTCAGGCGCTGGGATGCCGTCCTCGGGAGGTGGTCTTCACCAGCGGAGGCACCGAGTCCGACAATGCCGCCATCAAGGGCGCCGCCTTCACCCAGCGCCAGGTGGGCAACCACATCATCACCAGCACCATCGAGCACCACGCCGTCTTGCATAGCTGCCAGTCCCTGGAGAGGTTCGGCTTCGACGTCACCTATCTGCCGGTGGACTCCGCCGGCCTGGTCAACCCTGCCGACCTCGAACGAGCCCTGACGGACAAGACCGTCCTCGTCTCCCTCATGTACGCCAACAACGAGGTGGGGACGGTGGAGCCCATCGCCGAGCTGTCCAGGGTGGTCAAGGCCCGCGCCAAGGCCCTGGGGCGGCGGATCGTCTTCCACACCGACGCCGTCCAGGCGGCGGGATGGCTCGACCTAAGCGTGGACGCCCTGGGCGTGGACATGCTTAGCCTGTCCTCCCACAAGTTCCACGGGCCTAAGGGCACCGGGGTGCTCTACATCCGCCGCGGGACACCCTTCGAGGCGCAGAACGCCGGTGGGGGGCAGGAGCGCAACCGGCGCTCCGGGACGGAGAACGTGCCCGGCATCGTCGGCACCGCCGTGGCCCTGAAGCGGGCGGCGGAGTCCAGGGAGAGCAACAGCCGCCAGGTGGACGCCCTGACCCGTCGGCTCATTGCTGGCGCCCTGGCTGACATACCCGGCACGCGGCTCAACGGACATCCGACGCGGCGGCTGCCCAGCAATGTCAACTTCTCTTTCGAGGGCGTGGAAGGGGAGGGGATCCTCCTGAACCTGGACTTCGCGGGGGTCTGCGCCTCCAGCGGCAGCGCCTGCTCCACCGCCTCGCTGGAGCCATCTCACGTCCTCAAGGCCATGGGGGTGCCCCTGGAGATAGCCCACGGCAGCCTGCGGCTTACCCTGGGCCCCGACAACACCGAGGCCGACGTGGACTACGTGCTCGAGGTCTTGCCGGAGATCATCGCCAAGCTGCGGGCGATGGCGCCCCTCACGCCCGTGGCGGCCAAGAGCTAAACCACCGTAGGTCGGTCTTCTTCAGTAGCAGCGCTTGCCTACCCCTGCACTGTCACCAGGACCAGCGTCTTGTGCCTTGATGGCTAAAGCGGTCACACTAGGTGTGCCATGGCAACGAGAGCAAGGAAAGAGAACGCCGGTAGCAGGAAAAGGAGCTACGCCGGAATGGCGCAGCCGCCTAAGGTGTCGCCGGAGATCCGCCGGGCCACCAAGCTGGCGCTGCGAATCCTGCGGGAGCCTCTGAAGGAGCTGGCGAAGTATTAGCCGGCGCTACACTTTCCTGCATGTAAGCGCAGTACAGCACATAGCCTACGAGCTGGCAAAGGTGTTCTACCTGGACTACCAGAACCCGATGCCAGCTTTTACTTTCTCTGGTGGAGAGGCCCACGGGCGCGCCCTACTAGAATCGGCGCTAGCCGAGCCCGGCAGACCTTCGGTGGCCGCTACCTCCATCGCACGATCTACGACAAGGGGGCGGCGCTCTTCCGTTCCCTCGTTAAGGACCACGCTCTTTTCGACGGCAACAAGCGCCTTGCCCTTGCCTCCCTGTTCGTTTTCCTGGCGAGCAACCTAGTAGTCTTCTACGTGACCAAGGATGAGGCAGTTGACTTTGCCCTTCATGTAGCGACGGAGGACATCACCGTGCGAGAGATCGCCTCGTGGATACGTAGACACAGTGTGTCACTGACCGGGGGCATGGAAGGAATACAGCGGCGTATGATGAAGCTGCCTTTGCCTGCATTAGCGGAGAAAAATAAACCGCTCAGTGAGGTGGTTGAGGCCTCGAAGCGATACCACAACGAGCGGCGTCTACCCCCTTTGCGGGGTCGCCTCCGCTAAGTGATGCAGGCCCGCGGCCAGGCGCAGCAGCTCCTCCCGCTCCGCTAGGGCCTCCGAGCCCCGTCCCACCACCGCGGCGCCATTGGAGGAGACTCCGCGCTGTCTCTTTCGCGCCCCGTCCCGGTGAGGTCTGACCCTATACTAGGACATCCCACCCCAGCCAGGAGGGCAGCGATGGCCACCGATAGGGAAGGAGCGCGGGGGCTGAAGGCCAGGGCGGTGGAGGCTGTGGATGGGCGCGGCGACGAGCTGCGGCGCATCAGCCTCGACATCCATGCCCACCCCGAGGTCGCCTTCCAGGAGCACCGCGCCTCCAAGCTGCTGGCCGATTACCTGGAGGCCAACGGCTTTCGGGTCGAGCGCGGCATCTGCGCTATGCCCACGGCCTTCAGGGCCAGCTATGGCGTGGGACGCCCCGCCGTCGCCATCCTGGCTGAGTACGACGCCTTGCCCAAGCTGGGCCACGCCTGCGGCCACAACATCATCGGCACGGCGGCCGTGGGCGCGGGCGTCGCCCTCAAAGGCGCGGTGGACGCCCTGGGCGGCGCCGTGGTCGTTTTCGGCACCCCCGCCGAGGAGGTCTGGGGGGGCAAGGTCCCCATGGTGGAGCAGGGCGTCTTCGACCAGGTGGACTGCGCCCTTCAGATACACCCCAGCGCCCGCAACGCCGTGGTCAACGCCGCCCTGGCCTGCGTGGCCCTGGACGTGGAGTTTTTCGGCAAGGCCGCCCACGCCGCCGCCCATCCCGACTGGGGGATCAACGCCCTGGAGGCCCTGGTCCACTCCTACAACAACATCAACAGCCTGCGCCAGCACATCCGGCCCACGGCGCGCATCCACGGCATCATCACCGACGGCGGCGAGGCCGCCAACGTCGTGCCAGCCCACACCGCGGGCACCTTCCTGGTGCGGGCGCTGGAGGACGACTACCTGGACGAGCTGATCGGGCGGACGCTGGCCTGCTTCCAGGCCGGGGCCTTGGCCACGGGCGCTCGCCTGGAGTACCGTTTCTCCTCGGCCCGCTACGGCGCCATGCACGCCAACCGGGCATTGGCGGAGGCCTTCCTCGTCAATCTGGGCCGCTTCCGCGACCCGGCGAGCATCGAGGCGCCGGACCGTCCCCAGGCCATGGGCTCCACCGACATGGGGAACGTGAGCGCGGTGGTGCCAGCGATCCACCCCATGCTGGCGGTCTGCCCGCCCGACGTCTCCCTGCACACGCCCGAGTTCAGGCAGTGGGCGGCAGCGCCGGAGGGCCAGCAGGCGT
>SHYM01000023.1 GCA_009692805.1 Dehalococcoidia bacterium | reverse complement strand
CCCCCTTCTTGATCTTGAAGACCCACTTGTCGGGGGCGGCGGTCCAGGACTCCGAGAGCAGGCCGTACCACTTGCCCTCTTCGTCGCGGCCCACGAGGGTGTCGTTGATGTTGAGCACCAGGGGTCTGGTGTTCCCGGAGCGGAACTTGGTGATGTCGGGCTCAAAGTCGGCGTAGGTGGAGGACGCGATGATTACCCGCCCGCGGGTCTTGGCTACGGTCTTGGTGGGGGTGGGCGCCGGGGTGGGTACGGCGCCGGCCCCGGGCAGGGGCGTGGGGCTGGGCTGGGCGGCTGGGGCTGTGGCGGTCGCTGTCCTGGTGGGCGTGGACGTGGGGGCGGCGGCGCCGCCGCAGGCGATGGTCAGGGCCAGCACCGCCATGAGCGGTGCCAGCAGGGGTAGGCGTCTGGTCATGGGCTCCTCCTCAATGATCTTCGTCTTTTATAGCTGGCATGGTAGGTGGGCCTGCGGCCTTCGTCAACGAGCGTCGCCTATGGCCACCGCCTCAGTCTCCACGGGCGGCGTGCTAGTTGTGTTGAAGGGGTTAGCGGGGCTGTGACCCCCGCTAACCCCTTCACGAGTCTAGTAGCCGGGCATCCAGGTGATGCGCCGGGAGGGGTCGATATTGTAGTTGCCGGGGGTAGGCTTGAAATCTATCTTCTTGTTCACGGCGAAGACGCCGTGAGTGTGGATGACCGGAATGATGGGCAACTGTTCGTACATGTAAGCCTCAGACTCTTGGAGCAGACGAATCCGAGTGGGAAGGTCGGTCTCGACGTGGATCTTGTCGTACATGTCGTAAGCCTTCTTATCTTCCCAGGCGCCGCTCGTGCCCAGGCGGAGGTAAAAGAGCCAAAAGATTTGCTCAGCGTCGGGAAAAGCCAAAGCTGGGCCTGTCGACAGGCTGAGCCCGCGGTTGACCAGCTTTGCTACCGAAGGAGGAGCACCGACGCCTTCCTCCACCTGAATCTTGGCGTTTATTCCGACATCCTTGAGATATGCCTGAATCGCTTGAACGTAGACCTGGTCGGCGACTCCGGTCCGGAAGACGATGTCGAAGCCGTTGGCGTAGCCCGCTTCCTGTAGCAGCTGCTTAGCCTTGGCGACATCGTAGGGGTAGGGTTTCAGATTGGGATTGAAGCCGATCATCAGCGGGTTGTAGGCGCCCGCGGCGGGCGCCGCGTAGCCAAAGAAGACGCGGTCCGCGATGGTTTGCCGGTCGATGGCGTAGGCGATGGCCTGCCGCACCTTTAGGTTCGCGATGGGCTTGGTGGGGTCATCGTCCAGGAAGTCCCAAAACTTTACAGGCCTGGTGTCAGAGTAAGGAGTAACTATGAGCCGGAAGTTAGGATCGTTCTTCAACCCGACAGCTTGAGCCCCTGTCACTTGCTGTTCCATGTCGGCCTCGCCAGCCTTCAGCATGGCTAATCTGGTTGACGGCTCCGGGACGGGAATAATGACCAAATCTCTAACCTGAGGAGCGCCCAGGTGGTAGTCGTCAAACGCCGTCAACTCGGTGCGTATGTCGAGCTGACGGCTGACCAGCTTGAAAGCCCCCACTCCGATGGGCTTCTTGCCGAATTCGGCCTGACCAACCCTCGTGTAGTAGGCCTCGGGCAACGCCGCCGAACCCACCTCGGCGCGGTACAGCCAGACCGGGTACGGCTGCTTGGTATTGACAATCAGCGTCGTATCGTCGGGTGCGTCCACGCTGGAGATGCTGCCGGCGATCTCGCCGCGATAGATGTAGAATGTCTCTGCCAATTCCCGATCGATGGTGAACTTGATGTCCGAGGCCTTCATGGTGGTGCCATCGTGGAACTTGACACCCTTCTTGATCTTGAAGGTCCACTTGTTGGGCGCCGCCGTCCATGACTCGGCTAGCAGGCCAAACCACTTGCCGTCTTCATCGCGTGCCACCAGGGTGTCGTTGATATTCAGCAGTATGGGCCGCGTATTCCCGGAGCGGAACCTGCTGATGTCGGCGTCGAAGTCGAAACCACTGATTTGGGCGACGGTGACGCGTCCCCGCGTCTTAGCGACGGTCTTGGTAGGCGTGGAGGCCGGCGTGGGAACGGCAGTGGTCAGGGGCACCTGGGTCGCTGTCGGTTGCGCCGACTGAGCAGGCGCGGAAGTGGGCGCGGCTGCCCTGGTGGGCGTGGCTGTGGGGGCCGCGGCGCCACCGCAGGCCACTACCAGGGCGAGCGTCGCCGTGAGCGGTGCCAATAGTGTCAGGCGTCTGGGCATAGGCTCCTCCTGTGAATTACCTCCTCCTCAACCTCAGCTTGGCGATGGTAGCGGAATTTGGGGGCTGCGTCAACAAACTCGCCCGTCGCCAGCGGCTCCTGGCTGGGATGACCCCTAGATGGGGGTGTTCAAGAGCGCGGCCTTGACCTGGCCGCGGCGAGGCTGACGGGGCTTATGAAGTTGGCCTGGCGGGGTTAGGCCCTGAGGTCGTCGAGGGTAAGTCTCTGCTTGGGGTTACGGATGCATGGCTAGAGAAAGAGGTCCAGCAGCTTGAAGAGCCCCGCCGCGAGCAAGGCGCAGAACGGGAAGGTGAGGACCCAGGCGATCACGATGCCCCGCGCCACACCCCATCGCACCGCTGAAAGCCGCCGGGTGGAACCCTGCCCCAAGATAGTGGAGGTAATAACATGGGTGGTGCTTAGGGGGAACCCGAGGCGGGAAGCCGATTCGATGAGCGAGGCGGCGGCGGCTTCCGCCGCAAAGCCGTTGACAGGCCGCATCTGGACTATGCGCACACCGAGGGTGCGCACCACGGTCCAGCCCCCGAGGTAGGTGCCGAGGGCCATCACGGTGCCGGAGAGGAGAATGACCCAGAGGGGGATATGAAAAGGCGTCCCGGCCTGGGCCCAGTTGTAGTGGGTGGCCAGCGCCAGGGCGATGATGCCCATGGTCTTCTGGGCGTCGTTGGAGCCGTGGCTATAGGCCATGGCCGCCGCCGAGACCATCTGCAGGCGCCCAAAGATACCGCTTACGGTGGCCGGGTTGGCGCGCCGGAACCCCCAATACAGGGCCAGCATGAGAATGTAACCGCCGGCAAGCCCGATCAGAGGCGCCAGCGCCAGGCCTAACAGGATTTTGCTGAGCCCGCTTGTTATAAGGACGTCGAACCCGCCGGTGGCCACCCCCGCGCCCGCTATCCCCGCAATGAGGCTGTGGCTGCCGCTGACCGGCAGCCCCAGCCGGGTCGCCAGCAAGACCCACGCCGCAGCGGCGCTGACCCCGGCAGCCACCGTCGTCAGGTTGATCGCATCCGACGCCACCACACCGGAGCCGACCACTTTGGCTACGGCCGTCCCTGAGAGTGCGCCCGCGAAGTTCAAGGTTGCTGCCATCAGGACCGCAGTGATGGGCCTCAGGACGCGGGTGGAGACAACAGTCGCAATGGCGTTGGCGGCGTCGTTGAAGCCGTTGGCGAAGTCAAATATCAACGCCAGCGCGATGACGATGATGAGGAAGGCCAGAGACGACTCAAAACTGGAGGACAGGGCGCCGCCCCTTCTGCCAGCTCGACTTAGGCGTGCTTGAGGACGATGGCCTCGAGCACGTTAGCGGCGTCCTCGGCTCGGTCCGTCGCGCCTTCGAGGTCGTTGTAAATGTCACGCCATTTCATGA
Organism: Dehalococcoidia bacterium; assembly: GCA_009692805.1. Lineage (GTDB taxonomy): Bacteria > Chloroflexota > Dehalococcoidia > SHYM01 > SHYM01 > SHYM01. The sequence goes on along the minus strand of SHYM01000023.1, from coordinate 15,617 downwards.
TGTAGATGGCATCCCGGCTGCTGTTGAAGAGGTCGCCCATGGCGACGCCGACCACCCGGTCAGCCTCGTTCTCCAGGCGGTTGATCTCCACAGCGTGGGGTAGGAGTTCCTTTAACCGCCCCCCCCGGTAGTGGAGTTTGGCGGTCGCCTTCTCCAGCTCGTCGGCGCACTTCACCACGATACCCGCCAGCTGCTTGGAGTACTCAGTCGGTCGCTCTATCTTGTACTCCAGCAGGTAGATGGCCGCCTCCTCGATGGTGTCGATAAAATCGTCCAGACGCCCGGCGAGGGCAGCTATGTCCTCGCGGTCAAGCGGCGTCACGAACGTCCGGTGAAGGGCCTGGAACAGCTCATGAATCAGCTCGTCACCGGCATGCTCCAGCTCCGATATCTCGGCCACCTTGGCTGGGATGTCCTCATAGTTGCTCAGCAGGTTCTGCAGCTTTATCGCGCACGTTTGTAGATTGACGCTGCTGGCGTGCAGGAGGACGAAGAACTTATTCTCCCTGGGCAGGAATGACAGGTGCATATCTTTCTTTCGGTGACACGGCACGCCCACGCCGGCCCGCGCTAAGTAGCTTGATGCTGTGGCATTGGTAAGCTAAAGGGCGTTCCGGACCACCATCGCACTTGAGAGTATCGTAACAATCTGGGCTTCGACAGTCAAGGCTGACTACTTGGCAGGGGTTAGCCGGCGCTTGCCCAGGGTCGTAATATGGACACAGAGCAGCCCTGGAGGTGCGCCATGTACGTCCGTATCAATCGGGTGGGTTTCAAGCGGGGCAGGGTAAAAGAGGCTGCGGAGGTCGCGACCCTGGAGCTGGCCCCCTTGCTGCAGAGGGCGCGCGGGTTCCGGGGCTGGTATGGGCTCCAGGCTGAAGACGACCCGGACGCCGGGCAGAGTGTGGCTATGTGGGACAGCAAGGCCGACTTCGAGACCCTGGCCACGACGGGCTCCTACCGCGAGGCGGTGGCCAAGATCCGCAAGTTCTACGCCGAGCCTTCGGTGCCGCGCTTCTACAACGTGACCGCCACGGTGGAGTCTACACCGGCTCGGCGCTGATGCAGCCGATCGGACGAGCGGCAGGGGCGGCTCTTACCAGCGGTAGCCGCCGCCGACCTTGCCTCGCCAGGGGCCGTAGTACCGGCTGGAGCGCGCCCGGGACTTGACCATCACCTTCACCCCCAGCCGTTCCACCGGGTAGGTGTGCAGCCGCCCTTGGCCCAGTGCCTCCCGTAGCGGCTGGACCAGCGGGCGTAGGAGCTTCCCCAGGCGACCGGGAGCTTCCAGGGGGTCGCCGGTAGCCAGGTCCCAGCGGGAGCCGTGGGGGCACGCCGCCATTTTCCCTTCTAGGTGGCCCGCTGCCAGGCTGCCATTCTGGTGCCCGCACTGGTCGCTGAGGGCGTAAAGCTTGCCACCGGCGTTGGCCAGGCACAGGCGCTCCTCCTGGAGCTGCACCGCCAGCAACTTCCCTGGCGGTAGCTGGTCCAGGGTCGCCACCTGGACGTAGTCCTTTAGCTCATACTCGAATAGCTCAAGCATAGGCGCTCCTGATGTATAGATTTAGGCTCTCGCCGGTTTGGCACGAAAGGCCGTATTCTCCCCGATCAGGCTCGGCTACGCTCAGGCCAGGCTCCGGGAGACCGCTTTTGACTCCCACCCGCCGCAGGCGGGCCGGCAGGATGCCCCTTTGGTGCAAAGCCGCTCACTCCAGTGATGGGCAAGCTGCCGATTCACGATAGCAGGCACTAGAGCACTGGGGCCCCCCCCAGTGGCGACGGCAGCCCGGGTGGTTGCTCATCTGGCGCGGGCTGTCCCGCCGGGGTGGGGATCCCTACTCCGGGCGAGGTGGCGCCTGTTGGCCGGACCGTCCTGACGCCGCCCCGGCGGCGGCGGCGGCTCACCTTCGGGCCGGCCGGGCCGGCCGGGCCGGCCGGGCCCGCCGCGGCGCCGCTAACCCACAGCCCCTTGAAATACTCGGGCACCAGGTAGTGGCGATAGTCCGCTACCTGCAGGAGCTCCGGCGCGACGTTGCTGGCGAAGCAGGCCACCTCCACGTGCTTGCCGGCGTTCTTCACCGCCTGCAGGGCGTAGGCGAAATCGCCGTCGCCGCTTACCAGGACGCAGTCGTCATAGAGGTCGTCCCAGGCATAGCGGAGGAGGTCGGTGGCCAGCATGATATCCACCCCCTTCTCCACCGTCACGCTGCCCCTGGTCTTGCTGGTCCCGAAGCGGACCTCCATGTAGGGGGTGTCGTAGAGGCTCTGCAGGAACTTCTGCTGCTCCGAGGCCTCCCGGGGCTTGCGGGCCTCGTCCTGGAGGATGTTGTAGTAATAGACCCGGTGGAGGCGGCGGGTCCCGCAGAGCTTGTTGGTGAACTCCCCGAAATTCAGATCCATCCGCCCGCAGTTGTGATCCAGGGCGTGGTACAGGTTGCTGCCGTCTATGAAGATAGCGACCCGCTGGTCCGGCCGCGCCTCTGTTGCCTTCTGGGGTACAGGCATCGTCACTCCTTGCGGGGCGGCGTTGCCCGCCGCCTTCCATTCTATTCTAGCAGGGGCCGTTCCAGGAGGGCCCATTCCAGCAGGCGCTGCGGGACGCAGCCTGGGGAGCTAGGCTTCAGCGTCCCAGGAGCTGCTCCAAGCGCTGGCGGTTGAAACCCACCACGAGCTGGCCATCTATAACCGTGACCGGGGTGATTACCCGGTCCCCCAGCTCAAGAAACTCCTGCCACGCCTGGGTGTCCAGGGTGATGTCCTTGTAGGTATAGGCGACGCCACGGCTGGTCAGGTACTGCTCCACAGCACGGCAGGCCGTTCAGCCGGGCTTGTTGTAGACCACCACCTGCTTGGGCGCCATCTCTCTCTCCCACTCATGCCTTACTTGGGCAGGCACTCCCACACGATCTCCAACGCCCGCTCGATGTCATCGCGCCAGATGCCATAGTGGGTGACAAACCGCAGCCGGGGGCCACCCATGAAGCTGGCCCGCAGCCCCCGCTCCTCCAGCCGTTGCTGTAGCTCTGGGGCGGGCAGCCCGTTGACGGTGACCGCCACGATGTTGCTGCGCACCGTGCGGGGGTCGATCTCCAGACCGGGCAGGTCGCACAGGCCCTGGGCCAGGAGGCGAGCGTTGTCGTGGTCCTCCGTCAGCCTGGCTACCATGGTCTCCAGGGCGACGATGCCGGGCGCCGCCAGGACGCCTGCCTGCCGCATGCCTCCCCCCACCATCTTGCGGTTCTTGCGCGCCCGGGCGATGAAGTCCTGGCTGCCGCAGAGGAGGGCGCCGGCGGGGCAGGCGAGGCCCTTGGAGAGGCAGAAGCTAACGGCATCCGCCTCGCGCGCCAGATCCCGCGCCTCGCAGCCCAGGGCGACGGCGGCGTTGAAGATGCGCGCCCCATCCAGGTAGACGGCGGCCTCGTGGCGCCGGGCGACCGCCGCCATCGCCCCCATATCCTGGGCGCTCAGCACGGCGCCGCCGCAGCGGTTGTGGGTGTTTTCCAGGCATAGCAGCCGCACCGGCGGGAAGTGGATGTTGGGGCCGCGAAAACAGGCCTCCACGGCCTGCAGCGGCAGCTTTCCGTCGGGCGTGTTGGGCGCCGTCCGGAGCTGGACGCCGGCCAGGGCGGCGGCGCCGCCGACCTCGTTGTTGAAGATGTGGGACTCGTTACCCAGGACCACCTCGTCGCCGCGGCCGCAGAAGGTGAGGAGCGCCACCAGGTTGCTCATGGTGCCGCTGGCGGTGAAGAGGGCCGCCTCTTTGCCCAGCATCTGGGCGGCCAGCTGCTCCAGGCGGTTCACGGTGGGGTCTTCGCCGAAGACGTCGTCGCCCAGCTCGGCCTCCGCCATGGCCCGGCGCATCTGCGGGGTCGGCAGGGAGACGGTATCGCTGCGCAGGTCTATGATCCGCATGGTCAGCCTCGACGCGGCTATTGTAGCAGGAGCAGGCGTGGGGAGTTGCCACCCCAGTGCGGACGGGCTAGGATACCGCCGGTCGGAATGATGGGCTGGCCTGGCGTTGGGAGGTCTGGCATGGCGACCGAGAGCCCTCACGAGCGCGCCGTTCGCTTCGAGGCCGCTGGGCTAGTCCTCGAGGGACGCGTGCTCTTGCCCCAGACGCAGACTCCCGTCCCTGGCGTGGTGGTCTGTCACCCCCATCCCCTCTACGGTGGAGACCTGGATAACAATGTCGTGGTGGCGGTCTGCGCCGCGCTGGAGTCGCGGGGGGTGGCGGCCCTGCGCTTTAACTTCCGCGGCGTGGGCCAGAGCCAGGGCGAGTTCGACCAGGGGCGGGGCGAGCAGGATGATCTCCGCGGCGCCCTGGCCTTCCTGGCGGCGCAGCCGGAGGTGGACCAGGCGCGGCTGGGGGTTGCCGGCTATTCCTTTGGCGCCGTGGTGGCCCTGGCCGTGGGCGCTGGCGAGGGGCGGGTGCGTGCGCTCTGCGCCATCTCGGCGCCCCTGGGCGGCCCCCAGCTCCCTAAGCCCGAGGAGTGGGGCCCGAAAGCCAAGCTCCTGGCCGTGGGCGACGCCGATCCACTCGCCCCCTTATCATCCCTGGAGCGTTGGGCTGCCCTGGTGCCCCCGCCGTTGGAGCTGCGCTCCTTCCAGGAGGTGGACCACTTCTGGGCTGACGCCGAGGAGGAGCTGGCGGCGACGGTGGGGGAGTTCTTCTCGCGCTCGCTAGGGGCGCCGTCCCTTCACTCCCAGTCGTCCATATAGCCCCACTCTTGGATGAGCCAGGCCATCAGCTCTGGGTCCTCCTTCAGCAGCCGCTGGGCCAGGGCGCGCTCGATGGGGCGCGAGCGGGGGGCTAGGTCGCTGGGCCCGCCGATGCGCTGGACCACCACGGCCGCCCCGGCCCCCGAGGCCAGCACCGCCGCCTCCAGTATCTCTGGAGCCTCGTCCTCGATGGGCGCTGTTTCCACCACGTAGACGATGCCGTGGTCCCAGCGGGCCAGCACGCGGGCGTAGAGCTCCATGGTGGCCTCCTTGGCGCCTGCGGGCGCTTCGGCGTATGCTACCAGACATCATACCCTGATGGAAGCGAGGAGATGTGGATAGCGCCGCCCGCCCTCTCGCCCAGCCTGCAGCTACACCGCCTGCGGGCCCGTCTGTTCTTGATGCATGATCGGTCCGATAGCTACGTGCCCTACACCGAGTCCCGTCGCCTGGCAGAGGGGGCGGTGGGGGCCAGGTTGGTCCGCCATAGCGAGTTCGCGCTCTTTCAGCATGTCACGCCGGGCGGGGACCTGACGCTCCGGTCCCTGGTGCCCGAGCTGGGAAAGCTCTGGTGGCACCTGCAGGCGGTGCTGAGGGAGGTGCTCTAGAGCGCCGCAGTGGTGGCCTACTGGGCGCTGCTCTTGGGGGTGTAGGGGAAACCTTCCTTCGCCCGGTCCAGGGCAGCCACCCACTCCTGGGCCCGCCGCTCGCAATCGGCGATCTTGCCGTCTACCAGCGCTTGTTTATCCTGCTCCGTGCTGGTGCGGGGGTCATAGTCGGGATGGCCGGCTAAGAAGAGCCGCACATCGGTGGGGCTGGTGCGATAGAGGTCGGCCCGCTCGCTCCACCACTGGCCACGGTCATCCCCTAGCACCCAGTCGAGGAAGGCGTTGGCCTCCAGGGTGGTGGCGAGCTCCGCCCGGTCGTCCCGGTAGACGACGTTGCAGAGCTCCAGCCAGCGCTCGGCGAAATGCTCGCCCTGCCGTGCCCGCAGGGTCCGGTAGGCGCTGCTCTGGGTACGCGTGCTGGCTATCGCCTCCGCTCGGAAGCGCGCCAGCGCCTCGTCAGCAGGCTCCGGGCCTCTGAAGCGTCTGATCTCTTTCATGGGCATGGGTGGACCTCAGGGGCAACGCTATCACGCCTGCTCCGCTGCTGCAAACGCGGTTGCGCAAGGTGCGACGCTAGAGTAGAATACCGTTCTCGAAGGTGAGGATGGCACGAAAGGCCCCGGCCAGACGGTACGACAAGCTCCGCAAGCGCCTCCGTGATGAGGAGGAGCGCCTGGAGCGTCTGCGGGCAGAGGCCCCGGCGCTGGCCGAGGAGCACAAGGGCGTCGCGTTCAGCACCCATAGCGCCGAGGAGGCCTGGGGCACCTACGAGAGGGAGCAGGGCCTGGCGCTGACGGAGCGCCTGGTCGGCCTGCTGGCCGAGGTGCGCCAGGCCCTCGAGAAGTTCGGACGTGGCACCTACGGCACCTGCGATAGCTGTGGCAACGAGGTCCCCTTTCCACGGCTGGAGGCCCGGCCCCAGGCCAGCCTCTGTCTGGTCTGCCAGGCTAGCAAGGAGCGTGCCAACCGCTCTTAGGTCAGCCCCTAGGTTGGCGTGAGGGAAGCAAACCCATGGCAAGCGCCCCCGGCGCCATCGTGCTCATCGGCGGCGAGGAGTTCGAGCCCGGTTTCGAGGAGGTCCATCGCTCCCTCCTGGCAGACCTGGGCCGGCCTCGGCCTAAGGTGGTGTTCTTCCCCACGGCGGCGGCGATTGACGGCCTGGGCGTGGCGGCCCGCTGGGGCCGGGACTGCAGCCGCTGCCTGGGCGCTCTGGGCGCCCGCGTCGAGGTGGCCCTGGTCGAGGACCGCGCGGGCGCTGAAAACGCGGCCCCGGCGCGGCTGGTAGAGGACGCGGACCTGATCTACTTGGGAGGCGGCAAGCCGGGCTATCTCCTCGACGTGCTCCGCGGCTCTCCCACCTGGGCGGCCATCGCGGCTGCCCACCAAAGGGGCGCCGTGCTCGTCGGCGCCAGCGCCGGGGCCATGGTGCTGGCCGAGCAGATGCTCTATATAGGGCGGGATGCCGACCTACCGTCGCGCCGCTGGGTCGAGGGCTTCGATCTTGTCCACGGCACCGCCGTGGCGCCCCATCTCAATCGCTTCTCCGCCCAGCGCCTGGCCGAGTTCAGGCGCTCCCTGGACGCCAGCATCACCCTTATCGGCATCGACGAGTTCACGGGTCTCATAGTCAAGGGCGCCGCCTGGGAGGTCAGGGGGCGCGGCAGAGTCTGCCTACAAGGCCTCGAGGGGGAGCGCTGGTACAGCGAGGGCCAGCGTCCGGACGCAATTGCAGGGCGGCCGCGCTGAGGGCCCGTCGCTTCGCCGCCGAGGCCTCCCGCGAGCCCGCGCTCTGAACATGCGGTCCGCGCTGCTAGCCCTCCTTCTGATTGTTCTTCTAGTGGCGCCCGGGAGCAGCCTGTCCGCCGGGGACACCGTGGCCAGCGTGGCCGCGCCCTTCCGCTACCGCCTCGCCTCCTGGGAGACGCACGCCCTGCTGGAGAAGGGATTCGCGGGGATCCGCCAGCAGTTCAGTCCAGGCCTCGTCGCTCAGCCGGACGATAGCGGCCTGGTGCGGCGCTACTTCGACCTGGCGGAGCGCGTGGACGCGGCCCGGGGGCGCCTGGAGCGGGCGGCCGCCGCCAGGGAGGGCGCCGGCGGCATCGAAGGCGAGCTGGCAGCCCTGGAGCGGGAGCAGGTGGGTCTGGAGGACGCCGTCGAAAGGGCCCTCGCCGCCCAGGTGTCCGCGGCGCTGCGCCGAGAGGGGCTGGGACGGGGGCCGGGCGGGCGCATCCTCTTCCCCCCTGTCCTGATGGAGTTCGACCCCTTGCCGGCGGTGCTGGCCGTCTCGCCCCGCGAGCGGATCGAGCTGCAGGAAAGCCGTCTGTTGCAGGCCGGGCTCTCGCTGGCGGCGAGGGAGCGGCTGGAGGGCCAGCACGAGCGCCTGCTGCTCTCCTCCCTTGTCGTCGATATCGGTGGCCTGGCCACCTACCCGAGCCTGGTGCCCAACACTTACGGGCTGCCCTTCGCCTTGGCCACGGTGGCCCACGAATGGCTCCACCAGTACCTGACGTTCCAACCCCTGGGCAAGGGCTACTTCGCGGGCGGGGAGATGACCACCCTCAACGAGACGGTGGCCACCCTGTTCGGCGACGAGTTGGGGGCCCGCCTCTATCACGAGCTCTACGGCGGCTCTACTCCACCACCGTTGGCCCAGGAGCCGGGCTCCCCCCCTGCTGACCCCAGGGGGTTCGATTTCACCCGGGAAATGCGGCAGACGCGGGTGCGGATGGAGGAGCTGCTGCGGGAGGGGCAGATCGCGGAAGCCGAGCAGTATATGGAGCAGCGCCGGCAGTTCCTGCTCTCCCAGGGCTACTACCTGCGGAAGCTCAACCAGGCCTACTTCGCTTTCCACGGGTCCTACGCCGAGGGGCCCGCTGCCGTGAGCCCCCTAGGAGGGCAGGTCAGGCTGCTGCGGGCGCGCAGCGCCAGCCTGGGGGAGTTCATCCGTACGGCGGAGCGGTTCGGGCGGGCGGAGGAGTTCCAGGCCTATCTCGCCGCGCCTTGACGCTGCTCCTGGGGTCGCCCTATACTTTCGGTGGTCTGGGGCCGCTAGCTCAGTCGGTTAGAGCACAGTCCTGATAAGACTGGGGTCCTTGGTTCGATTCCAAGGCGGCCCACCACCACCCCGATCTCCCTCTGTCGGAGCATTCGGGGCCTGCTTGCCCGCACTCCTGAGCGGAGCGGTCCAAATTGACCCTAAGCCCCAGAGGTGCTATCATCACGAGTCTGTGAGCCCCGCCCGTCAATTGTTGGGTGGGGCGTTTGCTTGAAGGCGTATACCGATGGCTCGCGCGACCGAAGACCCACCCGGTAATAGCACTCTGCTGACCCCGGCGACCACCCTTCCAAATCAGCAGGCAGCGGGGTTTTTCCGCGCCTTCGATTCCCTGCGCGTCAGCCGGTTCCGCTGGTTCTGGATCGCCTCCGTCTTCACCTTCTTCGCCATGCCCATGGACATGCTGGCCCGGGGCTGGCTAGTGTACGATCTCACGGGCTCCGGAGTAAAGCTGGGGCTGGTATCCCTGGGGATGGGGCTGCCGATGCTGTTCATAGCCCCCTTCGCCGGCGTGCTGGCCGACCGCTTCGCCAAGCGCAACCTGGTCATCATCTCCCAAGCCCTGGCGACCCTGGTCATGCTGGCGCTAGCCGTGCTCATCGCGACCGATACGGTCCAGTTCTGGCACTTGATGGTGACGTCCTTCCTGTCGGGGGCGGCGTTCGCCTTCATGATGCCCGCGCGCCAGGCCCTAGTCTCGGAGCTGGTCGAGCGCCCCCAGATGATGAACGCCATCGCCCTGGGGATGGGGGCCATGAACCTGACCCGCGTGGTTGCTCCTGCCGCCGCTGGCATCCTGGTAGCCTTGGTCGGCGTGGCCGGGGTCTACTTCGTCATCGTGGCTATGCTAGCCGCGGGCGCTGCGACTTTGTATCTGCTGCCCCGCGACACCCGTTGCCAGGCTCAGGGCGCCCCCGCACAGAGGCCCCTGCGCATGCAGGCCGACATACTGGAGGGCTTCCGCTATGTGCGGCGGACGCCGGTGCTGATGACGCTGATAAGCCTGACGGTCCTGCCGGTGCTCTTCGGTATGCCCCACCAGATGTTGATGCCGATCTTCGCCAAGGACGTGTTCAAGGTGGGCCCCGAAGGGCTGGGCTACTTGCTGTCGGCCTCCGGGGTGGGCGCCATCCTGGGCTCCTTCCTCATTGCCTCCCTGGGCGACTTCCGGCATAAGGGGTGGCTGCTGATCGGGGCCGGGAGCGCCTTCGGGGTCGGCCTCATCCTCTTCGCCCTCACCACCAGTTTCGCCCTGGCGATTTTGTGGATGGGCGTGGTGGGGCTCACCAGCACGGCCTATATGTCCATGAACAACTCCACGATCCAGATGTACGCCGCGGACGCGATGCGGGGACGGGTCGTCAGCACCCTCATGATGACCTGGGGGGTGATGCCCCTGGGCGCCCTGGCTATGGGCGTCCTGGCCCAGGCCAGTGGGGCTCCCCTGGCGGTGGCAGTGGGAGGCGCCGTGGTGGCGGGAGTCATTGTTCTGGCGGCGGTCTTCAAGCCCTCGCTACGGCGTCTGACCTGAGCCCCGAGCAGCCGTGGCTGAAGTCCCGCGTCCCCTGGCAACCGAGCGACCGCCGACCCCCTTGGCCGTGGCGGGGCGCCCGTCCGCGCTGACGCTGGGCGCCGGCATCTTCGACTCCCTGGGCATCAGGGACTACCGCTGGCTCTGGATCAGCAACCTCTTCTCCTTCGCCGCCATGCAGATGAACTTCATGACCAGGGGCTGGCTGGCCTTCGAAATCACCCATTCCGCCCTGGCGCTGGCCGTCGTCACCGGCTCCTGGGGCATCCCCGTGGTGGCCCTGTCCCTCTTCGGCGGCGCCCTGGCCGACAGGGTGAGAAAACGCAACCTGCTGGTCATTACCCAGGTCGCGGGCGGGCTCATCGTGCTCTGGCTAGCCGTCATGATCGCCACCGATAGGATTCAAGTCTGGCACCTGGCCCTTGGGGCGGCCTTGAACGGCGCGGTCATGGCCTTCAACATGCCCGGGCGCAGCAGCATTGTCAGCGAGCTCGTTCCCCGCGAGAAGCTGATGAACGCGGTGGCTTTGAACTCCATGGGGATGAACCTGACGCGCATCGGGGCCCCGGCCCTGGCAGGGGTCCTGGTGGGGATCATCGGCATCGCCAACGTCTACTTCTTAATGGTCGGCCTGTACATCCTGGCCGTCGCCGCGCTCCTGATGATGCCGACGGTAGCCCTGGGAGTGGAGCACCGCGAGTCTATCCTGCGCGACGTGGCCGAGGGCGTGCGCTACGTGCGCAGCCAGGCGCTGCTGGTTATGCTGCTGGTGCTGGCTTTCGTGCCGGTCCTCTTCGGCCAATCCATCCAGAGCCTGCTGCCGGTCTTCGCCAAGGCAGAGCTCCACCTTGGGCCCGCGGGGCTAGGGGCGATGATGTCCGCTTTGGGGGCGGGCGCGCTCCTGGGCTCTTTGCTGGTGGCGTCCTTCACTTCGTCGGCGCCCAAGGGAGTCTTAATGCTGGCGGGCGGCCTGGCCTTCGGCCTCTCCGTCGTGCTCTTCGGCAACGCCCCCTGGCTGGTGCTAGCCCTGGCGGGCCTGGTGTTGATGGGGGTCACCAGCCAGGTCTACATGACGTTGAACACCACCATACTTCAGCTCCAGGCCGATCCCGCCTACCTGGGAAGGGTGATGAGCATCTCCATGATGACCTTCGGCCTGATGCCCCTGGGGGCACTGCCCATGGGCGCCATCGCCCAGGGGTTTGGCGCGCCCGTGGCGGCGAGCATAGGCGGCGGCCTCGCGGCCATCTTTGTAGTGGGTCTGACCATCCTCACGCCCAGTCTGCGGCGGGTGCGCTGACCCCCCTGCCCCAGCTACGTAGCAAGATAGAAACGAGTCCACCTACTTTTCAAAGGAGCGTTGCACCAAAAGTCTCGTTTTCTTCGGGCTGGCTCTCCATGAGGATGCCGACCATCCCCCTGGCCCCCTTCCTGGCCAGGAAGGGGGTAGCATGAAAGGAGAGAATCCCGAGGGTCGGGACTTTGACCCCCCGGCAGATCCGAGCATCGGGATTCTGCACTCCCTATGTTCTGGCAGGGGCTACTTTTGGTGCAAGGCCCTTCAAGGGAGAGGACTTTGAAGCGACCTCTAGCCCGTCTGCCCCGCGCGGATGGTGAAACCCACTATCAGCCACGAGGCCAGGGCGTAAAGCAGCGCCTCGCGCCGGCCCATCTGGCCCCCGGTGAAGGCGAAGACGCCCGGCAGGGCGAGGACGGCGAGGGCAGCGTAGAGGAGATGCAGGGGCCCGGGGAGGCCCGCAGCCGGGAAAGCGAGCAGCCCCGCCACGGCGATGGCGACAAGCAGCGCCTCGCCCATGGCGAGGATGCCCTTAAACGCGGGGGTGACGGGCTGATGCAGCAGGAAGCTGGCCAGCCCCCAGAGGCCGCTAGCGATCAGGAAAAAGATGGCGGCGTTGGCGAGGGCGGCATGGACCTGCGCCAGGCTCATGGGTGCCCCGGACGCCCAGCGGCGCCAGCTCCTGCAATCACTGCTCCCAGGGGGGGCCGTATGCCGGTACAGGGCGTCTGTGGGGTCGCGATCAGGCCAAGCACACCCTTCATACTACCTCACGGCCTGCAGAACTAAGGGGCAATGGCGGGAGCGCATGGGAGTCGAACCCACCGGGGACACCGTAGGGCGCCCCCCAACGGATTTGAAGTCCGCGAAGGCCACCGGGCCCTATCCACTCCCGTGGCCCCATTCTAAGGCCAGCCCAGGGCGAAGGGAAGGCGCCTTCGAGGGGGAAGAATGGCTGGCATCCTGCCGCAAGCGGGCTAGCGTCCAGGGGCCAGCGCTTTGGGCGTCAGCCCCCCTTGGCGCGCCGCCAGCTCCGTCAGGTAGTGCTCGGCCTCGATGGCGGCGGTGACGCCGTCGCCGGCGGCGGTGGCAAGCTGGCGGGCCGAGTCGTGGCGAATATCGCCGGCGGCATATAGCCCCGCCACCCCAGTGCCCATGACCGCGTCGGTGATAATGAAGCCCTGCTCGTCGAGCTCCACCAGGTCCTTGAGGTAAACGGTGTTGGGGCGGTGGCCGATGTAGACGAAGAGGCCCTGGCAGGGGAGGTCGCTGCGGAGGCCCGTTTTGAGGTTCCGCAGCCGCAGGCCCGTGACCTGGTCGCGGCCCAGGACCTCCTCCGCCGCCGTATCCCATATGAACCTGACCTTGGGGTGGGCGAAGGCGCGTTCCTGGAGAATCTTCTCGGCGCGGAGCTGGTCCCGCCGGTGGATGACGGTCAGACGCGAGACGAACTTGGTGAGGAAGAGCCCTTCGTCCAGGGCGGAGTTGCCTCCGCCGACGACGGCTACCTCCTGGTCCTTGAAGAAGGCGCCGTCGCAGGTGGCGCAATAGGAGACGCCCTTGCCGGTCAGCTCGGCCTCCCCGGGGACGCCCAGCTTGATGTAATCGGAGCCGCCCGCCAGGATGACTGCCGGGGCGGGATACTCGCCGTAGTCGGTGCTCAGCACCTTGAGGCCGCCCTCCAGCTTGATGCCGGACACGGGGGCATACTCGATCTCCATGCCGAACTTGATGGCCTGCTGGAGCATGCGCTCCGCTAGCTCAGGCCCCTCGATGCCATCAGGGAATCCGGGGTAGTTTTCCACGGGTCCGGCGGTGGCGATCTGGCCGCCGTGGATGCCCCGCTCGAGGAGCAGGGTGCGGCGCCGGGCGCGGGCGGAGTAGAGGCCCGCAGCCAGGCCGGCGGGGCCGCCCCCCACTATGAGGACCTCGTAGTCGGTGTTCATCGTCCTCCGGGACCATTCTCCCTAGACCAGGGCCTCCTCCAGGTGTTTCTTCAGTTGCGCCTTGGGCTGGAACCCCACCACCTGGCGGACTGGCTTGCCGCCCTTGAAGATGAGGAGGGTGGGGATGCTGCGGATGCCATATGTGGCCGCTACCCGCGGGTTATCGTCAACGTTGAGCTTGGTGAAGTCCACCCTGCCCTCGTACTCACCGGCCAGCTCGGCCACTATGGGCGCCACCATGCGGCAGGGACCGCACCACGGGGCCCAGAAGTCCACCAATACCGGCAGGGCAGACTGGAGGACGCGCTGCTCGAAATCCTTGTCTCCAACTTCCACAGGCTGTGCCATGATTCCTCTCCTTCTCCCTCGCCTATTCCCTAGGTCCGGCCTGGAACGTCGCCCGCGGCGCCCTCGGGCCAACCCTCGTCAGGTATCTGTGACAGGCCCTCCAACTGGAGCGCCGCCAGGGCATCCACCTCCACCGCATGCTTGGCCACCAGGACGGCGTTCTTGATCGCCTTGGCATCGCTGCGGCCGTGGGCCACCACCACGACTCCCCCGACTCCCAGGAGCGGGGCGCCGCCGTACTCGCTGTAGTCCAGGCTCTTGGCCATCTCTTTCAAAGCCGGTTTCAAGATGAAACCGGCCACCGCGAAGTGGGGGGCGCTGGCGAAGGACTCCCCCAACATCTGATAGAACAGCTCAGTCATCCCCTCGCTGGTCTTGAGGACGATGTTACCGGTGAAGCCATCGGTGACGACCACCTGAACGGTCCCCTTAGGGAGGTCCTTGCCCTCCACGTTACCCACGAAGTTCACCCCCGCCTGGAGACGGAGGAGCCGGTGGGCCGCCTTCACCACCGCCGGACCCTTGGATGGCTCCTCACCGTTGCTCAGCAACCCGACCCGGGGCCGGGCGATGCCCAGCACGCGCTCCATGTAGGCGCTGCCCATGAGGGCGAACTGCAACAGGTTGTGAGGCTTGCAGGAGACAGTGGCCCCTACATCCAAGAGAAGCAGGGGGCCGGCGAGGCTCCGAAAGACCATCCCCAGGGCTGGCCGCTCCACGCCGGGCAGAAGCCCCAGGATGGCCACCGCCGCCGCCACCACGGCGCCGCTATTGCCAGCGGAAACAAAGCCCTCCGCCTCACCCCGCTTGATGAGCCCCAGCCCCACGGAGATCGACGAGTCGCGCTTGTGGCGGAAGGCCTCCGACGGGGACTCTCCCATGCCAACCACCTGGGAAGCCTCCACTACCCGCAGCCGGGCAGGGGCGGCATCGCGCCGCTGCAGCTCTTCGGCCAGCAGCTGCTTAGGACCCACAAGCAGGACCTCCAGCTCCGGCTCGCGGAGGGCCTCAAGGGCGCCTTCGACCACGACAGCCGGAGCGTGGTCGCCACCCATGGCATCCAGAGCAATAGTCACCATTAGCTAAAACCCACCCAGAAACCCGTTTATTCCCGCTACCTAGAGGGCAGTCCGCCCCATGATAGCAGACTGCTGTGGGGGCGAGCGGGGCGAGGCCTCAAGGCCGGCGCGCCACCAGGATCATTCTGGCGCTATCGGCGTGGAATGGCTCCAGGTCGTGGGAGCCGTAGATGCGCTCCAGGGCGAAGCCCGCCCGGGCCAGCAGATGCTCCATCTCGTAGCGCCCGTAATGGTGCAGGGTGAAGGTGGCGATGCGGCGCACAACGCCGCCCTCTGCGTCTATCTCATCGAAGAAGTAGGTGACGCGCTCTTGCTGGGTGGAGGCGTCGCCCTCCGCCGCGACCAGCTTGGCGACGCGGTGGCCGGTGGCGGGGTCCGTGCGCACCCAGTCCAGCAGCAGCTCGCCCACCGCCGCCTGGTATTCCGGCGACGGAGCGGGCAGGTCCAGGATAAGGACGCCGCCCGCCCGGAGCAGGTGGTGCACCGCCTGCAGCGCGGCGAGCTGCTCGTCCGGCGCCGCCAGGTGCATGAAGCCGTTGAAAGCGCAGAAGGCCAGCCGGTAGCGCTTGCGGAGCCGCAGCCGGTGGAAGGGCGCCTCCACCAGCTCCAGGCCCGGGGGCGGCCCCTTATGGCGCAGGGCGGCCAGCATCCCCGCCGAAAGGTCCACGCCGGTGACGCGAAAGCCAGCCTGGGCCAGGGGGATGGCCAGCCTCCCGGTGCCCACGCCTAGCTCCAGGATGGGGGAGCCGCAACGGCGGGCCATCTCCAGGTAGAAGGCCCGGTCGTGCTCCAGATGGGCCACGTCCAGGTCATAGAAGCGAGCGATGGTGTCCAGGGCGGCGGTGTCATCAGGCATCGGCCAGGGCTCCGTTCAAGGCTACTTTATGCAATCAGCACAAGTTTGTGTAGGCAAACTTCTGTCGCCGCGACCGTAGACCCCACCCACGGGGCGCGGCTATCATCCCGGTAAGTTTGCTGGGGCTGTTCGTGGTCTTCGTGTCCCGGTCGCCGGGGTTTCCGGCGTGGTTGTGCGA
>SHYM01000022.1 GCA_009692805.1 Dehalococcoidia bacterium | reverse complement strand
CGGATCCGGCTCCACGGATCCGGCTCCACGGATCCGGCAGGGGGCTTGACGGAGCGCGTGGGGAGCGTGGGATGGGCGCCGGTGGGGTTTTCCCCGTAGCCGGCGACGGCGCCGTCCTCCATCCGGAACAGGCCCGCCTCGTAGCTGCCCCGCTGGTTCCCCTGGTAGTTGTGGGTGTGCCTGCCCCTCAGCCAGCCGCGGCTGCGTCCTGAGAAGTCCACTATGTGGCCGTCGTCGAGCACTCTGTAGATAGGGGCTCCAACGCGGTTGCAGATGACGTCGATCTCTTTCAGAGCGCTGCCTCCTCACCCTCTGTCCACCGTAGGCGACCGGCGGTCTGGGGTCAAGGGCGGGATGGCGCATCCCGAGGGGTGAGGCCGAAGGCCTTGGCCACTAGCTCATAGGAACGTGCCCGGCTCTCGAAGGAGTAGCAGTTGGTCACGATGGCGATGTCGTTGGTGCCATAGGTCGCGGCCGTCGCCAGGATCTTCTGCCGCACCTGCTGAGGGTCGCCTTCGATGTCCCTCCTGCCCAGCCGCTCCAGGTGGGGTCGCGCCTCCTCCGGCAGGGGATAGGCGGCCGCTTCCTCGGGCGACAAGAGGCCGGGGCCAAGGTCCAGATGAAATAGGTGGTCGGCCCGGCTCAGCCGGCGCGTGTGGCCTAGGAAAGACGCCTCTTCCGCCGTGGGCGCGCAGAGCGCCTGGACGGCGACGTTTAGCTTGGGCTCGGGGTAGCGTGGGGAGGGGTGGAACTCCTTGAGGTACTGCTCTGCCGCGAAGGGGCCGAGGGCGGCGGAGGTGCCGAAGAAGTCGGCGAAGGCGAAGGGCAGGCCCATGGCTGCGGCAAGTTGCGCGCTGTAGTCGCTTGAGCCCAGCAGCCAGACCTCCGGCGCGGTGACGGGCACCGGGCCGGGCTGGGCCCGTATTCCGGAGAAGGGGTGGCCCGGGTCCAGGGTCCCGTCCAGGAAGCTGAGGAGGTCGGCTACCTGCTCGGGGAAGCGACGCACGTCGGCCTGGGGGCGTGGGTAAGACAGAGCAGCGGCTGTGCGCTGGTCGCTGCCGGGCGCGCGCCCTATGCCCAGGTCGATACGGCCGGGGAAGAATGACTCCAGGAGCCGGAACTGCTCCGCCACCTTCAAGGCGGAGTAGTGGGTCAGCATCACCCCCCCGCTGCCGACCCTGATGCTGTGGGTCCTGGCGGCGATCTGGCCGATCAGCAGCTCCGGGCTGGTGCCAGCAAAGGAGCCGGTGTCGTGGTGCTCCGCCACCCAGTAGCGCTGGTAGCCAAGCCCCTCGGCGATCTGGGCGAGCGCGACTGATTCCTGGAGGGCTTCCGCGGCTGTGCCGCCGCGCCTGACGGGCGACTGGTCCAGGACACTGAGGGTAAGCTCGCTGGCCAAGGGCTTACTCCTTCAGTTCAGCCAGTTCAGCGCAAGAAACTCCCGCCCTCGATGAGGCGCTGGATGTCGAAGATGCTGATGACCAGGACCAGCGCCATGAGCAGCATGAAACCGATGAGGTGGACCTGGCCTTCCTTCTGGGGCGAGATGCGCCTGCCCCGTCGCAGGAACTCCAGGACGACGAAGGCGATCCGTCCCCCGTCTAGCGCCGGTAGAGGCAACAGGTTCATGATCCCAATAGTCAGGCTCAGGACCGCCGTCCAGAACAGCGCCACCGGCGGCCCCCCATCTCTGACGATCTCCCCCGTGGCCTGGGCGATGCCTACGGGTCCCGCGAAGACGGGCCCCTGGGTGCCCCCGAAGCTGGAGACCAGTCCGTTCTTGGTCAGGGTGAGCAGGTCGAACACCTGGCGCGCGCCCAGAGGCACCGCCCGCCACAGGGGCTCCCCCCGTCGCACCATGACGCCGGCCTGCCGCGCCACCGTCACGCCGGTGCTGGCGCCCGTGGGGGTGGGACCGAGGTGGAGCCAGAGCTGGCGATCGCCCCGCCGCACCAGGAGGTCGCTTTCGGGCAGCCGCTCCTGGCCCACGAGGGCCCCGAGGTTGCGGGGGCCCCTGTCGTCCTTGACGTAAAGCAGGGTGTCTCCCGGCTGCAGACCGGCGACGGCGGCGACGGAGCCCGGCTCCACCACTGTGACCACGGCCTGCTCCATCGTCACCATGATTCCCGTGGGGCCCTCGCCCGCTGGCGGGCGGTAACGCGGCACCACCAGCACCTCGCGCACCTGGTCGCCACGGCGGACCTGAAGAGTGGTCCTCTTGCCCAGGTTCAGTTGCACGTTGTAGGTAAGCTCGCGGGTGTTCGGGATGGGCCGGCTGTTGACCCGGAGGACCACGTCCTCCGGCTGGAGGCCGGCCCGCTCCGCGGGGGAGTCCGGCGCGACCCGCAGGATGGTGACCTCGCCCACCAACGTATTCTGGGGGATCAAGAACACGGTGGCCAGGAGGATGAAGGGCAGGGCCAGGTTCATAAGCGGCCCCGCGCCCAGGACGGCCAGGCGGGTGGGGATGTTCTGGCTGGCGAGGCTTCCGGGCGCCTGCGGGTCCTCCTCGCCCAGCATCTTCACGAAGCCGCCTAGGGGCAGGAGGTTCAAGGAGTAGATTGTCTCGCCGCGGCGCACGCCGAAGAGCCGGGGGGGATACCCCAGGCCGAACTCCAGGACCTTGACCCCACGGAGCTTGGCCGAGACAAAGTGTCCCAGCTCGTGGATGACGATGATGCCGATGATGATGGGGAAGAACCAGAGGAAGTCCACGCTCGCTCCTGGCGGATAGCTCCGCTAACGTCTCTGTCGCTGCCGGCCGCTACGTATAAAAGTATAGCGCCAAAGAACAGCGAAAGAAGACCCTAGCTGTGTACAGCCCGGATTAGGGCGTCCCAAAGCCCCGGCGGGAGTCGAGGCTCAAACCCGGGCGGGGAGTCCCCGGGCGAGGGACTGGACCCGCTCGCGGGCCCAGCGGTCCGCGTCCAGGATCGCCTCTAGGTCTGGCTGCGGCGTCGGGCGGTGTTCGTCCAGCGCTTGCCCCACAATCCGCGGCACGTCCATCAACCGTATCTGGCGGTCCAGGAAGAGCGCTACGGCGGCCTCATCTGCGGCGCAGAGGACGGCGGCATAGGTGGCCCCCTTACTCAGGGCCTCCCTGGCGAGGGACAGGCAGGGGAAGCGCTCCAGGTCGGGGGGCTCGAAGGTGAGGGCCTTAAGGTGGGCGAGGTCGAGCCGGGGCAGGCGGGGGTTGCTCCAGCGCTCGGGGTAGCTCAGGGCGTATTGGATGGGCATCCGCATGTCGGGCTGGCTGAGCTGGGCGACGATGGAGCCGTCGACGAACTCCACCATGGAATGGATGATGCTCTGGGGATGCATCACCACGTCGATCTTCTCCTGGGGCACGCCGAAGAGCCAGTGGGCCTCGATGATCTCCATGCCTTTATTCATCAGGGTGGCGGAGTCTATTGTGATCTTGGGCCCCATGGTCCAGTTGGGGTGCCTGAGGGCCTGCTCGGGCGTTGCCTCCTCCATATCCCGGCGCGAAGCCGTTCGGAAGGGCCCTCCCGAGGCGGTGAGGATCAGCCTCGCCACCCGCTGGGACACGGCCAGGTGGCTGGCGCCGTCGGTCTGCAGGCATTGCCAGATGGCGTTATGCTCGCTGTCCACGGGCAGGATGGCGGCGCCGTGGCGGGCCGCCTCCCTGGTGACGGCCTCCCCCGCCATGACCAGGACTTCCTTGTTGGCGGGGGCGATGGCCTTGCCGGCCCGCACGGCGGCCAGGGTAGGGGAGAGGCCCGCGATGCCCACCGTCCCCACCATGACCAAGCCTACGTCGGGGTCGGCAACCATCTCTTCCATGGGCGCGCAGCAGGCCTCCCCTGGCTCTAGCCCAGCGGTGTGCTGGCACCAGAAGTAGCGGGGGCGGAACTCGGCCAACTGCCGTTGGAAGAGGGCGTTGTTGCGCCCGGCGGCCAGCCCGATCACCCGGAAGCGCTCAGGGAAGGAGCGCACGACATCCAGGGTCTGGGTCCCTATGGAGCCTGTCGAACCCAGGACAACCAGCCCTTTACGGCCGTCATCCCGGGATGGCGCCGGAATGGCACGATGGGCTTGCATTGCTTTCAGTGGGCCTCAATCAAGCGCGATTCGCTACTGGGGCTTCTCCTCTGCAACAGTATATACCTAGGAGGCCGAGGTAGTCACTAGGGCCCTGCTGCCAGCTTGGCAGCCCCATACACCAGGGGCGCCACCAGCAGGAGGCTATCCAGACGGTCCAAGAGGCCGCCGTGGCCCGGGATCAGCCCGCTGGCGTCTTTGACTCCGGCCCGTCGCTTGATGTAGGACTCCAACAAATCGCCTCCCTGGCCGACGCCGGCTATGCCTGCGCCCAGGAATAGAGTCCAGGGTGCCCCCAAGGGGAGCCCCTGTGCGTAGGCCAGGCCCCAGCATGCTAGGACCCCCGCCGCCAGCCCGCCGAGAGCGCCCTCGATGGTCTTGCGGGGGCTGATCGCCGGCGCCAGGCGATGGCGTCCTAGCAGGCGGCCTACCAGATAGGCCCCGGTATCGTTGGCGAAGGTGACGCCCAGGGCCAGGAAGGTCCAGGCGCTGCCCTGGGGCCCCTCACGCAGGGCCAGGTAT
Source organism: Dehalococcoidia bacterium (assembly GCA_009692805.1). Taxonomy (GTDB): domain Bacteria; phylum Chloroflexota; class Dehalococcoidia; order SHYM01; family SHYM01; genus SHYM01. Next base: position 14,857 of record SHYM01000022.1, on the reverse strand, counting down.
AGGCTCAGGAGAATACCGATAAAGAAGATAGCGCCGAGGGCGTTGACCCCGAGGGCGAAGGCTGAGGGGGCCTGGCCCGAGACCCTGCCGAGAAGGATAGCGCCCGCCCAGGCGGCTATCACCGCCAGGTACGCCCAGGCCGGCTCGCCAGGCAGGTGGGGGCTGACTGTCAAGGCTACCGCCCCGATCAGGGCCAGCGTCAAGCGCCAGCCGTTCAGGGTCGGGGCCACCAGGCGCAGCAGCTCCCAGGTGGCGACGGTGGCTGCCAGGGCGACCAGGAGGGTGAAACCGAGGCCGCCGAACCACACGGCGAGAAAGAGTAGGGGCAGCCCTACCGCCGCCGAGGCCAGGCGCGGGCCGAGCACGGCTCGCTAGGCCGTCGGGAGCGGCGCCGGCTGGGTCGGCGGCCCGGCGAGGCCGCCGAAGCGCCGCTGGCGCTGGCAGTAAGCCGCCAGCGCCTCGGCCAGGTCCTCGGGCCCGAAATCGGGCCAGAGGGTGGGCGTGGCGTAGTATTCGGAATAGGCGGCCTGCCAGATGAGGAAATTGCTCAGCCGCACCTCTCCCCCGGTGCGGATGATGAGGTCTGGGTCAGGGAGGCCGTCGGTGCTCAGGCGGGCGGAAACGAGTTCTTCCGTGATCTCCTCTGGGGATAGCCCTTCCCTGACGATCCGCTGCACCGCGGCCACGATCTCCCGGCGGCCGCCGTAGTTGAAGGCGACCGCCAGGACCAGCCGGCGGTTGGCTTTGGTCAGCTCGATGGCCTCAACGATCGACCCGCGCAGCGGGGCAGGCAGCCCCTCCAGGCTCCCCAGGTGCCGAATCTGGACTCCCTGCTTGTGGAGGGCGCTGGTCTCCCTGTGGATCACCTCCGCGAGGATGCCGAAGAGGCCCCTGACCTCCTCCCGGGGGCGGCTCCAGTTCTCCGTGGAGAAGGCGTAGATGGTGAGATAGGGTACGCCGCGCTCCAGGGTGGCGCGGACCACCCGGTGGATATTCTCAGTGCCCGCCCGGTGCCCGGCCAAACGGGGCAGCCCCCGCTGCTGGGCCCAGCGGCCATTGCCGTCCATGATGACCGCAATGTGCCGGGGCAGAGGCGAGGCAGAGGGCCCTGGAGTGCGTTGGGGCTCGGTGTAAGTGAGCATCGCTCGCAAATCTGGCAAGCTGGTGGGCTCAGGGGGTCGGCGCCGCCGGGGGCTCCGAGCGCCTAGACCTCCATCAGCTCCTTCTCTTTCTTGACGCCCGCCTCGTCCACGGCGGCGATGGTCTCGTCGGTGAGCTTTTGCAGCCGCTCCTGCGCCCGGCGCTCGTCGTCCTCCGACAGATCCCCGCCTTTCTGGAGTCGCCGCAGGTGCTCGTGGGCCTCCCGGCGTACGTTGCGGACCGCCACGCGGCCCTCCTCCGCGCGCCGGCGCACCAGCTTCACCATGTCCCGGCGCCGCTCCTCGGTGAGCAGCGGTATGGGGAGCCGGATGACGCTGCCGTCGCTAGAGGGGGTCAGACCCAGCTCCGACTGCAAGATGGTCTTTTCGATGGCCTTAAGGGTGGAGCGGTCCCAGGGCTGGATGACCAGTAGGCGGGGCTCCGGGGCGGAGATGCCAGCCAGTTGGTTGAGGGGGGTGGGCGTCCCGAAGTAGTCGACCCGCAGGTGCTCTACCAGGGCGGGGCTGGCGCGCCCCGTGCGTATGCCCGCCAGGTCGTGCTCCAGCGCCTCGATGGCCTTGAGCATCTTGGTCTCGGCCGTGTCCTGGATTGTAGCGGCCTCGTCTGGGGCCATATCCTGCGACCTGTACCTAGTGCTGGCGGACTCCCTGGGCTGAGCTCGATGCGCAGCCGCTAGGCGCTCACCAGGGTGCCGATGCTCTCTCCGGCCAGCGCCCGCTCGATGCTGCGCTCGGCCTGGAGGTCGAAGACGATGATTGGCAGGGTGTTGTCCATGCAGAGGGAGAGGGCGGTGCTGTCCATAACCTCCAGGCGCTGGTTGATGGCGTCCAGGTAGGTCAAGCGGGCGAACTTGGTGGCGTGGGGATTCTTGCGGGGGTCGGCGCTGTAGACGCCGTCCACCTTGTTCTTGGCCATCAGCAGCACCTCGGCGCCGATCTCGATGGAGCGCAGGGCGGCCGCGGAGTCCGTGGTCAGATAGGGGTTGCCGGTGCCGGCGGCGAAGATGACCACCCTGCCCTTCTCCAGGTGGCGGATGGCGCGGCGGCGGATGTAGGGCTCGGCCACGGCGGGGATGGTGAGGGCCGACTGGGTGCGGGTGATGGTGCCCTGGCGCTCCAGGGCGTCCTGGAGCGCCAGGGCGTTGATGATGGTGGCCAGCATGCCCGCGTAGTCGGCGGTGGCGCGTTCCATGCCCTCGGCGGCGGCCGCGGCGCCCCGCCAGATGTTGCCGCCGCCCACCACCACCGCTAGCTGGACGCCCAGGGCCGCTCCCCTGCCGATCTGCTGCGCCACCTGCTCCACCGTGGGTCTGTGGACACCGTAGCCGACGGGCCCCGCCAGGGCCTCGCCGCTGAGCTTCAAGAGCGCCCGTTTATACCTGGTGCCCACCCTGCCCTCAACCCCCCAGCTCAAAGCGCGCGAAGCGACCCACCTTGATATTCTCGCCCACCTTGGCGATGGCCTCCGCCACCACATCCTGGACCGTGCGGGACGTGTCCCGGATGAAGGGCTGCTCCAGCAGCACCGTCTCCCGCTGGTCCACCGTCTCCTCGGATGGCACGGCGTCCCGCGAGAGGTAGCGGGGGTTCATGGCGGCCACCTGGAGCGCCAGATTGTGGGCCAGGGCCCGGAACTCTGGAGTGCGCGCCACGAAGTCGCTCTCGCAGTTCACCTCCACCAGGGCGCCGATGCGCCCGCCGGCGTGGATGTAGCTCTCCACGAGCCCCTGGCGGGTCGCCCGGCTGGCCTTCTTCTCGGCCAGGGCCAGGCCCCGCTGGCGCAGCAGCTCGGCGGCCGCCTCCAGGTCCCCCTGGGCTTCCTGGAGCGCCCGCTTGACGTCCATGATGCCGGCGCTGGTGCGCTCCCGCAGCTCCTTGATCTGGGCTATGGTGACCTCTGCCATTTTCCCTTCTATCCCTATGCGCGCTCGTCGGTCTGAGGCCCGGCTTGTCGGGAGCCCAGAGTCCCGACAGGTCGGGACTCTGACGGGGGGCCTGTCCCGATACATCGGGACAGGCCCTATTCCTTATGGTTGCTCTTTTTGCTGCTCATCCTCGCTGGGGCTGAAGCTGAAGGTCTGAGGGGAGACCGGCGCCGCCCCGGCCTCCGCGGGCGTGGTGGTGGCGCGGGCGAGCTCGGCGCTCTCCTGGGCCGCCTGCTCCTCGTCCTGGGCCTTGCGCAGGCCGACCCCGTCCAGGACCGCCTCGGCGATCTTGTTACACATAAGGCGCACTGCCCGGATGGCGTCGTCGTTGGCGGGGATGGGGACGTCGATCTCGTCGGGGTCGCAGTTGGTGTCCAGCATGGCCACCAGGGGCAGTCCCATCTTGCGCGCTTCCAGGATGGCGTTGCGCTCCTTGGTCGGGTCCACCACGAAGAGGGCGCTGGGCATGCGGGTCATCTCCTTGATGCCGCCCAGGGTGCGGTTCATGCGCTCCAGCTCGTCCTCCAGCTTCTTGGCCTCCTTCTTGGTCATGGCGGCGAACTCCCCGCGGGCCTTGCGGTCCTCCAGGCGCACCAGGTAATCGATGCGGCCCTGGATGGTGGCGAAGTTGGTGAGGGCGCCGCCCAGCCAGCGGTGGTTCACGTAGTACATCCCGCAGCGCACCGCCTCCTCCGCGATGGCGTCCTGGGCCTGTTTCTTGGTCCCCACGAAGAGGACGGTGCCGCCCTGGGACACCAGGTCGCGGACGAAGGCCTGCGCCTTCTCCAGGTACTGGACCGTCTGCTGCAGATCGATAATATGTATACCGTTGCGCTGGGTGAAGATGTGGCGGCGCATCTTGGGGTTCCAGCGCCGGGTCTGGTGTCCGAAGTGGACACCAGCCTCGAGGAGCTGCCGCATGGACACCGGTCCGGGCGGGATCTCCTGTTGCCTGAGGGGCGCCGGACGCTCCGGGGCGAGCGCTGGGGGAGCGGTAGCGCCCGGTGGGGGAATGGTAGCGAGCGGTGGGGCGCCCGCGTGGATTACGGTAGCAAGCTGCGGTTCATCGGGCATAGCGCCAGCGCCGAGTAAAGATATCCCGGGACCGCGACAGGTCGGCCTCGGCCACCGGCCCGATAAGCCCCGAGTCCAGGCTGCAGTATAGCAGATAGGATTGGGGAGACACCCCCCTGGCCCCCCCTCGACCCCCGGCAGATCCCGAGCATCGGGACTCTGCACTCCCCCTATCCGCTCATGGCATGCCTGTCGAACCACCCTCGCCCCGGTCCATTGTGGGGGTGAAGGGGGCGCAGCCCCTTTGACGGGGGGCTTGGGGGGTGTCCCCCCAGTTCCTCTATACATATCCCCCTTTCTCGAGGGAGGGGGACCAAGGGGGTGAGCCCCCCCCTTGCCCTAACCTGCGGGCGGTGGCGACGTTGTAGTAATCGTGGCGCCCTGTTGACAAGGCGTGCGGTCTGGTATATATTGACCGCGTTATAGGAGTAGGTTCGGGAAAATGTCGAAACTGGGTGCCAGAGCTGTTTCTGGTCTCAGGAGTGGTCAAAGCTGTGGGCGCTTGACAGCTGTGCTACGATGGCTAACGGCGTGGGGCGGAAGCTGGGAACCCCCGTGCTGCCGCGTGTGCGGGCTGTCGGTCTCAGGCTCTACCAGTGAAGGAGGTTTGCATGGCAGAACCCGGTAGGGCTGGCCCTCCCCTCGCGGGGCGGCTGGCGCCGACGGGACTTTCGAGGAAGGCTCCGCCGACGGCCACCGTGAGGGCCCTGGTACGGACGGAAGCACACACCGGCGTCAACCTTGGGGTATATGTCACGGAAGCTACTGTAAGAGTAAGGAATCTGAAAGGAGGCCTCATGAAAGGCTTAACCCGTAGTCTGGTGTCCCTGGTGGCCCTGCTGGCTATCCTGGGCGCTATGGTTCCCTTCTCTCTGCGCACGGCGCAACCCGCCTTGGCGGGCAATCAGAACTGGAGCTCTTTGGCCAACCCCGCCCACATGGGCGTGGGGCGCGATGTCGGCACCCCCCAGAACATCAGCGGTCCCGCGGCCCCGCACGTCGCCGCGGACGGCACCATCTTCGTGGCGATCAACAACCCGGACCTCGCGGGCGCCGACGCGAATGAGCCGGACGCCGTGGTTGACGACTTGGCTTTCTCCACCAACCAAGGCACCAGCTTTACCATTCTCAGCAGCGGTACGCAGACGTTCCCCTGGAACGGCAGCGCCATCGTCGTTATCCGCACCTCCCCCAACTTTGTTAGCGACCGCGGGGTGCTGGTGGCGTACACCGCCGGCGGTATCGCACGGGTGGCTTTCTCCTCGGACGGCGGCTCGTCCTTCACGGACCTCGCCAGTGCGACCGCGGGCAACGGCTTCGGGGATATGACCGCCGTCATTGACATGGCGGTAGCGCCCAACTTCAGCGGTGGCACGGGCCGCATCGCCCTGGCCGGTGCCAGCGGCGGCGCCCTCAACGGACTGTGGCAGGGCCTGATGACCGTCGGCGCCATGGTCGCGGGCATCGAGGCGGTAGCCAATCCGGTCAGTGCCGACGCCGGCGACGCCTCCATAGCGGTCTCGTTCTCGCCTAACTTCGTCTCCGACGGCCTGCTTTTCGGCGTGCACGTCGAGAGCACGGCCAATGCTGCCAACAACTGCCAGGCCGTCAACCGGGTCTGCGTGACCCGCTCCGTGGTCCCGGCAGCGGCGGCCCAGGGTGCGCTCGGCGACTCCCTCGCTGCTGCTAACTTCACCCAGGCCACCACCAACGGCGGGCTAGTCTTCCCCAGCGGCTACAACAACATCACCGCCGACAACTTCTTCGTGGGGGTCTCCGGTGGCACCGCGGCGCAGATGGACCTGTACCGCCGCTTCGGCGGCGCCTGGGGCGCCCTGGACCCCGACGGAGCCGCTGGCGGCTCCGCGGTCAATAGCTTCGCTGTATCCGGCAGCTTCACCGCCGGTGTGATCTGGGTCGTCGATACCATCGCCGGCACGGGCGGCGCCGTCACCATCCGTCGCAGCGGCGACGGCGGCGCGACCTGGCCGGCGGACGGTGTCTCCCTCCTGGCTGGGCAGACCGCCGGCAGCGGGCGGGTTGTGGTTGACCCCGGCAATCTCAACAACGTCTACGTCACCACCTTCGGCGCCCAGGGCGCGTTCTATGCCTCGACCACTGGCGGCGGCACCACCGCCTCCTGGACTGGCCGAGGGCTCTTTACCGAGAACCTCGTCAACAACTTGAGCCTCGACGCCTCCGCCGATGGCGCGACCGTGTTCGCGATCTATGGCGCGAACGCGGGCTTTGATGGCACCACGGCCGTCTACCGCACCACCAGCGCTACCGGGGCGACCTGGCAGCGGGTGCTCGCCACCCCCGGCGTGGCCGTGGGTTCGGTGAGCGTCTCCCCTAACTTCGCCACCGACAACACGGTCTGGGTGGGCGGCATCGCCGGAACGATGCTCCGCTCCGTGGACGGCGGCCTCACCTTCAGCAACGCGGGCCTCACCGCCGTCCCCACCGGCGGCACCCTGCTGGGAGGCATCGGGGTGAAGGCAGTGGACAGCACCAAGGCCTTTGGCTTGGCCACGGGAGGGCGCATCCACCGCACCGTCAACTCCGGGGCGAGCTGGACCACCGTGACTCTGGCTGGCGCGGTGAGCATCACCGACATCGACATCTCGCCCGCTTTCGCCACCGACGGGCACGTCCTGGTGGCCAGCCGCTCGCCGGCGACGGCGGCGCAGGTGTGGCTCTCCAAGGACGGCGGGGTGACCTTCACTGAGGTCGGCACCTCGCCGGACACTGCCACTACATTGAACCAGGCCTTCGTGGCCTTCGACTCCGCCTACGCGACCAACAAGACCATCTACGCGGGCACCGACAGCGACGTGTTCCGCTGGACGGTTGACACCAGCACCACCTGGCGCGACCTGGACTCCAACCGTAATGTTCCAGGCACCCCAACCGGCATCATCAGCCAGTTGGCGTCGGCGTCTGTAGTCACTGCGGCGACGGGCCTGGAATCCGTGGGCGGCAGGCTCTACGTGTTCACCGGCGCTGGCGCCGGTGGGTTCCGCGCGATCAACCCCACGGCGACCTACGACGGAACTCCGGCTACCTGGTTGGCCTTGGAGTTCGCAGCCGTAGCCAACGCCGGCGTCAATAACACTGACGGCGGCCTCCAAACCCTGGGACGCAGCTTGGGTACCGCCGCCACGGCTACTGCTGCTGCCACTTTGGGCATTTGGACCGGACTGGGGCGGACGACCTTGGCGCGGGCTCAGGCCACCGGCACCCTGCTGATGGCCATAGACCAGAACCCTGCAGCGCCCACGACTGTTACGCCGCAGGCCATCCCTGCCCTCGACTCCATCAAGGTCTACCTGGACCAGATGCTGACCGCGCCCACCATCACCTCTCCAACGAACGGGGCGGTGCTGCTGGGCCATCCGGGGTCAGCGTTGTCCCTGCCGGTCATGACCTGGACCCCGGTGGCGGTCACTCCGACGGCGGACCCGCTGCGGTACGAGGTCCAGTGGAGCACCGCGGCCGCCTTTGACAGCGTTGCCAACACTGCGCTAACGATCACGGGCCTGACGCAGCTTAACGTGCAGAACGGGATCCAGAATCAGGCCCTGACCGCTGGCACTACCTACTACCTGCGGGTGCGCACTGTGGCCTGGAACAACACGGGGGGCAACGCCGCCCCGCAAGCGGCTGAGACCATCGTGCACGGCCCGTGGTCGGCGGTGGTGAACTACGGCGCCTCGATATTGCCCGGCAACATCCTGCTGTACCCCGCCAGCGCCCCTGGCCAGATCCAGACCGTTGACAGCCTGGCCTTCGGCTTCTCGTGGTCGGCGGTGGTCGGCGCGACCGATTACCGCGTGCAGGTGGCCACCGACCCGACCCTCGAGGCCGCGTTCGGGGGCTATCGCAGCCCTGTCCTGAACAAGACGGTGGGCTCGGCTACCCCCAGCCTCCAGCTCCTGGGCAATGAGCTGCAGGCGGGCAAGACCTACTATTGGCAGATGGCGCCGGTGTACAACACCAACCTGGGACCCTACACCAACCTGAGCGCGCAAGCCGGCGCGTCGGGCGTCTTCCGGACGCTGGCGGCGGTTGCGACGACGGTTGACGTGGCGACCGCCACGTCGAGCATCGTGGGCGCCTTCGACATCGTGTGGCGCTTCGACAACGCGAACCAGCGCTGGATGAGCTACACCCCTGGCGCGCCGGCCTTCGCGCAGACCCTGACGAACATAATGCCGGGCCAACCGGTGTGGATCTACGGCAACCGAGTTGCGGTATGGACCCGCGGCGGGAACACCGTCAACCTGGTGCTCGGCTGGAACCTGATAGTAGCCCCGTAAAGGTCGAAGATTAAGAGCGGGGAGGGGTCCCGATAGGTCGGGACCCCTCCCGAACAGGGAGGTACAAGAATGGGCAAGGCTAAGGTCATCGGCATGCTGCTGATGGTCGCCGCCATGCTGTCCCTGGCGCCCACGGTGCTGGCACAGCCCAGCGTCTCGGCCTTCTACGGGACCGTTAAGGCGGGCGGCGCCAACGTGAACAGCGGCACCATCGTGCGGGCTTACATAGACGGCTTTCTCTACGCGAGCAGCACCACTACGATGGACGGTGCTAACTCCGTGTACACGATCAGCCTGGGTGGCAGCGACGCAGTGGTGGGGAAGTCGGTGTTCTTCACCATCGGCGGCGTCACGGCCGCGGAGTCCGGCATCTACCGGCAAGGTAATAACGCGGGGGTCAACCTGACCTTCGCCGCGCTACCGCTGACCGGCGACGCGGACGTCACCGCTGTCTGGGCGGGTCTAGCGGCGATGGGGGCTCTGGCGCTGGGCGGCGGGCTGCTGCTGTTGCGGCGGTCCCGGCGACCGGTCTGAGTCTCGCCTCTTAGGTAAGAGAAAAAAGGGGGGCTTGTCCCGAGGGATCGGGACGGGCCCCCCTTTCGTTGCCCAGCGGGAGCCCAGAGGGGCGCAGCCCCTTCGACGGGGGGCCTGGGGGGTGTCCCTCCAAAGCCCTCTCTTGTATACTCCCCTCTCCCTCATGGGAGAGGGGAGTCAAGGGGGTGAGGGCGCCACATCCTAGTGGGGGCTGAAGGCTAGGGCGGGGTATAGCTTTGCGCTGGGCAGGCTGGTCGGTGGCTGCTTGAGGGCCAGGCCCGCCCCTTCGCGTTCGTGGCAGCCGTAGCCGATTCAGTAGTAGGCCACCACCTGGTGGAGGCGTGCGGCGAAGGCGGAGCCCTCGAGGAGCTCGGCCAGGGCCAGCACTAACGCCGCCGCCGCGAGGGTCCCGCCCACGCCTGCGCGAAGGCCCACGGAGAGCAGACGGCCCTGTCTCGCACGGAGGAAGGCGTACGCCTGGGCCAGAGCCAGCAGCGAGAGCATCAGCGCCAGATAGGCCAGCGCGTACTGGCCGAGGGTGAGCTGGCTCCAGCCGCCGGTCAGGCGGAGCCCGACGTAGACGATGAGCGCCAGGTGGAGAAAGTAGAGGCCCAGGGAGGCCTGTCCCAGGACGCTTAGGGGGCGAAGGAGCAGCGAGGCGGGCCGCAGGCCTCCCCAACGCAGGAAAATCAGTATGAGAAGGGTGGAGACCCCCATGGCCAGGATGGTGAACTGGACCGTCGGCGGGTAGAAGAGCTCGCTCCACACGCCCCGTGGGAGGCTGTTGGGGGGCGCCACGGCATAGGCGATGGCGCCGCTGATGGTCAGGGCGGCGCCGAGGAGCAGGGGCTCGCCGAGGAAAGCGGCCCGCTGACGCTCGCGGAAGCTCTCCCCCAGGTGCGCCCCCAGCACCGCGAAAGCCAGCCAGGGGAACAAGGGGAACCAGCCATCCACCAGCCAATGCTGGAGGGCCCCCAGCCGGGGCGGAGCGTTCAACGAGAACACCTGCTGGCCCCAGATGTAGTATTCGAGCGGGAACTCGCTATACCCCACCAACCGGCGCAGGAGCCATCCCAGGCCCACCAAGGCCGCGATCAGGCCGATGCGCTGCCAGCGGCCCAGCTTCAGGGCCAGGTAGGCTAGGGGTATGGAGACCCCGACCAGGTACAGCACCTCCACGCTCATAAAGGGGTAGAGGCGCCAGACCACCAGGTCTACGAAGGCGCCGACCGCTAGGATCCAGAGCCCTCGGTTGGCCAGGAAGTAGAGGAACCCGTGCCGGGGGGCTGTCAGCGCCACCATGAAGCCACTGAGGGCAACGAAGACGGGCGCCGCCGCCAGTGAGCCCACCAGGCGCAGGGGCAAGGGCGGCAGCCCGTTGAGGAGCACGGCGCTGAGGTTCAGGAGCACCATGGAGGCGATGGCGAAGCCGCGCAAGCTGTCCAGGGCCTTCACGCGCTCGGTCAGTGCCCCGGAAGGGGCGCTTGTATCCGTGTCGCGCAGGATGTCGGGCCGCTGCACTCGCTTCACCTCTCGGCACTGGACAGGAGATGCTTTATTAGATGGGGCCGGGGCTATCGCGCTGGCCTAGCCGCTGGGCGACGATGACAGCGTGAGTAGAGTCTCGGTCCTTGCGGGTCACCTGGAGAATCTTGAAGCCCCCCTGGGTCAAAAGCCTTTCGTAGGAGGCCAGCGGCTTGTAGACCCCGACGCCGAAGTCGTCATATGGTATATAGATGGTTTCCCAGGCGACGGTCAGATCGGGGTTGTCGTCGGCCAGGGGCTCGCAGATCAGCACCCGGCCCCCGGGCGCCAGCGCCTGCCAGGCCTTGGTGAGGAGCATCTGGCACACCTCCTCGGGCCAATCGGCCAGGACACGGGAGAACTGGACTAGCTGAATGCCCTGGGGCAGGGGATCGTGGCGGAAGTCGCCCTCCACCACGCTCACCCGGTCGGCCACGCCGGCCCGGGAAATGTTCTGGCGCGCCAGATAGGCCGAGTTGGGCAGATTGAAGATGGTGACGTGAAGTTGGGGGTAGCGCTGGGCGTAATGGATCGCCATGGTGCCGTCGCCGCCCGCCACGTCGAGGAGACGTTCGATGCCTTCGAAAGTAATGGCCCTCTCTATGGTCTCAACGGTCTCGCTCGCAGTGTCCCTCATCCACTGCTCCAATAGCTGGGCCTCTTCCAAGCTTTCAGGGGGATAGGGGACTTGGGGGACAGGCAGCCCGCGGATGACCTGCACCAGGTCGAAGGCGTGGGAGGTGCGCCAGAATCGAAGGAAGTCACGGTAGAAAAACCCCATCGCGCCGTCTTCATGCCAGAAAGCCCGCATCATGGGACCGGCCCGATACCTCGCCGGGAGCAGGCCAGGGTCAAGTGCCTCTTCTAGCAGCCCGAGGTGGCAAAGCGCCAGGAGCCACTTGCGGCCCCGCTGGGGGTGCAGGGAAAGAGCGACGACAATCTCGTCAGCGGTTAGGGGGCCCCTCTTGGTCAGAAGCTCGGGGAGCCTTAGTTCCATCACCGACTCTAGGGCGCGCCAGCCGGATGCTCCTGCCAGGAGGCGGCAGTAGCTATCCTCTCGCTCCGCCCGTGAGAAATCCCTTCGCTCAGCTATCACCAGAGTAGTCCTCCTTGACAGCGGATGCAGGGCCAAGTTACAGTATACTTTCGCCGTGATAGCTTTAGGATAGGTCGTGGACGGCGGTAGAAATCACCCTAATGGGTGATGTTTGTCTTGAGGCGTGTTGCTATGGTGGACCTGACCCCGGTGCAAGGCAGGTGGTTATGGAAGCCCTGAAGGACCTCTACTTCAATGAAAAAGGGTTCGTCTTCGACCCGGACTCGGGGGCTATCTACAGCCTCAACACCGCCGGTTCCTTCATCGTGAAGCAGCTGCAGAAGGGCGTCCCGGCGAATCGCCTGCTGGGGGAGATGCGTAAGAACTTCGATGTGGACGAGACTACGGCCCGAGGGGACCTCAGGCAATTCCTCGACCTGCTCGCCACCTTTGGGCTCCTAACCGAGACGCTTGCTTGAGCAGCCAGGCGGGAGCGCGTCTGACACTTGGTGGGAGGCGCGCGTTACCATTACGCGTGGCCACGTGCCTCGCTAGGGCTGCATTGTCGGGGGCTGGAGGCGGGTTTTGACCTTGAAATACCGCGTCGCGGTCACTGGCCTCAACGCGACCGATGATCCCAACCCTGGCCTCGCCGTGATAAGAAGCCTGCGGGAGCAGGAACAGTGGAAGGGGCAGCTAAGGATCATCGGCCTCGCCTATGATGCCTTGGACACCGGCATTCACAGCCCGGGCGTTATCGACGAAGTCTACCTGCTGCCCTACGCTTCGCAAGGGACGGCGTCGCTGATCCATCGCCTGCGGGAGATCCGCCAGCGTACCCGCATCGACGTGGTGATACCGACCCTGGACGGCGAACAGCTGAACTTCTGCCAGGCCGAGCCTATCCTAAAGACCATGGGCATCCATATGCTCTTGCCTTCCGAGTCGCAGTTGAAGCTCCACTTCAAACATGCCCTCACTGAGTTCTGCCAGGCTCATGACATCCCAGCTCCCCGCACCTTGATGATCCATAACAGCGGGCAGCTCAAGGGCGCCTTCAGTTCCTTAGGTTCTCCCGTGGTGCTGAAGGGTATCCTCCATGAGGCGCACATCGCCTATACCCTGGGCCAAGCCGAGGCTTATTTTGACCTGCTGCGCGTCCGCTGGGGGCTCCCCCTGCTGGCGCAGGAGTACGTGCCCGGCGAAGGGGGAGGCGTGGCGGCCCTCTGCGATCGGCGTTCGAGGCAGGTGGGCATGGTGGCCATGAAGAAGCTGGCGGTCACGGACAAAGGAAAGGCCTGGGCGGGGATCACGGTGAAGGACGAGGAGCTCCTGCAGCTCTCCGCCAAGGTCCTGGAGGAGCTGAAGTGGGTGGGGCCCGCGGAGCTGGAGTTTGTGCGCCACTCCGAGACCGGGAAGCCCTATCTGCTGGAGATGAACCCCCGCTTTCCCACCTGGGTCTATCTGGCGGCTCGAGCGGGGCAAAATCTGCCCGCGGCCGCGGTTCAGATGGCCCTAGGCAAACGGGTGCCTCCCTTCGAAGGGTACCAGGATGGGGTCATCTATGTCCGACACTCCGAGGATATTATCTGTTCATTGGACCAGCTAGCGCAGGTGGCCAGCCGGGGCGAGCTGGTTTTTGCCAAAAATGGGAGGGGAACAGAGAATGGTAAAGGCGACCCGGCAGAAGGCCTTCTACGAAAAGCCGACCATCGTCAAGAACTCCTTCGGGAGCAACAATCGGTTCGGTAAGCTGGCATCGGCTGCGCCCCACGCGGTCATAGACGGAGTGCCCGTCGACGAGCTGGTGCAGCGCTTCGGCTCGCCCCTCTGGGTAGTCTCAGAGACCACCCTGCGGAGCAAATACCAGGGTCTGGCCCGGGCTTTTAGCCTGCGCTACCCGCGGGTGGCCGTCGCTTATTCCTACAAGACCAACTACCTTTCGGGCGTCTGCGCCACGCTCCATCAGGAGGGCGCCTGGGCCGAGGTGGTCTCTGGATTTGAGTACGAAATAGCCCTGGCCTTGGGGGTGCCGCCCGAGCACATCATCTTCAACGGCCCTCTCAAGCGGCCGGAGGAGCTGGCGCGAGCCGTCTCCCAGGGCGCCATCATCAACCTGGACTCCTACGACGAGCTGGCGGTGGTGGAGCAGCTGGCCCTGAAGCTGGGGCGGGTGGTGCCGCTGGGTGTGCGTGTGAACATGAGCGTGGGCCCCCTGGCCTGGGACCGCTTCGGCTTTAACTTGGAGAATGGCCAGGCCCTACAGGCTTGCCAGAGGGTGATGGCCTCCCCGATGTTGAAGCTCAGCGGCCTCCATGTCCACCTGGGGACATTTATCCTGGACCCGGGCCTCTATCGCCAGATGGCGGGGAAGCTGGGCGACCTGGCGCGTAACCTGGCGGGGGCGAAGCTGGAATACGTAGACATCGGGGGGGGATTCGCCTCCCACAACACCCTCCACGACCAGTGGCTGCCCGCCGAGTACGCTACCCCCACCTTCGACCAGTACGCTGAGGCCATCTGTCCCGCCTTGGTGTCCCTGCTACCGCAACCGCTGCCCCTGCTGCTCATGGAGCCTGGGCGGGCCCTGGTGGACGAGGCGATGCACCTGGTGACATCGGTGGTGGCCACCAAGGTGCTGTCCTCTGGTCAGAAGGCAGTCATCATCGACGCCGGGGTCAACCTGCTTCCCACTGTCGCCTGGTACCGGCATGAGGTGCGGGTGGCGGCGGAAACGGGGACGCCCGCGGATGGCGGCGTGCTGGAGGAGGTCACTCTTTGCGGGCCTCTGTGCATGAACATAGACGTCCTCCAACTGCGCACGGCTCTGCCGCCGGTGCGGCGAGGCACACTCCTAGTCGTCAGGAACGTGGGCGCTTATAATTTTTCCCAGTCGATGCAGTTCATCCAGCCCCGCCCGGCGGTGGTTATGGTGGACGGCGGGAGCGTGGAGTACCTGCGTATGCCCGAGACCACGGAGTATCTTCGAGAGCTGGAGAGGGTCCCCAAACGGCTACTCGGCAAATCCAAGTAGGAATCCGCCTCTGGCGCCCCATGTCCTTGCTAGCGGCTGCTCCCAGGGTCCGCTTTCTCGGATGGTCCGCCCCGCGGGAGTTCCTGGACACGCTCCTGCGGGGATGGGCTGCTACTGTCTTCTGGGAGCACCCCGCCGTTGGGCTTGGGGTAGTTCTCCTCGTTTTCTTGAACCCCTGGGCCGGGGGGACTGCCCTTTTGGCATCCACGGTGGCCATCGCCGTGGCGATGAGGCTCAGGACGCCCCCGTAC
>SHYM01000021.1 GCA_009692805.1 Dehalococcoidia bacterium | reverse complement strand
ATGTCCACCCCGAAGTGGCAGGGCCATTGGATGGGCGGCGCGCAGATGCGCATGTGGATCTCCTTGGCCCCGGCCTGGCGCAGCAACTGCACCACCCGCGGCGTGGTGGTCCCCCGGACGATGGAGTCGTCCACCACCACCAGGCGCTTGCCGCCGATGACCTCGGGGAGAGGGTTGAACTTGAGCTGGACGCCCAGCTCGCGCAGTCGCTGGTCGGGCTGGATGAAGGTGCGGCCCACGTAGCGGTTCTTCACCAGGCCCTCGGTGTAGGGGATCCCCGAGGCCCGGGAGTAGCCGATGCCCGCGGCCGTGGCCGAGTCGGGCACCCCGATGACCAGGTCGGCCTCCACCGGGTTTTCGCGGGCCAGCTCGGCGCCCATGGCCTCCCGCAGGGGGTAGAGGAGCTTGCCCATAAGCCTGCTGTCGGGCCGTGCGAAGTAGATATACTCAAAGATGCAGAGGGCGCTGCGCTCCGCGGGCCGCCCGATGAAGCTGCGCAGCCCCTGGCGATCGATAACCACCACCTCGCCCTGCGCCACGTCGCGCTCAAAGGTGGCCCCGATGTGGTCCAGGGCGCAGCTCTCCGAGGCGATGACCCAGCCCCCGTTGAGCCGCCCCAGGCAGAGCGGGCGCACGCCCAGGGGGTCGCGGATGCCGATGATAGCGTCCTTGGTGAGGACCGCCAGGCAGTAGGCCCCCTGGAGCCGCCCCATGGTGTAACGTACCCGCTCCTCGAAGTCTCGCCCTGGCGCCGTGGCCAGCAAGGCGGCGATGACCTCGGAATCGGTGGAGCTCGTGAAGCAGTAGCCCTGGGACTCCAGCTCCTCCCGCAAGGGCTGGGCGTTGATGACGTTGCCGTTATGGGCCAGGGCCAATTTACCGTCGGGGCCGGTAGCCAACAGCGGCTGGGCGTTCTCGATCCTGGTGGAGCCGGTGGTGGAGTAGCGGGTGTGCCCCACGGCGTGGGTGCCGCCGAGCCCCTCCAGGGCGGACTCGTCGAAGACCTGGGAGACCAAGCCCATGCCAAGATGGCGGCGGATCTCCTGCCCGTCACTGGTGGCGATGCCCGCGCTTTCCTGGCCGCGGTGCTGGAGGGCATAAAGGCCGAAGAAGCTGAGGCGAGCCACATCTTCGCCCGGAGCGAAGACGCCGAAGATGCCACAGGCCTCCCGGGGCTGTTCGGTCACCTACGCTCCGTAAGGCGCGCCTTATCCACACAAGTCAAGGGAGCACCTCATTATAGTCTTGCCCTCGAAGCGGGGTCAATCGCTGGTCTGAGGCGCTGTCTGGAGCAGCAAGAGGAACTCTCGGTTCCCCTTCGCGCCCCGGAGGGGAGAGGCGGTGAGGCCCCGCAGCCGCAGCCCCCGCTCCACCGCCCAGACGATGAAGCAGCCCAGCACCTGGGCGTGCACCTGGGGGTCACGCACGATCCCGCCGCTGCCCACCTGCTCGCGGCCGGCCTCGAACTGGGGCTTCAGCAGCACGATAAGCCGGCCGCTCTCTTTGAGGTGCGGCAGGACGTTGGGCACTACCTTCGCGGCCGAGATAAAAGCGACATCCACGGTGGCAAGGTCGACGGCCTCTGGCAAGGCGAAGGGGTAATGGGCGTTCACCCGGTCCAGGACGACGACGCGGGGGTCCTGGCGCAGCCGGTAATTGAGCTGCCCATAGCCGACGTCGAGGGCGTATACCCGGCGAGCGCCCCGCTGCAGGAGACAATCGGTGAACCCTCCCGTGGAGGCGCCGACGTCGAGGGCTACCAGGCCGGTCACGTCCAGCCCGAAGGCGTCCAGGGCGGGCGACAGCTTCTGGCCGCCCCGGCTGACGAAGGGCGGCGGAGCCTCCACGGTCAGCGCGATGGCGGCGGGCACCAGCGCCCCGGCCTTGAGGGCGGGTTGGCCGGCCACCCGGACCTTGCCCGCTAGGACCAGGGCCTGAGCTTGCTGGCGCGACGTGGCCAGGCCCCGCTCGACCAGGAGGAGGTCGAGCCGACGCTTCGGGGCCAGCCCCTTATCGGATTGGCTTCGTTTTCCTATCTGTCAGCCCGCCGCTATATCCGTCAGCCCGCCATTCTATCTCAGATTGTAGCAAAGGGCCCTCGCTCATGCGCCGCCTGCCCTCCCGCGTTGACCGCTAGCTGGAGGGCGCGCTATACTGGCGTGGCCCGGCAGCGTAGCTCAGAGGCAGAGCAGGGGCTTCATAAGCCCCGTGTCGTAGGTTCGAACCCTACCGCTGCTACCAGGCAGCGGCAGGAGGGCGGTTAGCTCAGCCGGCCAGAGCACTTCCCTCACACGGAAGGGGTCATACGTTCAAGTCGTATACCGCCCACCATCCTCATATACAAGGGCCTGATATATAAGGCCCCGCGCAAGGCTGAGGCAGCACCTATGCCCCAGACGGTGGAGAGCCGCCCCCAGACCTGTGGCTTCTGCGATGGCCGCGGGGTGACCTGGAAGAAAGACCGGGCCGCCAGCGACCAGGACGAGAGCCGCGCCTGCCCCGCCTGCTTCGGCCGGGGGTGCGTGCTCGTCCGCCAGCCGGCGCAGGTCTGTCCAGACTGCAACGGCTGGGGTCGCATCGGCCGGGGCCTGGATACCACAGGCGGGGAATTCCAGCCCTGCGAGGAGTGTGGAGGCATGGGCTGGCAGGATGCCATGCCCCTGGTCTAGGCCGAGCCGAAGTGGCGGAATGGCAGACGCGCTACGTTCAGGGCGTAGTGGGCTAAAGCCCGTGTGGGTTCAACTCCCACCTTCGGCACCACCGCCTGCCCTCCACCTCAGCGAGGCGCTTGTAGCTCAGCTGGATAGAGCGCGACCCTGCGAAGGTCGAGGCCCCGGGTTCGAGCCCCGGCAAGCGCACCATCTGCACGCTTCGGTGGGCCCTCCCGCGGTGCGGGAGGGCCCGCCCTTTGTCCTACCATTACCCCACCCTATTTCTTGACAGCCACTACGGGCGAACCTATGCTGGGGAGGCTAAACGCGGGCGACTAGCTCAGTTGGCCAGAGCGCCTCTCTTACACGGAGGATGTCGGTGGTTCGATTCCACCGTCGCCCATGCCGGTGCGCGAGGCCCACCAACGCATGACTTGAGCGCTGCGCTGGCAGGCTTGCAGTATTGTTAAGCGAGCACGGTTCGTGGGGATTACGAGAGGGGCTGCCAGATGAGCGATGAGGCCCGCGCGGTGGCCGAGCGCGTATTGGAGAATATGCGCAAGGTCATGGTGGGGAAGGATGAGACCCTGGAGCTGTCCATCGTCACCCTCCTGTCCCAGGGCCATGCGCTGATCGAGGACGTGCCCGGCGTCGGCAAGACCATGCTGGCCAAGAGCTTGGCCAGGTCCACGGCCTGCGCCTTCAAGCGCATCCAGTTCACCCCGGACCTGATCCCCTCCGATATCACCGGCGTCTCGGTCTATAACCAGAAGAACGGGGAGTTCGAGTATCGCCCCGGCCCCATCACGGCCCAGGTTATCCTGGCCGACGAGATCAACCGCGCCACCCCCAAGACCCAGTCCGCGTTGCTGGAGGCCATGGAGGAGCGCTAGGTAACCGTGGACGGTGTCACCCATCCCATGCCGCGCCCTTTCATGGTGCTGGCCACCAAGAACCCTATTGAATATGAGGGCACCTTCCCGCTCCCTGAGGCCCAGCTAGACCGTTTCATGGTCCGCATCCGTCTGGGCTACCCAACCCAAGCGGAAGAGATAACCATCATAGAGCGCCAGGAGCGCGGGCACTCCATCGACACCCTGGGCCCGGTGGTCGGGCCTGGAGAGCTGGTGCAGGCCCAGGAGGGGGTGCGAGAGGTTTATGTCGACCCCCTGGTCAAGCAATACATCGTCTCCTTGGCGGAGGCCTCCCGCAAGCACGAGGCAGTGTACCTGGGGGCCTCCCCCAGGGGTTCCCTGGCCCTTTTTCGCCTCAGCCAAGCCCGCGCCCTCCTTCGTGGACGGGACTACGTCTTGCCGGACGACGTGAAGACGCTGGCGGAGGCGGCCCTGGCCCACCGCCTTATCGTCAAGCCCTCGGCCCGCATGCGGGAGGTCACCGGCACCAGCGTGGTCCAGGAAATCCTCGCCAGCCAGCCGGTGCCGGGCGCCCGGAGCCCCGCCCCCGCGGGGCGCTAGGCTATGCTGAAGGCGGCTCTTCCGCCAGGGTAACGGGCGGGGGTTCTCGGGGGTTTTCCGAATGCGGTGGACTGGGGCTCTACTAATACTGCTAGCCGTCACAGCCTACGGCATGGCGACGGGCTATGGCCTCCTCTTCCGCCTGTCCTATGTGCTGGCAGGCGTCCTTTTGGTCGCCTGGGTCTGGTCGCGGCTCTCCATCCGCGGGCTCGAGGTGGAGCTGGTCGAGGCGACCCGGGAGACGGAGGTAGGGGGTTGGGCCGAAGAGAGGCTGCGGGTCCGCAATAACACCCGCGTCCCCAAGACCTGGGTGGAGGTGCAGGACCAGACAGACCTCCCTGGGCACAGGGGCGGCAACGTGGTCGGCCTGCCCCGGCATGAGTTCCGCTCCTGGAAGCTCCGCACCCGATGCCTGCGCCGGGGGGTTTTCAACCTGGGGCCCTTCACGGTGACCAGCGGCGACCCCTTCGGCTTCTTCCGCTATAGCCGCACCATCGGGGTCCCTCACACCCTCCTGGTCTATCCCAAGACGGTGCCCCTGGGCGCAGCCAGTCTGGGCCTCATGGTGTTGCTATTCCTATGGCGGCGCGGCCTGGGAGGCCTAGGCCAGGAGGCAAGGGTCTATCTCCATCTCACCCGGCTGGCGGGCTGGGCCGGCATGGGTCCCCAGGCCAGCCAGACGCCCAGGGAGTTCGGGGCATCGCTGGCCCAGATGGTCCCTCGGGCGCAAGGTGAAATTAAGCTGGTGGTGGACGGGTACGCCGTGGCCACCTATGGGAGGCGCCGGGGCCCCGCGCAGCGGCAGGCGCTAGGGGAGGCCTGGTCACGCCTGCGCTGGTCGCTGCTGTGGCGCGCCACCCTGGGCCGCCTGGGGCGGCAGGGCCGGTGAAGGCGCTCGACCACGCCCTGGCGGCCGTGATACCCACCGCCTGGGGGCTGGTGGGCGTGGAGGTGGGCCCCCGCGGGGTGCGGCAGCTCCGCCTTCCCCAACCTACAGAGCGTGACGCCTGGGACGCCCTCGGTGGGCCTCCCCTCGGCTCGCGGGTAAGACCAGAGGCCCTGGGCGACCTCGCCGGGCGGCTGCGGGCGTACTTTCGCGGCGAACCGACCGCCTTCGCCGACGTGGTGGGCCTGGATGGCGTCACTGTGTTCCAGAGGGCCGTGTACACCGCGGCGCGAGATATCCCCTTCGGCCAGGTAATCGCCTACGGGGACCTCGCGGCCCGCGCCGGACACCCCAGGGCCGCCAGGGCCGTGGGCCAAGCGCTGGCGCATAACCCCGCGTGTCTGATCATCCCCTGACACCGGGTATTGGGCGCCGGCGGCGCCCTGGTGGGGTTTAGCAATGGCCTCGCGCTCAAGGGGCGCCTGCTGAGGCTCGAAGGGGCACTCTCCCAGGCCGGCCCGAGGCTGACATCAGCGCCAGGGAACGGGCTCTACTCCAAAAGTGGTTTCACACCACCCGCACCCAGTCTTTGATCTGGGTTACGACCATTCCCCCGGCAGAGGGGCAAGGCCCCTCTGCACTCCCCTCTCGGAGATCTTGCCAGATTTGCCGGACTTTTGGAGCAAGGCTCAGGCAGCGCGAGGCGCGGACGGAGCTACCGAGACCCAGGCCCCCGCGCTAGGCCCGCGCCGCCGCGCTAGAGTTCAGTATCCCGCTGCGCCCCGAAATCCAGGAGATCGCCCAGGATGGCTCCGGCCTCGCCCACGTCGCCCTCGCGCACCAGCACCCGGACCGGCGCTGCCCTGAGGCCGAGATAGGAGCTAGTATCCCGTGGGTCTAGCATGGCGGGCACTCCCCCTGCCACCAGGAGGTCGCGCCACATCTCGGCGGTTAGCTGGTCGGGGGCGGTCGCGAAGCCCAGCCAGCGGCCCCGCTCTCCCTTGCTCCGGGCGGTGTCCGAGCCCATTGCCCTCTCCACCTCCATGCTTTCTCAACGCGGCGGAGCGGCTTCTCCTGCGTTTCAGCGGGCCAGAGGACGGGTCAGTCGCCGGGGGAAAGTAGCGGGCCGGGCCTGGCGGCGTCCGGAACCTGCCGTAGAGCCAGATGATAGCGGGCGAAGCGGTCCAGGGCATGGGCGGCCCGTGTGAGGGTTGAGAACACCGGGACGCCTCCTTGTTGGAGATGCAGCACCAGCTTCGCGGTGGCGGCCAGGGCTTCGCGGTCCGCGGTGGTGTCCAGCACCCCCACCACCGGCTTGCCGCTGGCGCTGTGGGCGAAATCTATCAGGAAGCTCCCCAGCTTTTCCAGGGTCTCCGGGTTGGGCTGGCTGCCCATCTGGAAGTCGGAGTTAAGGATGACCAGGTCGATGTTGGGGTCCGCTGCCACTATCTCCATGGCCTGGCGCAGGGCGGTGAGGTCGCGGAGCAGCGGGGCGGCGTCCAAGGGGTTGCGTATCCCGTTGCCGGCGGGAGGGACGTAGCGGCGCAGGAGCGCGCGCGTCCCCTCCTGTAAGGCGGGCACCTCAAGGCCGTGCAAGTTACAGATATCGGCCCAGGCCACGCTGTTGCCACCGCCACCGCCGATGACACAGGCCCGCTTGCCAGTCAGGGGGGCCATGTAGAGAAAGAGGCGGACCACGTCCGCCATGTCGTCCACCGAGTTGACCGGCACCGCCGCGGTCTGGCGGAAGAAGGCCTCCCAGGCTTGCCGCGCCCCCGCCAGGGAGCCGGTGTGGGAGGCAGCAGCCCCCGCGCCGGCCTGGCTGAGACCCCCCTTCCAGATGAGCACAGGCTTGCGCGGGTTCACCTCCCGCACCAGCTCGAAGAGCCGCCTCCCCTGTCTCACACCTTCGAGATACATGCAGATGATCCGGGTCTCGGGGTCCTGGGCGAGGTACTCCAGGAAGTCACAGCTTTCCAGGGCCAGGCCATTGCCGAAGCTGATCACCTTGCTGAGCCCGATCCCCTGGTCGCGGAAGTGACGGATGAAAACGTTGGCGTGGCCCCCGCTCTGGGAGACCAGCCCCACCGGCCCCGGCGCCGCGGGCTGCCCGTTCATGGTGGAGATGCGGGCCGCCGGCACATGGAGCCCCATGCAGTTGGGCCCGATGATGCGCAGGCCGCCGCGCCGGGCGAGCTCCGCCACTTGCAGTTCGCGGCGGCGGCCCTCCTCATCGCCCACCTCGCCGTAGCCCGAGGTGAACATATGGATGTTCTGGGCGCCAGCGCGGATGCAGTCCTCCAGCACCAGGGACGCTACGGGCGCGGGCACGGTTACGATCACCAGGTCCACCGGCTCGGGGATGGCCGAGACCGAGGGATAGGCTTGCAGGCCACGGATGGTCGTGGCCTTGGGGTTCACAGGGTAAATGCGGCCCGCAAAGGATAGGTCCTGCAGATAGCGGATAAACTGGTATCCGCCGACCCACTGCTGGTCTTGGGCCGTCGCGGTGCTCGACGCCCCCACGATGGCGATGCTCCTGGGGTGGAACGCCCGCTCCAACTCGGGGTCCCAGGACATGTTCCCCTCCTTAAAGCCAAGGCGCCGGCGGTCTGCGCCTTAGGATACAGCATCGCCCGGTGCTTGCCACAGTAGCGGGCGCGGGAGCAGGCCAGCCGCGGGGACGGGCGGCCTGACGCCTAAAGCAGCGTCTGCTCCATGGCGACGGCGTCGGGCCCGACGAGGGCCGACAACCGCAGCCGGAGCTCGTCGCAGCACCTCACCCCCAGGTGAGGGAACAGCAGCTGGGTGGCGTTGCCCTCCTCCATCACGGAGAGCCGGAGCTCGTCGAGTCCAGGATACTCCTTCAGGGCCGAGACCACGCTGCGGAGCTTGGCCACGTCGGCCTGGGGGTCATCGGTCTGGGCCAGGGCGACCAGCAGACGCCTCCTGGGGCCGCCCCTGGCGGCGGGGCGCTCGCGTCCGTTGCCGTTGTCGCCACGCGGGCGCGGCGCCGCAACGCTGCCCCCTTTGAGCGCCGCTGGGGTGGCCACAGCGCTCACCGGGCTGCCCCCAGCTGGGGACAGGCGCAGGGGAGCAGGCGGCTCGTCCTGGGTTGCGGCCAGCGCGCCCTCGGTTGCGGCCGGCGCGTCTATCAGCGGCGGTGGCTCCCAGTCTGCCTCCAGGGGCTCCGGCGACCCTGGGACGGCCCCCTCCGGAGAGGTGGCGGCGCCGGGCTGGAAGAGCTCTACCGCGTCGCAGACCAATGTCGGCCGCTCCTCTCGCTCGCGGAGCCGGGCTTTAATGACGATGGTGTTGCCCTCGGCCCATAGAGCCCTGGTGGCCTCGTAGACCTCGCTCCAAGCGATGACCTCGATGCTGCTGGCCACGTCCTCCAGCACAGCGCTGACAAAGGGCTTGCCCTGCTTCGTGAAGCCCGTCCTTACGGAGGCGAGGACACCGGCGGTGGTGATGCGGCGCTCCCGCAGCGCCTCGGTAATCTGGCTGATGGGGGTGTAGTCGGGCCGGGGGGCCAGCTCCCGTGCGGCATGGGAGAAGGGGTGCCCGGAGAGGTAGATGCCCAGGAGCTCCCGCTCCCAGCCGTTCCGCTCCTGGGGTGTGGCGTCGAAGTTCGGCACCTCGATCTGGGGCAGCGGCGCCTCGGCGGCCTGCCCCCAGAGGTCGAACATGGTGGTCTGGGCGGAGGCGCGCTGCCGCTGCTCCCGCTGGGCCACCGCCAGGATGCGGTCCACCACGGCCAAGAGCCCCCCGCGCTTCCCCAGGGAGTCCAGCGCCCCCGCCTTGATGAGCGACTCCAGGGCGCGCTTGTTCAGGGCCCGCAGGTCGGCCCGGCGGCAGAACTCTTCCAAGTCCCGGCAGGGGCCGTGGGCCTTGCGCTCGGCGATAAGGGGAGCGACCGCCTGGGCGCCCACGTTCTTGACGTCGGCCAGGCCCCAGCGTATGGCGAGAGCCTGCCCTGAGCTGGTCGAAGGGTCGCCCTGGGGCCGCCGCTCGATGGCGAAGGTCTCCTCGCTAGCGTTGACATCCGGCGGCAACACCTCGATGCCCAGGCGGCGGCACTCGTCCACGGCCTGCGCAACCTTCTCTTGCCAGGCGGCATACTGGCCCATGACCGCCGCCATGAACTCCACTGGATAGTGGGCCTTGAAGTAGGCGGTCTGGTAGGAGATGAGGCCGTAGCTGGTGGCGTGGGCCTTGTTGAAGGCGTAGCCGGCGAAGGGCTCGATGAGGGCCCACACCTCGTCGGCCAAGGGTCGGGCGAACCCCTTCTTGACGGCCCCGGCAAGGAAGCGCTCGCGTTCCCGGCGCATCAGCTCCGGGATCTTCTTGCCCATCGCCTTGCGCACCACGTCGGCCTCGCCCAGAGAATAGCCGGCGAAGGCCTGGATGATAAGGAGCACTTGGTCCTGGTAGACGATGACGCCGTAGGTCTCCTCCAGGATGTCCTTCAGGGCGGGATGGGGGTAGCGGGCCGCCTCCTCCCCGTGCTTGGCGTGGATGAAGCGGGGGATGTGCTCCATAGGCCCGGGGCGGTAGAGGGCGATCATGGCCGCCACGTCCTGGACGGCGTTGGGCTTCAGCTCCTTGACGTAGCGTCGCATCCCCGCCGACTCGAGCTGGAAGATGCCCGTCATCTCGCCCGAGGAGAGGAGGGCGAACGTCTCGGGGTCGTCCAGGGGAAGGGACGGGAGGTCAATGGTGATGCCGCGGGTCTGGGCCACCTTCTCCCGGACCTTGCCCAGGATAGTCAGGTTGATGAGGCCCAGAAAGTCCATCTTGAGGAGCCCGATCTTGGCGATGGGCTCCATGGCGTACTGGGCGACGTTGATGGCCGACTCTGCGTCCTTGGTCGGGCGTTGGAGAGGCACGTGGTGCGCCAGGGGCTCGCGGGAGATCACCACCCCGGCGGCGTGGGTGCTAGCGTGACGGGCCACCCCCTCCAGTCCCTGGGCGGTGTCGATGAGCTGGCGGATGGAGGGATCCGCCTGGTACATCTCCCGCAGCTCGGGGTTGGCCTCCAGCGCCCGCTCCAGGGTCATATGGAGGGCGGTGGGCACCTCCCGCGCCACCCGGTCCACATCGGAGTAAGGCATCCCCAGAGCCCTGCCTACGTCCCGGATGGCGGCCTTGGCCCCCAGGGTGCCGAAGGTGATGATCTGGGCCACCCGGTCGGCGCCGAAGCGCCTGGCGGTGTAGGCGATCATCTCGTCGCGCCGGTCGTCCTGGAAGTCCAGGTCTATATCGGGCATCTCCTTGCGCTCCACGTTCAGGAAGCGCTCGAAGACCAGGCGGTATTTCAGGGGGTCCACGTCGGTGATGCCCAGGCAATAGAGGGCGAGGCTGGCCGCCGCCGAGCCGCGCACCCCGAAGAGGATGCCCTGCTCCTTAGCGAAGCGGATGATCTCCCAGACCACCAGGAAGTAGCTGGCGAAGCTGGTGAGTTGGATAACCTCCAGCTCGTAGCGCAGCCGCCGCTCCACCTCCGCGGACACCGGCGTCCCGTAGCGCTGACGGAGCCCCTGCCAGCAGAGGTCGTCCAGGTGCTGGTCCGCGTTTTTGCCGGGGGGAAGGGCGATCTCGGGCAGGTGCAGGCGGTTGAACTCCAGCCGCAGGTCGCAGCGGTCGGCCACCGCCTGGGTATTCAGCACCGCCTCCGGCAGCTCGGCGAAGAGGGCTAGCATCTCTCGCTCATCGGCGAGATGGAAATGGGGCCCGTTGAGCTTCAGGCGCTTGGGGTCCTTGACAGTGGTGGCGGTGGCGATGCAGACGCGCACGTCGTGGAGCTCGGCGTCCGTGGGCCGGATGTAGTGGACGTCGTTGGTGGCGACGACGGGCAGGCTCAGCCGGCGCGCCAGCTGGGCCAGACGGGCGTACATCCCCTGGAACTCGGGGTCGTGGTGGTTCTGGAGCTCCACGTAGCAGCTGCCGAAGACCTCCTGGTACCAGCGCAGGACGGCGGCGGCCTCCTCCTCCTGGCCCTCGCGCAGGAGGCGGGGCACCTCGGCGCTGGGGCAGCCGGAGAGGACGATGAGGCCTTGATGGTGCAGCTCCAGCAGCTCCCGGTCTACCCGGGGCTTATAGTAGAAGCCCTCCAGGTGCGCCTTGGTGACAAGCTGGAGGAGGTTGCGGTACCCGGTCTCGTCCTGGGCCAGCACCGTCAGGTGGTAGGGCTCCTTCTCGGCGCTGCTCTTAACCCCACGGGCCCTCTTGGCCACGTAAAGCTCGCAGCCCAGTATGGGTTTGACGCCAGCCTGGCGCGCGGCCTGGTAGAAGTCGATGGCGCCGTAAAGGACACCATGGTCAGTGAGGGCGATGGCCTCCTGCCCCAGCTCCTGGGCCCTGGCAACGACGTCAGGGAGCCGGCAGAGCCCGTCCAGGAGGCTGTATTCGCTGTGGAGGTGAAGGTGAGTGAACATGCACACTTCAGGAACAGGCGTTCTTGGTGGCCCCACTGTACACCCGCTGGAGAGGGAGAGGAAGACCTCTTATGTCGACATGGGTGGGTCTCGGGGGGCGGTTTTCTGCTAGTATGACGGTGGCATGGTCAGCAGCGCCCCTAACCCTCAGCTTCCGGCGCGCGTCGCCCCCTGGCGGAGGAATGCCCTTCCCCTGAGCGCGGCGGCCCTGGTGCTGGCCCTGGACCAGGTCAGCAAATGGCTGGTCGTTTCGCACCTGGCCTGGGGGCAGTCGGTGCCCGAGGAGGGCATCTTTCGTTTCACCTATGTCCGCAACACCGGCGGCGGCTTCGGGCTTTTCCCCAACCAGAATACGGCCCTCATCGGTACGGCGATCGTCGGCGCCTTTGCCTTGGCCGTGCTGTACCGCTACCGGGGGAGCCAGAGCCTCCTTTTGAGGCTGATCCTGGGCCTGCAACTCGGGGGCGCCCTGGGGAACCTGGCCGACCGGGTGCGCTTGGGCTACGTGGTGGACTTCTTCGATTGGGGATTCTGGCCCGTGTTCAACGTCGCTGATTCCTCCATCACCGTGAGCTTGATCCTCTTGGCCGCCTATCTAGGGCTACGCGGAGGAGGCCGACGGCCATCCGCGCCACTGCGCCAAGGGAGCGGCCCTCCCGCTGCGGACTCAAAATGGCCCAGCGGTTGAGCCTGACCGTCTCGGCGGCGGCGCTGCGGCTGGACCAGTTCCTCGCGGCCCAGGTGGCGGGACTCACCCGCAGCCGGGCCCAGGCTCTCATCCGCAGCGGCCTGGCGACGCGCAACGGGCGGCCCGCCAAGGCGAGCCAGCCCCTGGCGCCGGGCGACCGCGTGGAGCTGACAGTACCCGACCCCGAGCCGACGCGGCTGCGCCCGCAGCCTATTCCCCTGGAGGTCCTCTTCGAGGATGCTGACCTGCTGGTGATAAACAAGCCGCCCGGGCTGGTGGTGCACCCGGCGCCGGGCCACCCCGACGCCACCCTGGTGAACGCCATCCTGGCCCGTTGCCCCGACATCGTCATCGGCGGGAGCCTGCGCCCGGGGCTGGTCCACCGGCTGGACAAGGACACCAGCGGGCTCATCGTGGTGGCCAAGAACGACGCCGCCCTGGTCGCCCTCCAGGCCCAGTTCAAGGGGCGGCAGGTTGAGAAGAGCTACCTGGCGCTGGTGACAGGCGTCCCGGCGCGGGACGCCTTCGCGGTGGACGCCCCAATCGCCCGCCACCCGGTGCACCGCAGGCGGATGGCCATCGTGCTGGGGGGCCGGGAGGCCCGCACGGAGTTCCGTGTGGTGCGCCGACTGCGGGAGGCGGCCCTGGTGGAGTGCCGACCCCGCACCGGACGCACTCATCAGATACGGGTGCACCTAGCGTCGGCCGGCCATGCGGTCCTGGGCGACCTTACCTATGGCACTAGCTCGCCCCTCATCGGGCGGCAGGCCCTTCACGCCTGGCGGCTACGCTTGCAGTTGCCCGGGAGCGGGGTCGAGCGGGAGTTCGAGGCCCCTCTCCCGGCCGACTTCCAGCAGGCCCTGGACGCGCTTAACTAGTGCCCTGACTTGCTGATTCCCCTAAAAAGTCCGGGCCCTTGCGCCCGACCTCATGATCTTGAGTATGCCCGCGACCCGCCTGCGGCGGGCCCCCTTCCGAGCCAGGAAGGGTAGTTTGAAAGGGAGAGAAGGGGGACACCCCCTTCGACCCCCGGCAGAGGGAAGACCCTCTGCACTCCCTAAGTTGCCGACAGGATGCCATGTTTTCTGCAAAGCTGGGACACCCCAGACGCTGACAGGGCTCCGCCCCCCAGATATAAGACGTCGCATGCCAGGCCGTCCAGGGCAAACGCAGGGCAGCGGGCCCCTAGCCCCGGAACAGCAGCCTCCGCCACCAGGAGCGCTTGGGCCGGGGCGGTGGGAGCAGCTTGAGCTGCTCCTCCAGGTGACGGGCCCGCTCCAGCAAGACGCCTACCTTGCCCGCCATCTGCACCTTCTCCTGTTGCAACTCCTCGATGCGCCGCTCCTTGGCCGCCAGCTGCACTTGCAGGTCCGCCAGCAGTGCCGTGGCGGCGCCCTCCAGCCCGGCCAGGGCCAGCTCCTGCGCCTGGCCAACGGCAGGGAAAGAGTCGGCGGTAGCGCCGGCGGTGTCCCCTGGCGCCGTGGCCTCTTCGAGCAAGGCTGCGCCCGCGGACGCCACGCGCAACTCCAGGCTTTCGATGCGGTACTCGGGGCCTCGGGGCCCGTTGAAAAGGGTAGCGGAGAAGCGCCCGGCCTTGATGTGGCGCCGGATCGTCTTCTCGGAGACGCCCAGCACCTGGGCCGCTTCGGCGACGCTGTAGCCGTGCAGGAAGGCCCCCACGCCCTGGTCCTCGGCAGGGCCCTCCTCGCCATCGGCGCTATACCAGAAATATAGGGAGAGACCAGCGGGCTCCTCCCGCACCGTAGTGCAGAGGAGACCCCGCTCAGGGGCCTCCCGCCGGAGCTGATTGGCCGCGCCCCAAAGCCCCGCCCGCCACTGGTTCAGGGCCTCGCGCTCGTGGGGTGGGAAGGTCACCACCGCCACCTGCCCCGGCCCCAGAGCGGCCAGCGCCGTCAGGGGGTCGGGGAAAGCGTGGTGACCGTGGGCGGCCTCGCCTGGCCTGGGCCCCAGGGCCACCTGCGTCCGCCCCTTGGGCACCCTGGCATCCTCTTTCACCGCACGCTCGTGTACCGCCATGAGTCGCCTCCTTGTGCCCGTGTTTCAGTCGAAGCGCACCCTGGTTGGGGATTATAGGCAGCGTGGGGCAGTTTGGCAAGAGTTTAGAACCCGATTTTGGAATCAATTTCGGGATGTCTTCTCGCTACCCTTGCGTCACGGGGACTGGCACGCTATGGTAGGCGGCGCCCTCGGCAGCGCCCACAGCGTAATGGGCGCGGCCTCCTGTGGCTCGCTGCAAGACTCCCGGTCTTCAAAAAAGGGGGGGCCTTGGGCGCTATCTTCAGCGTCTGAGAAAGGGGTGACGGCCTTGCGCGCTATCCTCAGCGTCTACGATAAGAGCGGATTGGTGGAGCTGGCCCGGGGGCTGGCCGCCCTGGGCGCCGAGCTCTACTCCACCGGCGGCACCATGAAGGCGCTGGCTGAAACCGGCGTCGCCGTGCGCTCGATCTCCGACCTCACCGGCTTCCCCGAGATCCTGGACGGGCGGGTCAAAACCCTGCACCCCAAGGTCCACGGGGGCATCCTGGCCCGCCGGGAGCTGGCCGAGCACCGCGCGCAGCTCGAGGCCCACGCCATCGCCCCCATAGACCTGGTGGCGGTGAATCTATACCCCTTCGTCAGCACGGTCACGAGGCCCGGCGTGGGCTTGCCGGAGGCCCTGGAGAACATAGACATCGGCGGCCCCACCATGCTGCGCGCCGCCGCCAAGAACTTCCCCGACGTCCTGGTCCTGGTGGACCCCGCCGACTACGGGCCCGTGGTGGCGGGGCTGCAGGCGGGCGCCATCGCGCCGGATACGCGCCGGCG
Source organism: Dehalococcoidia bacterium (assembly GCA_009692805.1). GTDB lineage: Bacteria > Chloroflexota > Dehalococcoidia > SHYM01 > SHYM01 > SHYM01. The sequence continues at coordinate 5,569 of SHYM01000021.1, read as the reverse complement.
GCTGGCAGCGAAGGCCTTCGCCCACGTCGCCGCCTATGACGCCGCCGTGGCCGCCTACCTGCGCGGCCAGGAAGAGGGCTTCCCCGAGGAGCTGAGCTTCGGCCTACGCAAGCTCCAGGACCTGCGCTACGGCGAGAACCCCCACCAGCGGGCGGCTTTCTACGCCGACGTGAGCCCCGGCGTGCTGGTGAGCCACAGCGTCACCTGGGCGCGGCAGCTCCAGGGGAAGGAGCTCTCCTACAACAACATCCTGGACCTGGACTCGGCGCTGGGGGTCGTGACGGAGTTCCAGGGCCCCACCGTCGCCATCGTGAAGCACAACAACCCCTGCGGGCTGGCGACCCACGAGCGCCAGGCCGAGGCTTACCGGCGCGCCTTCGCCGGCGACCCCGTCTCCGCCTTCGGCGGCATCGTCGCCTGCAACGCCACCGTGGACCTGGAGACGGCCGAGGCCATGGCCCCCACCTTCTTCGAGGCGGTCATCGCCCCCGACTTCGCGCCGGCCGCCCTGGAGCGCTTCAAGCGCAAGCGCGATCTGCGCGTCCTGGCCACGGGCTCCGCCGTGACGCCCTCCGCCAACGCCCGCTACCTGGACGTGCGCCGGGTGCGGGGCGGCTTCCTGGTCCAGACGCCCGACAGCTACCCCGACGACGGCATCGAGCTAAAGACGGCGACCGCGCGCGCCCCCACGTCCGAGGAGCTGGCCGACCTGCGCTACGCCTGGAAGATCGTCAAGCACATCAAGTCCAACGCCATCGTCCTGGCCCGCGATCGCGCTCTGCTGGGCATGGGCGCCGGGCAGCCCAACCGCGTGACTAGCGTCAAGCTGGCCGTTGAGCGGGCGGGGGCGCGCGCCCAGGGCGCGGTGCTGGCCTCCGACGCCTTCTTTCCCTTTCCGGACGGCGTCGAGGCGGCGGCCGCGGCGGGCGTGACCGCCATCATCCAGCCGGGGGGCTCCATCCGCGACCAGGAGATCATCGCCGCCGCCGACAAGGCTGGGATGGCCATGGTCTTGACCGGCGTGCGCCACTTCAAGCACTAAAGCCAGCCCCCTAGCCCGATTTCCTTCGCCAGCGCCGCCAGCGACTGGTACTGGCTGGCCGGGATGGCGATCTGGCCCGCCTGTCGCCGCTCGCGCTGCAGCCGTTGCGAGCCCTCGCCTGGGTAAAGGATCTCCGTAACGCCGGGCCTCTTGGCGGATGCCTTGACCTTGTCGATGTAGCCGTCCACCCGCTTGCCGACCTCCCCCGCGGAGAGAAACGCGGCAGGATCGATCGCGGCCAGAATCGTGCCGCTTCTGCCCTCGCCGGGACCGGACTTGTTTCCCACGTCCCATGGCGCGCTGGAGTCCGTTAAGACCGAGGTCAAGAGTCCTAGCACGAATATCAGGGCGTAGGACTTGGGGCTATTGCCCAGGGGGACCAGGCTCCCACGGGCGGCCTGCCGGCCCTGGCGCAACGCGTCGGGGTCGGGAAAGTCGGCGGCATTGGTAGTCGGGTTGCCCTTCGCGTCGAAGACCATGCCCCCCGGCACTTGCTGGCCCTGGCGGGCCGCCAGGAAGACCCCGGACGCGGAGGTCGTCGTCGTTGACATATCAAGGATGACGGGGTCGTGGCCGCTTGCTGGGATACCGAAGGCGAAGGGGCCGTTTCCGAGCAGCGGCTCGTATCCCCCTGTAGGGGCCACCAGGGCGTAGCTCTGCGTGGTCGCGAAACCCACCATGCCGGCGCTCACCGCGACCTTGACATAGGCCCCCAGCACCTCTCCCGGCGCCTGCGCTCCCACCCACCCTACGCCGTGGGCCTGCGCCTTCTGGACCGCGAGCTCCATGGCGTACTTGCAAACCAGGCGGTGCAAGTCATGCCGCTCCCCTCGCACCAGGGCCGTGGCCCCCTTATCCTGCAGGATTTGGAGTCGGGCCCGCAGATTCACTTCGCCGCGCAGGGCCTCCCGCACCAGTCCGGGGACCCGAACGATCCCCCGCGCATGGTCTCCCTGGAGGGTCTTGTCCAGATAGCTGTTGAAGACGAACTGGGCGTCCTCGGGCTGGGCGCCCGCCCGCTCCAGGCCCGCGAGGCAGACCTTGCGGACCGCGTCCAGGGGCACGGTGGCGAACTCCTCGTCCACCTCCCACCAGGTGCCGGAGCTACGCTGCCTTAGGTCAGGCTTATCTGGCACGGGCATCTCCTTTACTCAGACCCTCCGCTCGCCTTCTCCCTGTTACGCCCACCGGCGCCGGCGGCTGCGGTGGCATGCTGCCCGGCGCGGCACCCAACGTGTAGCCGTATTCGGTCAAGCGCTTCTGCGCGAGATCGCGCTCTTGGTCCGAGAACAAAGGATGCCCCTCCTCTTCGAGAATAAGCGCCTCAACCGTTAGATCAAGGCGGTGGCGCTCCCACAGAGCGACGTACCCGTCGGAGACATTGGACGCGTGAAGCAGAATGCGAGCGGCATGGAGCCCACGGTGGTCGTAAAGCATCTGAAGGAACCGCGTCGCGTTGTAGTCACATTCGTATCAGCGCACGCCGATACACATTCATCATGGCAGTATCAAATCGCCCTTCGAGGTCAGCCAACGCCGTGCTCATGTTTTCCTCGCTTCCGGCTAACTGGTGGCGCCTCACCTCGCCTGTGCTTTGCGTCTTCCCTTCGTGGGCGCCGGCGCCGCCGGCGCCAGGGGCTCCGCGCGGCCGTGGCCGTCGTCCGACGTCTTGTCGAGCATCCGCCGGAGGTACTGGCCGGTGTAGCTCTCCTCGACCTGCGCCACCTGCTCGGGAGTCCCCGTGGCCACCACGTAGCCACCGGCGTCTCCGCCCGCCGGCCCCAGGTCTATGATCCAGTCGGCGTTCTTGATGAGGTCCAGATGGTGCTCGATGAGGATCACGGTGTTGCCGCCATCCACCAGCGCGTGCAGCACGGTGAGCAGGGCCTGGACGTCCTGGAAGCTGAGACCCGTGGTGGGCTCGTCCAGGATGTACAGGGTGCGGCCCGTGGCCCGGCGCGATAGCTCCGTGGCCAGCTTCACCCGCTGGGCCTCGCCGCCCGAGAGGGTGGTGGCGGGCTGGCCCAGGCGGATGTAGCCCAGCCCCACCTCGGCCAGGGTTTTGAGCTTGTTCTTGAGGGCGGGGAAGGCGGTGAAGAAGGCCAGCGCCTCGTCCACCGTCATGTCCAGGACCTCGGCGATGGTCCTGCCCTTAAATGGGACCTCCAGCGCCTCGCGGTTGTAGCGTTTGCCGTGGCAGACCTCGCAGGGGACGGTGACGTCGGGCAGGAACTGCATCTCGATCTGGATGTAGCCGTCGCCGGCGCAGGCCTCGCAGCGCCCGCCCTTGACGTTGAAGCTGAAGCGGCCGGCCTTATAGCCGCGGGCGCGGGCCTCGGGCACGCTGGCGAAAAGATCGCGTATGGGCGTGAAGGCGCCGGTGTAGGTCGCGGGATTGGAGCGCGGGGTGCGCCCGATGGGCGACTGGTCTATGTCCACCACCTTATCGATGTGCTCCGTGCCCTCAAGGGCGCGATGGGCGCCCGGTCGCTCCTTGGCGTGGTAGAAGCGCTGGGCCAGGGCCCTGAAGAGGATGTTGTTGATGAGGGTGGACTTGCCCGACCCCGATACGCCGGTGATGACCACCAGCGCGCCCAGGGGGATCGTCGCGTCAATATCCTTGAGGTTGTTCTCCCTGGCGCCGCGGATGACCAGCCGTTTGCCGCTGCCCCCACGCCGGCGGGCCGGCACCGGGATGCTCCTGCGCCCGCTCAGGTAAGCGCCGGTGATGGACTCGGGGCACTCTATGATGCGCTCGATGGGCCCCGAGGCCACCACGTGGCCGCCCCGCTCGCCCGCGCCGGGGCCCATGTCGATGATCCAGTCGGCGGCGCGCATGATGGCCTCGTCGTGCTCCACGATGATCAGGGTATTGCCCAGGTCGCGCAGCCGCTTGAGGGTCGCGATGAGGCGGTGGCCGTCCACGGGATGCAGGCCGATGGAGGGCTCGTCCAGGATGTAGAGGACGCCCATGAGCCCGGAGCCAATCTGGGTGGCCAGGCGGATGCGCTCGCCCTCGCCGCCGGAGAGGGAGGCGGCGGTGCGGTCCAGGGTTAGGTAGGAGAGGCCCACGTCCACCAGGAACCGCAGCCGTTCCCTGATCTCCTTGAGGACTTGGCGGGCGATGAGCTGCTCTCGCTCCGAGAGCAGCGGCCCTGCGCCGGAAGCGTCGGCGCCGTCCAGTCGGTCCACCCAGCGCGCGGCCTCGGCGATGGATAGACCGGTGGCGTGAACGATGTTGCGGTCGCCGATGGTGACGGCGCGGCTCTCGGGCTTGAGGCGCTGCCCCTTGCAAGCGGGACAGGGGGTGACCACCATGTAGCGCTCAATCTCGGAGCGCACGTGGTCGCTCTCGGTCTGCTTATAGCGGCGCTCCAACTGGGGTATGACCCCTTCGTAGGTGGTGTCCCACTCCAGCTTGCGACCGTACCTGTTCTCGTACTCCAGCGTGACGACGTCTTCCTTTTCCTTGTTGCCCCTGAGGACCAGCTCCAGGTGCTCCGGCTTGAGGCTTTTGACCGGCGCGGCCAGGGAGAACCCGTAGCTCCGGCTGAGGGAGCCGAGCATGCGGCGGGACCAGGTGCCGCCGGTGGGGTCGCGGGCCCAGGGCTGGATGGCCCCTTCGTCGAGGCTAAGGTTGGGGTTGGGGATCACCAGGGCTGGGTCCACCTCCAACCGCGTGCCCAGCCCGGTGCAGGCGGGGCAGGCGCCGTAGGGGGTGTTGAAGGAGAAGGTGCGGGGCTCCACCTCGGGGATGCTGGTGCCGCAGTGGACGCAGGCGAATTTCTCGCTGAAGACCAGGTCCCCAGCCTGCCCCAACTTGGCCCTCCGTTCGCCCTGCCTGCCCTCCGCTCGCCCTGAGCCTGTCGAAGGGTCCGCCACGCTCACCGCTATGACCCCGTCGCCCAGCTTCAGGGCCGTCTCCACGGAGTCGGTGAGGCGGCCCCGCTGCTCGGCGGGGTCGGCGCCTGCTTCCAGGCGGTCCACCACGGCGTCGATGTCGTGCCACTTTTGCTTGTCGAGCTTGATCTCCTCGGACAGCTCCCGCACCTGGGCGTTCACCCGGACGCGGACGAACCCCCTCTTGCGCAGCTCCTCGAAGATGCCTTGATGCTCGCCTTTCTTGTGGCGGGTCATGGGCGCCAGGACCATGAAGCGCGTCCCCGCCGGCAGCTTCAGCAAGCTGTCCACAATCTGCTGCACGGTCTGGGCCGCCACCTCGCGCCCGCAGGTGGGGCAATGGGGATGGCCGACGCGGGCGAAGAGGAGCCGCAGATAGTCGTAGATCTCGGTGACGGTGCCCACGGTGGAGCGGGGGTTGCGGGAGACGCCCTTCTGGTCGATTGAGATCGCCGGGGAGAGCCCCTCGATGTAGTCCACGTCGGGCTTCTCCATCAAGCCCAGGAACTGGCGGGCGTAGGCGGAGAGGGACTCTACGTAGCGGCGCTGGCCCTCGGCGTAGATGGTGTCGAAGGCCAGGCTGGACTTGCCGCCGCCGGAGATGCCGGTGATTACCACCATCTTGTC
>SHYM01000020.1 GCA_009692805.1 Dehalococcoidia bacterium | reverse complement strand
ACGTCGGGCTTCTCCATCAAGCCCAGGAACTGGCGGGCGTAGGCGGAGAGGGACTCTACGTAGCGGCGCTGGCCCTCGGCGTAGATGGTGTCGAAGGCCAGGCTGGACTTGCCGCCGCCGGAGATGCCGGTGATTACCACCATCTTGTCCCGAGGGATCACGACATCGATGTTCTTGAGGTTGTGCTCCCGGGCACCGCGGACGACGATGGAGTCGAGGGGCAAAGAGCGCGCTCCTTTGGCTGGCGTGCCACTCCTGACAACCTTCGATTCTAACACGGGAGAGCGGGGCAGGACAGCCGCTCATATCCGACCCGCTTATAGCTAAGGCTACCGCGGATGCCGGTGGAACTGGCGGGCCGTTCATCAGATGCTGTGAGCGGCGAAGAGCGTCCCCTCAGGAAGCGGATCAAGGGCCACGTCTATCCCGTGCACCTAGAGAGTGTGGTCGTCAAGCCCTAGACCCTGACTAGCCCCAGCTTTGCACTAAAAGGGCATCCCCTCGGCAAAAGGGGAAGTGCAGAGGGAGAACCCCTCTGCCGGGGGTCAAAGGGGGTGCCCCCCTTCTCTCCCTTTCAAACTGACCCCCTTCCTGGCCAGGAAGGGGGTCAGGGGATGGTCGCGGGCATACTCATGGAGAGCGCCTGGTCGGAGAAAATGCGGCCTTTCGTGCAAAGCCACTGGCCCCCAGAAAGAGGGCCCCTCCAGGCGTTGGCGGGGCCCTCTTTGGCGCTGCTAGTCTTTGGGCCGGGCCAGGGGCACCCCGGCCCGGCACAGAGGGCACTCCTCGGCGTTCCAGGAGGCGATGTCCAGGGCCAGTAGGGTGTGGAGGGGAAGACCCAGCTTGAGCTTGCCCCCGGTGCGGTCAGCGATGACGCTGACCCCAAGGGCCAGGGCGCCCGCCGCCCTCACCAGCTCGATCACCTGGGACACGGAGCCGCCCGTGCTGACGGCATCCTCCACCACCAGGACCCGCTCCCCCCTGCGCAGGGCGAACCCGCGCCGCAGGGCCATCCTCCCCTCCGCGGTCTTCTCAGCGAAGATGCCGCGGGCGCCCAGGGCGCGGGCCACCTCGAAGGCCAGTATGATGCCGCCCACGGCGGGGCCTATCACCGTCTCGACGGCCTGGCCCTGAAAGGGCTCGGCGAGGGCGCGGCACAGGCGCTCCGCCTGGGCTGGGTGCTGCAAGGCCTGGGCCAAGAGGATAAAGCGGTTGGAATGGCGGCCGGAGGTCAGGAGGAAATGGCCCTCTAGCAGGCTGCCGCAGTCCCGTAGGATAGCTTGTACCTGGTCCGCTGTTAGTGGCATCTAGGGACTTGCAGGCCAGGCCTCGAGGCGATGGCTCTCACCGGCTATTTCTCGATCTTTTCGAGGAGTGGGCCGTGCGCGCTGAAAGGGGTTCGGCGTGGGTTTGCGCGCTGGTTCGCCGGGGGACGCGTGGATACGATTACCCGCCGGTTTTGCGGGGAGCAAGGCCCTCGGCCTTGCGCTGGGTGTCTTCTTTCAGGTTGAGGAAGGCGATCCATTCCTCTGCCCTCTCCTTGGGCATGCGACCGCTCTCGGCCGAGCTCCTAAGCGAAACCCTCTGCTTTTCATAAGCCTCGGCTACCTCCGTGTCGCGGGTGGTCGGGTCAGCCATAGCACCACTCCTCCCCTGCCCTAGCGTGGCTGCCCGATGGTAGCAGGTCGCCGTGCCAGCTGCAAGGCAAGAGCGTCAGGAGCGCGGAGGGGCATAGCGGAGGCCCGGCCGGAAACTGCGGATTACGGCGTTTAGAGTCGCTTCCTGGCTGGGCCACAGCCGTTCGGTCGCTATGCCGTCCACGAAGAAGGCCATGGTGCCCGCCAGTACGAAGAGGGCGCGGGCTTGGTACTCTGCCCCGGCGAAACGGTAGCGGTAGGACACCTCCATGGCGGGCAAGGTGCCCACTTGGAGCCTGTTCCGCCCCAGCTCCTGGAACTCCTCAGACTCCGCCCGCAGGCTGTCCAGCCAGAGGTCGGTGTAGGAGCTGATGTTGAAGAATGGGTTGGGGAAGGGGATCAGCTTGACGTAGATCAGGGCCTCGCGAGTGGGGCTCCAGCCCTGCACCAGCGTCGTCTGCAAGCCGTAGACGGCCCAATCAGGCGGCACACCGACGGTGAAGTCGTACTCATCGTTGCGCAGCTGAGAGAGGATGACGGTGATTGGGGTGGATGTGGGGGTAGTGGAGGCGGGCGGTATGGGCGTGATGGTAGGGGCCGGGGTAGGGGTGGGGGGCGGGGTCGCCGTGGGGGCAGCCAGCGTTGGGGTAGGGGCGATGTCAACTGGGGTCGGTGCAGGCGTGGGCAGGCTGGTTATCGGCGTGATGGAAGGCCCCGGCGTGGGCTCCTGGGCGCGACCGGTGCGGCAGGCGATCAGGAGCAAGAAGGCGAGGCCCACGGCGAGCAATGATGCCGACCGGAGTCTGGGGAGGCTCATGGGGTTCCACGCTGGCGCAGGCATTCGTCTTCAGGAACGCGGTACGGGCGGAAGTGTTCCGCCCCATTATAGGTCGAGCTTGGGGGCGGGTACCGGCCTCGCGGCCAGATCACCTCGCACGAGCTGGGCTAGCTGAGGGTAGCGTCGGGCCAGCAAGGCGCCCGCCACCTTCCAGACGTCGCCTTCGACATCCTTCCGTGGCCGGTCCGCGGGAACGATTGTCCAGCGGTCGGGATCGTGAGCTGCGATGGCCAGGTAGCCCCGGCGCACCCGGCGATGAAACTCCAGGCCCTCCCTTTCGAAACGGTCGCTGCCGGCCTCCCGGCTCTGCCGGCGCGCCCGGGCCACCTCCACCGGCGCGTCTAGCAGGAGGAACGCGTCGGGCCAGACACCGTCAGTGGCGAGCTCGTTGACCCGTCCGACCAGCGCCTTGGAAAGGCCGCGGCCGTAGCCCTGGTAGGCTAGGCTAGAGGGCGCGTAACGGTCGCAGATGACGATCTCCCCCCGGGACAGGCTGGGCCTAATCACATCGGCGACGAGCTGGGCCCGGGAGGCGGCGAACAAGAATAGCTCAGCCACCGGTGCGGGTGGGAGCTGGATGCTCTCTGCCACCAGTTGCTCATCGGAGGCGGCGGTGGCCACGACGGCCTGGTGCCGCAATCGCAGCCCCTCCTGGCCGGTCACCAGGGCGCGGACATACCGGCCCAGGGGTGTGCCTCCGGGCTCCGCGACCAGCCTGACCGGTAGCTTAAGCTTCCTCAGCCGCTGGCAGAGGGCATGGGCCTGCACGCTCTTGCCGCTGCCGTCGCCGCCCTCAAAGGCGATGAAGAGGCCTGTCCACTGGCCTCTGGCCGGGGGTCGCGGGTGGGGTGGCGGCATGGCCGGCAGGTGACGCCGGCCTAGGGCTCGCGCCCCAGGGCGCCGCTGCGGAAGATCTTGACCCGCCGGAAGGGCTCGCGCCCCCGACTGTGGGAGGTCAGCTGGTGACGCTCCGCGAGTTGGTGCTGGAGCCGCCGGACGAAGGAGTTCTGGGGGTTTAGCTCCACCAGCGGCTGGCCACCCTCCACCGTGGCGATGGCGTCCTCGGCCTCACGCAGGGCGCCATCATAGGTTGCGGAGCCGCGCGCTTCCCGGAGGCTGTCTAAGGCCTCGGCCAGCTGTAGCGGGGTGTTGCTCCTGAGCACATAGATGGGCACGCCGGCGGCTTGCGCCTCTTTGAGCACGGCGGGCTGGCGCCGGTAGGCGCTCTTGAGGGTCAGCACCACATCCGCTTCGGCGAGGGAGTCCACCGCCTGGACGGGGAGCTGAAGCTCCGCCGCGGCCTGCTCCAGCCGCCCGCGGCCCAGTCCATAGAGCAGCACGCGGGTCATGGCGCTTGGGGCGCTCGCCTGTCCCTCGCCTCTGGGTGCGGCGGCCACAGGGGGTGTCTCCTGTCGTCCCCCGAGTCGCTGGGCTCCTAGGACCCCGCGACGGCCCCGGCGGCTGCGCTCGGCGAGGGAAGTGCCTGGCTCCATCCGTAGCTGTCCCTCGGCATCCCGCCAGCGGGTCTCAGGCGTCACCTTGAGGCCCCGGAGGATCGCGTCCACCACCTGGTCCACCTTGGGGTGAACGGCCACCCGGTCCCAGGCCTGGATCTCCACCACCATGGAGAAGGTGGGCGGCGCCTTGCGCTCCAGGACGGACTTTTGGGTGCCCCGGCGCCGCGCCTCTTCGTCCCCGAGGGTCACGGTCTGGATGCCGCCGATGAGATCCGCGAGGGTAGGGTTCAGCATCAGGTTCTCCAGGGTGTTGCCATGGGCGGTCCCCACCAGCTGCACCCCGCGCTCGGCGATGGTTCGGGCCGCCGTCGCCTCCAGCTCGGTGCCGATCTCGTCGATGACGATGACCTCCGGCATGTGGTTCTCCACCGCCTCGATCATGACCGCATGCTGCAGGCTGGGTTTGGGGACCTGCAAGCGCCGGGCGTGTCCTATTGCGGGATGGGGGATATCGCCATCGCCGGCGATCTCGTTGGAGGTGTCCACGACCACCACGCGCTTGTGTAAATCGTCGGCCAGCACCCGCGCCACCTCCCGCAGCATGGTCGTCTTGCCCACGCCGGGGGCTCCCAGGAGCAAGAGGCTTTGGCCCGATTGCACCAGGTCTTCGATGATCTTGATGGTGCCGAAGACCGCCCGGCCGACCCGGCAGGTAAGACCTACCACGTCACCCTTGCGGTTGCGCAGGGCCGAGAAGCGATGGAGGGTGCGCTCGATCCCCGCCCGGTTGTCCTCGCCGAAGGCTCCCACGCGCTCGATGACATAGCCTAGTTCCTCCCGGCTGACCTCTAACTCGCTCAGCACCTCCTCGCGGCCCGGAAAGCGGGCCTCCGGCGGCCTCCCCAGGTCGAGGACGACCTCCAGCAGGTCCCCAAGATGGGGCCCTTGGCGCAGGGGCGCCGCCACCCGAGGCGGCAGCGCTGCCAGGAGGGCGTCCAGGTCATCGGTGATGACTGTTTGCATCGTACTCCCTGTTAACAAAGGCGGGAGGACTCCTGGGCTAGACCAAGGAAGTAGCCATGGACGCGGGTATCGGCCGTCAGCTCGGGGTGGAAGGCCGCTACCAGGATATTGCCCTGGCGCGCCGCCACCGGCGTGCCATCGGGCAGGGAGGCCAGGACCTCCACGGCAGGCCCGGCTTTCAGAATAAGGGGGGCGCGGATAAAGACGGCTTGGACCGGCGTCGCCAGCCCCTTGAACGGCAGCGCCGCCTCGAAGCTGTCCACCTGGCGCCCGAAGGCGTTGCGCTGCACCACGATGTCGATTAGGCCCAGGGTAGGCTGGGCCAGGTCCGTGGCCTGCTTGGCTAATAGGATCATGCCCGCGCAGGTGCCGAAGATGGCGGCCCGCTGGGCCAGCTCCAAGATGGGCTGGCGCAGGCCAAAGATATCCAGGAGCCGCACTATCGTTGTGCTCTCGCCGCCGGGGATGATGAGGCCGTGGAGCCCTGGTAGGTGCTGGGGAAGTCGAACGGGGATCGCCTCTGCCCCCAGGCGCCGAACCACATCGGTATGCTCCGCGAAGTCGCCCTGGAGGGCCAGCACTCCGATCCTGATGTGGCTACTTAGCGTGGCGATGGCGTCCGGCGATCCTACCGGTCAAATCTGGATTCCCTCCTCAGTTTAGCACACCCCACTGACAGGGCTAACTGGCGGTGTGGCTTGCACGTGGCCCGCAAGCGGGTGGCGCCTACCAGCCCCTGCTCGCCAGCAGCTCCTCCTTCTTCAAGGTGGAAATCTCGATGCCCTTCATGGGCTCGCCCAGTCCCCGGGAGATCTCGGCGAGGATCTTGGCGTCCTGGTAGTGGGTGGTGGCCTTGACCACGGCCTTGGCAATCCTCGTTTGGGCTTCGATCTTTTTTATCTCCGTTTTCTCATTCTGGCCGGCCTTGAAGATGCCCGATCCCACGAAAATGCCATCCGCCCCTAGTTGCATCATGAGGGCAGCGTCGGCGGGGGTGGCTACGCCGCCGGCGGCGAAGTTCACCACCGGCAGGCGTCCCTCCTTGCGGACGTCGTGAAGGAGCTCCGGCGGCGCTCCCAGGGCCTTGGCCGCGGCTGCCAGCTCATCCTCGGGCAGATGAATGATGCGGCGGACCTCAGACTGCACGGCCCGCATGTGCCGGACGGCTTCGACGATATTGCCCGTGCCGGCCTCGCCCTTGGTGCGTATCATGGCCGCGCCCTCGGCGATGCGGCGCAGCGCCTCGCCCAGGTCGCGACAGCCGCAGACGAAGGGGACTTTGAAGTCGTGCTTCCAGATATGGTTGGCCTCGTCCGCGGGGGTCAGCACCTCCGACTCGTCGAGGTAGTCCACGCCTAGGGCTTCCAGGACTTGGGCCTCCACGAAGTGGCCGATGCGACACTTGGCCATGACGGGTATGCTGACGGCGTCCATGATGCGCAGGATGATCTCCGGGTCAGCCATGCGGGCGACGCCACCCGCGGCCCGGATGTCGGCGGGCACCCGCTCCAGCGCCATGACGGCGCAGGCGCCGGCCTCTTCAGCGATCTTGGCGTGCTCGGGCGTAACCACGTCCATGATCACGCCGCCCTTCAGCATCTGGGCAAGGCCCTTCTTCACCGTCCAGGTCCCTGTGCCTCTCTCCATAGCTTCCTCCTCCGCCCACCGGGCGCTAGCAACAACCATTGTAGGGGTTGCCCACACCCCCGGCAACGGCTAGGCCCTGGGGCGCTGCTGCTTCGGAGGCCATATGACTAGGGTCCCGGCCCAGCGTACTTGTGTCCCACCCAACCGCTTATCGCGGGATGAATCCCGCGGCATGGTGGACGGCCAAGCCGCAGGTTTCAACCTGCGGTGCCGTAAAGGGCGTGTCCCCTTTCTGACCCTTTCAGATTACCCCCTTCCTGACCCAGGAAGGGCGCCCGCCGTAGGCGGGTCGCGGGTAGTCTCAGGGATGGGCTAGGCAGTGCCCGCCGGCGCGGCCCTGCGCGGCGGCTTGGCGAAGAAGATCGCCACGGCGCCCAGGGCATGGGCGGCCATGAAGACGATGAAGGTGATGGTATAGCTGCCGCTGACATCGTACATGCGCGCCGCTAGCAGGGGCCCAGCGGCGCTCCCCAGCATCTGGACTGGCAGCGCACGGCCGGTGATGGTGGCGATGTGACGGCGCCCGAAGTAGTCCGGCCAGACTTGCATCTGCTGCTGGATCAGCCCCGCCTGGGCCAGGCCCCAGAGGGCCATGGCCAGGGTGGCCGTCAGCGGGTGATGGGCGCTCATGATCAGCAGCAGCATTGCCCCGGTGGCAGCGGTGGAGATCAGTATGCACCAGCGCGAGGGCACCCGTTCGCCGATGATGCCCCAGACGAGCCGTCCGGGCAGGGTGCCCAGGGCCGTGGCCGCCATGGCGAAGGAGGCCTGGGTGGGGCTGAGCCCGCCGTCGGTGAAGAAGGCCAGAGCGTGGAGCCAGAGCCCGCCCACCGGCAGCATGCTCAGGCCAAAGGCGACGGCGATGAGCCAGAAGGCCCGCGTCCGCACCGCCTCGCGGGCCTGCCAATCCTCCCCCCTGTTAACTTGGTCCGCTGGAAGGGCGCCGGCCGTGCCCCCGGGCGCCGCCGGCGCCTCGCCGTCGGCCCGCAGGCCCATCTCCTCCGGGCGGCCGCGCATGAAGAAGGCGGCGGCAGGCACCACCAGCGCCAACATCATGACCGCCAGCATGAGCCACACCGCGCGCCAGCCGAAGGCGCTGGCCACCGCCTGGCCGATGGGGATCATCACCAGGGCCGAGACGCCCATGCCGGCGGAGGCCAGGGCCGTCGCCCGACCCCGGCGCCGGATAAACCAGTGGGCCAGGGCCGACATCCCGGGCAGCCCCCACAGGCCCGGGCGCAGGATGCCGATGCCCAGACCAAACAGCACGTAGAACTGCCAGGCCGCGCTCATGCGGGAGAGCAGCAGGAGCACCCCTACCCCCAGCAGGCTGCAGGCCACCATGACCCGGCGGGGACCGTAGCGGTCCACCAGAGGTCCGAGGAAGAAGCCGGCCACCGCGCTGACGCCGGTGGCGATGGTGGCGGGGAGGAGCGCCGCCGTGCGGGAGAGCCCCAGGGACTCCGACATCGGCTTCAACAGCACCGCCAGCATATCGAAGCCAGAGGCGGCGCCCACCAGGGAGGCGGTGAAGACGACCCCCACGATCACCCAGCCGTAGAAGAGGCGAGGCCGCGGCTGGACGGCGATCTCCGTATTAGTGCGCGCCATGGGGCTCCCCAGCAGGACTGGGGTCTATGGTAGCAGGCCCGTTGACTAGGCGAGTCCGGGGGATATGAGGCCCTTCTCCCGGGCGTAGCGCACCAGCTCTGCGCGGGTGCGCAGCCCTAGCTTCTCCAGGATATGGGCGCGGTGGGTCTCCACGGTCTTTACGCTGATGACCAGCTGGTCGGCGATCTCCTGGTTGGTGTAGCCATCGGCGATGAGCCGCAGCACCTCCAGTTCCCGAGGGGTTAGACGGCCATAGCTCTCCGACTCTTCGCCGGCACCGACCCGCCCCAGGTAGTCGTCGATGAGGCGCCGGGCGGCCGTGGGTTGTAGGAAGGCGTCGCCCCGCTGCACGGCACGGATGGCGCCGATAAGCTCGGTGTCGGCGGCGCGCTTGGTGACGTAGCCCGAGCCTCCGGCCTCCAGCACCTTGAAAAGGTACTCCTCGTTGTCGTGCATGGTGAGGGCGACGACACGGACCTCGGGGCACCGCTGGCGGATGAGTCGGGTTGCGGCCAGCCCATCGGTGCCAGTCATGGAGATGTCCATGAGGACGACATCGGGGAGGAGGCGGGCCGCCTCGCGCAGGGCCTCGGCGCCGTCGGCGGCCTCCCCTACTATCGTCATGTCGGGCTCGGCGTTCAGCAGGGCCTTCAGCCCGGCCCGCAGCACCGCATGGTCGTCGGCCAGCAAGATGCGGATCTTAGCGCTCAAGCACGGCCTCGCCCACGGGAGCCTCGGCGATGATCCGGCTGCCCGCCCGCGGTGCGCCCTCGACGCTGAGCCGCCCGCCGATGGCGGCCAGGCGCTCCTGCATCCCGAAAAGCCCCAGGCCCAGTCCTCGGGAGCGGCGCACCTCTGTCTGGTCAAACCCCTGGCCGTCATCCTCCACGGTGGCGACCATCACTCCGTCACGCCGCTCCAGCGACACCCAGACGCTATGGGCGCGGGCGTGCTTGGCGACGTTGGTAAGAGCCTCTTGCACCACCCGGTAGAGGGCGAGCTCCACCTCCGGCGGCAGGCGTTCTCCTAGCTCCTGGGCGTGGAACTCCACCTTCAGGCCATGCTGTTTGGCGTAGTCCCGGGTGTAGGTGCGCAAGGCGGGCACCAACCCCAGCTCATCCAGGGCGGCGGGGCGCAGCTCCAAGGCCAGCCGGTGAACGGCGTCCATGGTGGCCACGGTCATGGCCCGCAGCGCCGCCGCCCGCTCCGCCAGCTCCGCGGCCCCCTCCACCCGCTCCAGGGCCTTCAGCCCCACCAGGAGCGAGGTGAGGGACTGGCCGGTCTCGTCGTGGAGCTCGCGGGCGATGCGGCGGCGCTCCTCCTCCTGGGCGATTAGCACCCGCAGCGATAGCTCCCGCCGTTGCTGCTGGCTGCTCTGGAGCTCCTCCAAGGTGGAGTTCAGGGTCTCCGTGAGGCGGTTGATGTCGGGGTCCCCCAACAGTCGTTTGGCGGCCCTGGCCTGCAGGTTCCCGCGTCGCACCTCGTCCACCGTGCGCTGCACCGATGAGAGCGGCAGGAGCGCCGCCTTGAGGATGACAAGGTTGAGGACTATGGAGGTGGCCCCCAGGACGGCGAAGACCAGGATCAGGGGCATCGTGGACGGGGCCTCCAGGGCCGCCGTGAGCAGGGTGGCGCCGATGGCGGCGGCGACTATCAAGACGGAGTTGGCCACCAGGATCTTGTAGAAGATGGGGAAGTTGAGCAGCCACCGCGCGAAGGACTGAGCCTGGCGTTTCATACCCCCATTATAGGGCGGGAGCGCGGCGCCCTAAAGCCGACATCCGACGCTAAGGCGGAGATCTAGCTCGCCCGGTTTGCTTAACCGGAGCCGGAAACGGCACGGCGTCAGGCTAGCCGCTTAGCCCCGGGACATGGCTGCGCGCCCTAGACGCAAGGGTGCCACCATCCGCTATAATCGCCTCGTCTCTCCTTGGTAACTGCACCTTGAAGGAGGCCGTTTGTGAAGGTGATGCGCATCAGCAAGGTCCCTAAGCAGCCCGTCGCCAGCCCTCTGTTCACCGGCCGGGTCAGCCGCCAGCCCTTGGTTACCGACGACATGGGCAAGTCCTTCAACCTGGCGGTCGTAAACTTCGGCAAGGGCATACGCAACAAGTTCCACACCCACACCAGCGACCAGGTGCTCATCGTCACCGCCGGCAAGGGCATCGTGGCCACCGAGGGGGAGGAGCGGAAGGTGACCGTGGGAGATGTCATCCACATCCCGGCGCGGGAGAAGCACTGGCACGGCGCGACCAAGGACTCGGCCTTCTCCCACTTCGCCCTCACTAGGGCAGGCAGCAAGACCACTCAGCTGGAAGACTAGGGCAGCAGCCGGCGGGGCGCTTTCGCTTGGGCTTACGCGGCCACCCTGCTGGATGTGGAGCTGCCGCGCGGCCACGCCTCCAGGGGCGAGACCCTTACCCCTGGGCTAGCCCTTCGCCCGTTTCTCCTGAACCGCCTTGCGGATCGCCTCGACGATGGCGTCGGTGGTTGTGCCCGGCCCAAACACGGCCCAGACACCTATCGTCTTTAACGCAGGCATGTCTTCCTCGGGGATGATCCCTCCGGCGAAAACGATGGCGTCGTCCTTGCCGCGCTTTTTTAGCTCGGCAAGTATCAGGGGGAAGAGCTCCCTGTGGGCGCCCGAGAGTATGCTGAGGCCCACCACGTCCACGTCCTCTTGCAGGGCGGCCTGGGCGATCATCTCGGGAGTCTGGCGGATGCCGGTGTAGATCACTTCCATGCCCGCGTCGCGCAGGGCCCGCGCGACCACCTTGGCGCCCCGGTCATGGCCATCCAGCCCGGGCTTCGCGACCAGCACGCGGATCTTTTGTGCTTCTGCCACAGGTGCCACTATCACCTCCGTCGCAGCCGGGGGAAGGCTCTAGCAGGCGAGGCTGCACCCCGACCAGGGTACCTTACAGCGGCCCCGCCGCCAAGTGCCAGCGCCCTCCGCAGCCTTCTGCTACCTGCGCTTTTGCACCAATTGGAGCAGGACGCCGTGGGTGGACTTGGGATGGACGAAGGCCAGCTTGCTGCTGCCGCTGTCCACCGTTGTCCCCGCCATCTGGACCCCCTTGGCGGTTAGGTCCTTGATGGTGGCGTCCATGTCATCCACCTCCACCGACAGCAGATACAGCCCCTCGCCCTTGACCTCCAGGAACTTGGCCACGGGCCCCTGGTTGGTGAGGGGCTCCGCCAGCTCGATGAAGGCGTCGCCCAGGTGGACGGTGGTGTTCTTAATGCCCAGGGCCGGCAGCTCCTGCACCGGCGAGGCGCTCTTGCCCAGGAGCTGGGCGTAGCGCTCACCCGCCGCCTTGCAGTCCTTGACCGCCACTACCACGTGATCGATGCGCTTGAGTCCCATCAATCCCTCCTCGCCGCAGCCCTGCCGCAGCCTAGCAGCCTAGATGCTGTCCTTCCCATCCGCCCTGGCGCGCCCTAGCGCGTCATGAGTACGGCCTCTTCCCTAGTTAATGCGGCAGGGGCTTCTCGCAGAGCTCTGTCAGGGCCCCGTGCGTTGACCGGGGGTGGATGAAGCCGATCATCCCCGCCAACCCTGGGCGCGGCTCCTTGTCTATAAGCTGGCAGCCCTTCCCCTCTAGGGCCAGCAGGTCGCCCTGGATATCGTCGCTCTCGTAGCAGACGTGGTGCAGCCCCTCGCCGCTGCGCTCCAGGAACTTCGCCACGCCGCTCTCGGCGTCGGTGGGCGCGATGAGCTCCAGCTCGGCGTCGCCCAGGCGAAGAAGAGCGGCCTTCACCCGCTGCTCCTTGATAGTGAAGGCATGGCCAGCGCTCAGCCCGAAGACGTCACGGTACAGCTTCAGTACGTCGTCTAGGTTGCGCACCACCAGGGCCACATGGTCTATCTTCTTAATGGCCATTCACTCCTCCTACTCATCCACCGTCGGCCCTTCGACCCGCCTGCGGCGGGCTCAGGGCGAACGGTGAGGCGCCGCGTGAGCCCGTCCTCCCGTTCGTGGTGAGCCTGTCGAACCACCAGCGCGCGCTTATCAGCCGCCCTCCGCCAGCAGTTGTCTTGCCATGGTGAGGCGCTGGATCTCGCTGGTGCCCTCGTAGATGGAGGTGACGCGCTGGTCGCGATAGCAGCGCTCCACCACGCTCCCCTTCACGTAGCCGACGCCGCCGTGGACCTGCATCGCCTTGGAGCAGACCCGCTCCGCCATCTCCGTGGCGAAGAGCTTGGCCATGCAGGCCTCCTTGATGAAGGGCACCCCCTTGTCCACCATGGTGGCGACCCGATACAGCAGGAGACGGGCGGCATCGAGGTCGGTCGCCATGTCGGCCAGCATCCACTGGATGGCCTGGAAGCCGGCGAGGGGCTGGCCGAAGGCTTGCCGCTGCTTGGCGTAGCCCAGGGCGGCGTCGTAGGCCGCCTGGGCGATGCCCAGCGCCTGCGCCCCGATGCCGATGCGACTGGCGTCCAGCACGTTCATCGCCAAGCGGAAGCCGGCGCCGTCAGGCCCCAGGCGGTTGGCGGCGGGCACCCGGCAGTCGTCGAAGATGAGCTCGGCGGTGGAGGTGCCCCGGATGCCCATCTTGCGCTCCAGCTTGCCGACGCTGAAACCGCGGGCGCCCTTCTCCACCACGAAGGCGGTAATGCCCTTGGTCCGCAGCGCGGGGTCCACCGTGGTGTAGACCACCACGTAGTCCGCCTCGGCGCCGTTGGAGATCCAGTACTTGGCGCCGTTCAGGACGTAGCCCTCGCCGTCACGCCGGGCATGACAGCGCAGGGCGGCGGCGTCGCTGCCGCACGACGCCTCGCTGAGGGCGAAGGCGCCCAGGTGCTGGCCGCTGGCCACCGGCGTCAGGAAGCGCTTCTTCTGCTCTTCGTCGCCGCCCTTCAGCAAAGAGCTGCCGTAGAGGGAGATGCAGACGCCCCAGGCCAGCGCGGTGGAGGGACAGGCCCAGGAGAGCTCCTCCATGGCGATGGTCGCCTCCAGGAGGGTGCCTCCGTGGCCGCCATAGGCGGGCGGGATCGAGAGCCCGAAGAGGCCCAGATCAGCGATCTTGCGCACCAGCTCGGCGGGAAAGCGCTCGTGCTCGTCGATCTCGCTGGCATGGGGAGCCACCTCCTTGCGGGCGAAGTCGCGCACGGTCTGCCGGAAGAGCCGCTGCTGCTCCGTGAGCTCGAAGTCCATGGGCGCCCTCTTTCAAGAACTACAGCGCAAAAATTACAGGGCCGCTAGTCCCGCCTTGGCCACGTCCTCGTCCTGCTGGGCGGTGCCCCCGCTCACCCCCACGGCGCCCACGATCTCGCTCCCTTTGGTGATGGGCACCGCCCCCTGTCCAAACATCAGGCGGCCCTGCTGCATCTGGTTCAGTCCCTGAAAGATAGGGTCGCTGGCCCGCTCCGCCAGGGCGGCGCTGGCCTGGCCGAACATGGCCGAGACCATGGCCTTGCCGCGGGCGACATCGGGAGTGAAGAAGCGGGCCCCGTCCATGCGGACCGAGGCCACCAGGTCGCCGCGGGGGTCGACCACGCTGATGCTGACGTTGATGCCCAGGGCCTTGGCGCTGGCCTGGGCCGCGCGCATGATCTTCTGGGCCTCGCTCAGGGTAATCGCCACGTTGCGCCTCCTTCGCTGCCGCGCTATCTGTGCTTTATCACGCGCTCAGGGTGAGCTTGTCGACCCACAGCCTGCTGGTTGCTGCGACCATCCCCCTGACCCCCTTCCTGGCCATGAAGGGGTTGGTATGAAAAGGAAGGAAAGGGGGACACCCCCTTTAACCCCCGGCAGAGGGAGATGGATGCCCCTTTTGCAAAGCTGGTTGGCCTCATGATGCCACCGCACTACTGCTTCTTCTCCTAGAAGACCAGCGACTCCTTCTGCTCGCCGAAGACCCGGCGCAAACCATCCGCGATCTCGCCCAGGGTGGCCCGCGCCTCCACGGCGGCCAGGATGTGGGGCATGGTGTTGTCCACGCCGGCCGCGGCTTCCTCCAAGCGCTTGATGGCGTCCCTGGCCTGGCCCTGGTCGCGCTGGGCGCGAAAGCGCGCCAGGCGCTCCACTTGCCTCTTGGCCTGGGCCGCGTCGATGCGGAGCAAGCCCTCCGGAAGGCGCTCTTCGGTGGTGAACTTGTTGACTCCCACGACTACCTTCTGGCCTGCGTCCACGGCGCGCTGGTGTTGATAGGCGCTCTCCTGAATCTCCCGCTGCATGTAGCCCTGCTCGATGGCCGCCAGCGCGCCGCCCAGGGCGTCTATGCGGTCCAGGTAGACCTGCACCTTGGCCTCCATCTCGTCGGTAAGGCGCTCCACGAAGTAGGAGCCGCCCAGGGGGTCCACCACATCCGCCACGCCGGCCTCGTAGGCCAGTATCTGCTGGGTGCGCAGGGCGACCTGGACGGCCTGCTCGCTGGGCAGGGCCAGGGCCTCGTCCTTGGAGTTGGTATGCAGGCTCTGGGTGCCGCCCAGGATGGCGGAGAGGGCCTGGATAGTGGTGCGGGCGATGTTGTTATCCGGCTGCTGGGCGGTAAGGGTGGCGCCGCCCGTCTGGGTGTGGAACCGCAACATCCAGGAGCGGGGGTTCTCGGCCCCAAAGCGCTCCTTCATGATACGGGCCCAGATGCGCCGGGCGGCGCGGAACTTGGCCACCTCCTCGAAGAGGTTGCTGTAGGCGGCGAAGAAGAAGGACAGGTTGGGAGCGAAGCCGTCCACCGCCAGTCCAGCGTCCACCGCGGCCTGGACGTAGGCGATGCCGTCGGCCAGGGTGAAGGCGAGCTCCTGGGCGGCCGTCGCCCCCGCCTCGCGGATGTGGTAGCCGCTGATGCTGATGGTGTTCCACCTGGGGACGTGCTGGGCGCAGTAGGCAAAGGAATCGGTGATCAGACGCAGGGAGGGGCGCGGGGGATAGATGTAGGTGCCGCGGGCGATGTACTCCTTGAGGATGTCGTTCTGGACGGTGCCGTCCAGCTTCTCCGGCGGCACCCCTTGCCGCTTCCCGACGGCGATGTACAGGGCCAGCAGGATGGGCGCCGTGGAGTTGATGGTCATGGAGGTGGAGACCTTGTCCAGGGGGATCTGGTCGAAGAGGATGGCCATGTCATCCAGGTGGCAGATGGGCACCCCCACCTTGCCCACCTCGCCCCGGGCCAGCTTATCGTCGGAGTCGTAGCCGATCTGGGTGGGCAGATCGAAGGCGACGGAGAGGCCGGTCTGTCCCTGGCCCAGGAGATAACGGTAGCGCTTGTTGGACTCCTCGGCGCTGGCGAAGCCCGCGTACTGGCGCATGGTCCACAGGCGCCCCCGGTACACGCTGGGCTGGATTCCGCGGGTGAAGGGGTACTCTCCGGGGTAGCCCAGCTTCTGCTCCGAGTCCCAGCCCGCCAGGTCGGAGGCGTCGTAGACGGGATCCACGGCGATGGCGGAGGTGGTCTCGAACTGCTTCTCCCGCTCCGGGAAGCGGGCCACCCCCGGCTGGTAGGTCTTCTCCCGCCACTCCCGCTTGCTCTTGCTGGGCATGGTCGCACCCCTCCATGAGCTAGGTGTTGCCGCCCTTCGACCCTTCGGCCCGCCGCAGGCGGGCTCAGAGCAGGCGGGCTCTGGGCGAACGGGGTCGCTCAGCCGCCGCAAGTCTATCGGGCGAGGGTGGGGGTGTCAAATCCAGACCTACGCTCTCCCTTGGGAGGCGTAAGTCTGACAGAGTGAAGACCTAACAGGCTGCTGGGCGCCTCCCGACCAAAATTTGCCTCAGTGTGGAGTATACGAAGTTTACGTCTCACCCGAGTGCGCGCGCCTATGCGTTCATTTGTTCGCAAGCTGGTATAATTGGGCCAACAGCAACGGCGAAGGAGCCCCATGGCTGAGCCCCGCCGGCCCGTCCCTGCACCCCGCCTGGTCTCCGGCAAGACACGGGAGGAGGACCTGCCCCTCGACCAGAGCCTGCGCCCCCGCCGCCTGGCCGAGTTCGTGGGCCAGGACAAGGTGAAAGACAACCTCCAGATAGCCATCGAGGCGGCCCAGGCGCGCCACGAGCCCCTAGATCACCTGTTGTTCTACGGCCCACCCGGCCTGGGTAAGACCACCCTCGCCCACATCGTCGCTTCGGAGATGGGGGTTAGCATCCGCGAGACCACGGGCCCCGCCATCGAGCGGGCCGGCGATCTGGCCTCCATCCTCAACGGGCTGCAGGCCGAGGACGTGCTCTTCATCGACGAGATCCATCGCCTGCCCCGGCCCGTGGAGGAGCTCCTCTACCCGGCAATGGAGGACTTCGTGCTCCACTGGGTGCTGCCCAACCGCAGCCAGGCCCTGGGCGCCAAGAGCATCCGGCTGCCCCTGAAGCCCTTCACCATCATCGGCGCCACCACCCGCATCGCGATGCTGACCGGCCCCCTGCGGGACCGCTTCGGCCAGCTCTTCCGGCTCGAGTTCTACGACCACCCCGCCATGGTTTCCATCGTCCGGCGCTCTGCGCGCATCCTGGGCATCGCCGTGGAGGAGGCCGCCATCGGCGAGATCGCGCAACGGGCGCGGGGCACCCCCCGGGTGGCCAACCGCCTGCTGCGGCGCTTGCGGGACTATGCCCAGGTGCGCGCCCAAGGGCTTCTGACTCCCGCGGTAGCCTTGGAGGCCCTGGCGCGGCTGGAGGTGGACGAGCTGGGGTTGGAGGCGGTGGACAACCGGCTCCTGCGGGTGCTCATCGAGAAGTTCGACGGCGGGCCCGTGGGGCTGGAGACCATGGCCGCCTCCATCAGCGAGGAGGCCGACACCATCATGGACGTGTACGAGCCTTACCTCCTCCAGCTGGGCTTCCTGGCGCGCACTCCCCGCGGGAGGATGGCCACCCGCCCCGCCTACGAACACCTGGGCATCCCCTTCCCGGCGGGGCGGGCCGCCCCCCAGATGAAGATGTGGGAGTCGGAGCTCAACGTAACGATACGACCAGCGCCTGAGGTACCCCCTGGTACTGGTGCCGGAGACGGTGAGGGCTAGGGCGATAGGAGACGTGCTATGCTAGGCGGCGCGCGCAGGGAGGTGGCCCAGGATGAATGAGCTAGAGCAGATGATCGCGACCTACCGGGCCCGCAAGGACGAGCTGGACCGTCAGGGGGCCTACTTCCTCTCCGACATCACCGACGAGGAGGCCGAACGCTTCTCCAAATCCCTGCTCATCATGGCCGCCCAGCTCAAAGGCAGAGGGCCGAACCCCACCATCACCGTCTACGTGAACTCGGGCGGCGGCTCCGTGGGGGCCGGCTTCGCCATGATGGAGATGATCTACAAGGTGAGGCGGGACTTCGGCGTGCGCGTGAACACGGTGGTCACGGGCTACGCCTACTCCATGGGCGCCATCGTCTTCCAGGCTGGAGATAGGCGCCTCATGGGCCACTTTTCCACCCTTATGCTCCACAGCGTCAACTGGGTGGTCTCGGGCGAGGACACCCGCATCTTCAAGGACTTCCAAAAGCTGGCCACCCACTACCAAACGCTCATCGGGGAGCTCTTCGCCCAGCGCTCGGGCAAGCACACAGGCCGCTGGTGGCGCAACTACATCTACTCGGGGCACGACCGGTTCCTGTCGTCTCAAGAGTGCCTGAAACTGGGGCTGGCCGACGAGGTCTGCTCCTTCGATCAGTGCTACCCGGCGTCGTCAGCGCCCGCCCAACCCAGCGCCTGAATCGCTGCGCCGGCTAGCCAGCTCCCGCGACCATCCCCCTGGCCCCCTTCCTGGCCAGGAAGGGGGTAGTTTGGAAGGGAGAGAGTTCCGAGGGCCGGGACTTCGACCCCCGGCAGAGTCCCGACACGTCGGGATCTGCACTCCCTCAATTCACGGCAGGATGTCATTCTTGTGCAAAGCTAGATGCCCGCAGTAGGAACCCCCTTCTATTTCCTTGACCATGGCAGGACCACGCGCGCGGGCCGCGTAGCCAGCACGCCGTAGCGGACGTGCCCCCGCCCGCGCCTTACGCTGGCTGGGCCGCCTGGTAGGCATCGTAGGTCGCGCGGTGGAGGCGGGCGAAGAGCCCACCGCGGGCCAGCAGCACCTCGTGAGTCCCCTCCTCGACCACGCGGCCCTGGTCCAGGACCACGACCCGGTCGGCGTCGCGGGTGGTGGAGAGACGATGGGCGATGATGAAGGCGGTGCGCCCGACCAGAAGCTGGCGCAGGGCGCGCTGGATGACCTCCTCCGTCTCGGTGTCCACGCTGGCCGTCGCCTCGTCCAGGATCAGAATGGTGGGGTTGGCGAGGAGCGTGCGGGCGAAACTGACAAGCTGGCGCTGCCCCTGGCTGAGGTTGCTGCCGCGCTCCGCCAGCTCGCTGTCGTAGCCCCGCTCCAGGGCCATGATGAAGTCATGGGCCCCCACGGCCTGGGCGGACGCCACCACCTCGGCGTCGCTGGCGTCCAACCGCCCGTAGCGCAGGTTCTCCTTGACGGTGCCGGAGAACAGGAAGGGGTGCTGCAAGACCAGGGCGACGTGCTGCATCAGAGAGTCGCGCTTCAGGTGACGCACATCCTGGCCGTCGATACGCACCGCGCCCGCGGTCACATCGTAGAAGCGGGGGATGAGGCTGGCCAGGCTGCTCTTGCCGGCTCCCGTGGGCCCCACCAGGGCCACCTTCTCCCCCGGCCGCACCTCCAGGGTGACGCCGTGGAGCACCTCTACCCCCGGCAGATAGCTCAAATATACCTGGTCGAAGCTCACCGCGCCCCGGGGGCTCCTGAGCTCCACCGCATCGGGGGCATCCCCCATGGCGGGCTTCATATCCAGCACCTCGAAGATGCGTACCCCCGCCGCCATCGCTTTCTGGAACTGGGTGTACTGCATGGTCAGGTTACGGATGGGGTCAAAGAAGCGCTGGACGTAGAGGGCGAACCCCACCAGGGTGCCGACGCTCAGGGCCCCCGCCAGGACTTGCCGGCCGCCGAAGATGATGACGAAGGCGGTGGCCAGGGCGACCAGCAGCTCCACGTAGGGAGGCACCAAGCCGGAGAGGCGGCTGGCCTGGAGGTTGGCGGCCAGGTGCTCCTGGTTGTGGCGGCGGAAGTTGGAGAAATTCACCCCCTCCCTGGAGAGGGCCTGGACGACCCGCACCCCGCTGATGTTCTCCTGGAGGGACCCGTTCACCGCCGAGATCGCCATGCGCACCCGCAGGAAGGCCGCGCGCGAGTAGCGCTGCCAGACCAGCAGGAAGACCAGCAGCAGGGGGATGACGCTCATGGTGATGAGGGCCAGCCGCGCATCCAGGGTGAAAACGGCCACCAGCACCCCCACCAGGGTCAGCAGCTCTGCCACCACGTTGATGAAGCCGCTCTCCAGGAGCTCCTCGAGCTGGTTGGTGTCGTTCTGCACCCGAGACATGATGCGACCGCTCTCGTTGGCGTCGAAGAACCCCAGGGAAAGCTGCTGGAGGTGCTGGAATAGCGTCACCCGCAGCGCCAGCATCACCCCCTCGCCCACTCTGGTCATGGACACCATCTCGATCCACTGGGCGAACCAGTTGAGGGCCCCGTTGGCGAAGAAGAGAATGATGATCAGATTAAGACGTGACTGGTCCCCGCCAGCAAAGAAGGAATCGATGGCGAGGCGGATGAGCCAGGGGCTGGCGACGGTGGTGATGGTGAGGAGCAGCATCGCCACCAAGCCCAGGGCGATCCTGGCCTTGTAGGGGGACAGGAAGCGGGCGAGGCGGGCCACGACCTGGTGGTCGTAGACCCTGCCCAGCTCCTCGTCCTCGAACTCCCAGTCCAGAACGCCCCGCAGGGCTTGGGGCCGCTGTTCCTGGGTGGGCCTGGCGCTCAGGGGGTCCGGCATCGCTACTGGACCCCCTCGGCGCCGGCCCGGGTATCTTCCCGAGCGAAGGCCTCCTCGATGGTGGGGATGGCAGCCCGGATGCAGGCCGCCCGCTGCAGCTCGTACACCTGGTGGTAGCGGCCCCGCAGCGCCATCAGCTCCGGGTGGGTCCCCCGTTCCAAGATGCGCCCCTCGTCCAGGAAGAGGATCAAGTCAGCGTCCCGGGCGCTGGTAAGGCGCTGGGTGATCATGAAGGTAGTGCGCTCCCGCATCAGCGCCTCCAGGGCCAGGCGCAGCTGGCGCTCGGTCTCCGTGTCCACGCTGGACGTGGAATCGTCCAGCACCAGGACCGGCGGGTTGAGCAGCAGGGCGCGGGCGATGGCGACCCGCTGCTTCTGGCCCCCGGAAAGGGTCACCCCCCGCTCGCCGACCCAGGTGTCGTAGCCGGAGGGCAGGCTGACGATGAAGTCGTGGAGCTGAGCCGCCCGGGCGGCCTGCTCGACCGCCGCCTGGGCAGCATCCATGGCCCCGTAGGCCAGGTTGTCCCGAATGGTGGCCGAGAAGAGGAAGACGTCCTGCAGCACGACGCCCACGTGATGCCGCAGGGAGGCCAGGGTCACGTCCCGGACGTCAGAGCCATCGATGGTGATGCTGCCCTCGGTCACGTCGTAGAATCGCGGGATGAGGTTGACCAAGCTGCTCTTGCCGCTCCCGGTGGTGCCGACCAGGGCCACCTTCCTGCCCGATGGGGCCACAAAGCTCACGTCGCGCAGCACGGGGATCGAATCATAGGCAAAGGTCACGTTATGGAAAGCCACCTCCCCCTGCGCGGCGGCCAACTCCCTGGCGCCTGGCCGCTCTT
>SHYM01000019.1 GCA_009692805.1 Dehalococcoidia bacterium | reverse complement strand
TGATGTTCTCCGGGATGCTCATGCTCCGCTACTTGAAGGAGACGCAAGCCGCCGAGCGCCTGGAGCGCGCCCTGGCCGACGTCATCAAAGAGGGCCGCTCGGTGACCTACGACATGAAGCAGAGCCGAGATGACCCCAGCGCCGTCGGCACCTCCCAGGTAGGCGACGCCGTGATCGAAAAGCTCCAGCGCAGCCGGGTCCGCGCCTAGCCGGCGCGTCGAGTTAGCAGGCTAAGACAAACGGGGAGACCGGAGGGGCATCCGCCTAGGCAGATGCCGGGGGCCAAAGGGGGGTTTTCATCACCCTGCTAGACAGGCCAGCAGCGGCGGCACGCCGGCCGATTGTGCCGCCTTCAGGAAGAGACAGTAGAAAGCGAGGACACAATGCGCAAGAAGATCACCGTGGTTGGAGCGGGTAACGTCGGCGCCACCCTGGTCCAGCGCATCGCCGAGGGCGGCTACGCCGACGTGGTGATGATCGACATCATCGATGGCCTGCCCCAGGGCAAGGCCCTGGATATCCAGGAGTCAGCCCCCATCCTGGGCTTCGACGCCAGGGTCACCGGCACCCTGAGCTACGATGATACTGCCGGCTCCGATGTTGTCGTGATCACCTCCGGCGTCGCCCGCAAGCCCGGCATGAGCCGCGACGACCTAGTCAACATCAACGCCAAGATCATTACCAGCGTCACCGGGGAGATCGTCCGGCGCTCCCCCAACTGCATCATAATCATGATCGCCAACCCCCTGGACGCCATGACCCATCTGGCGCTGCACCTGAGCAAGTTCCCCCGGGAGCGGGTCTTCGGCATGGCCGGGGTGCTGGACACCGCCCGCTTCCGCACCTTCCTGGCCCTGGAGCTGAAGGTCTCGGTAGAGGATGTCCAGGCCTACGTGCTAGGGGGCCACGGCGACACCATGGTGCCCCTCGTCCGCTACACCACCGTCGCTGGCATCCCCATCTCCGAGCTCCTGCCATCGGAGAAGATCGCCGGCATCGTGCAGCGGACCCGTGACGGCGGGGCCGAGATCGTCAACCTGCTCAAGACCGGCTCCGCCTACTACGCCCCCTCGGCCGCCGCCGCCGAGATGGTGAAGGCCGTGGTCTTCGACCAACGCCGCATCCTGCCCTGCTCCGTCTATCTCAAGGGCGAGTACGGCATCAA
Organism: Dehalococcoidia bacterium; assembly: GCA_009692805.1. Lineage (GTDB taxonomy): Bacteria > Chloroflexota > Dehalococcoidia > SHYM01 > SHYM01 > SHYM01. Next base: position 19,910 of record SHYM01000019.1, on the reverse strand, counting down.
CGGCCTGGTCGTGGGCGTGCCAGCCAAGCTGGGCGCTGGGGGCATCGAGGAGATTATCCAGATCAAGCTGACCCCTGAGGAACAGAAGGCGCTCCAGAAGTCCGCCGGCGCCGTCAAGGAGCTGGCCGATATTTTGAAGCTGTAACCCGACCGCCCCTCGCCGGGACCTCCCACCATGAACGAGATCGTTTCAAAACCCCACCAGGGGAGAGTCCAAAGAGGGGTGAAACCCCTCCTCTAGCGGGGTTCTGGGGGGTCACCCCAGATTTGGCCTAAATGGGTGGGGTGGGGAGGAAACAGGAGCTAGCAATGGACCGAGCTTACGCAGCTAGCAGCGCCGCATGCCAGCATGAAAATACTGAACGCCTAAGCCTTTGCTGTTGTGCACCGCGAATGGCCGAGGACGTTTGCGCAAAGTGCCGTGACTTCGCTACCTTTGAAACTGTGTGCCAGGACTGCGGGAACACTTTAGACTTGACCACTTTAGCCAGGATGCTCAGAACGCGGAAACCGAGCGCCTAAGTGTCTGCCGCGGTGCACCATCAGTGGAAAATGCCGAGCAGTTCTGCATTGAGTGACATTAGGAGAGCAGCCTAGGAGGTGAGCATGCGCACCATCCACGTGGACGAGATCAGCGGGGCGGTGGCGCGCCTGGTGGTGGAGGCCAACACCGTCCTGGGCGCGGACATGCTGCGCTCCTTCGACCGCTCCCTGGCCAGCGAGTCCTCCCCCGCCGGCCGCAGCGTCCTCATCATGCTCCAGGACAACGCCCGCATCTCGCGGGAGGAGGGCGCGGCCTACTGCCAGGACACTGGCTTCGCCATCGCCTTCGTGGAGCTGGGGAGCGAGGTCCACATCGCGGGCGGCACCCTCCAGCAGGCCATCGACGCCGGCGTCCGCCGGGGCTACACCCAGGGCTTCCTCCGCGCCTCCATCGTCCAGGACCCCCTGTATGGCCGCAAGAATACGGGCGATAACACCCCCGCCGTGGTCCACATCGAGCAGGTGCCCGGCGACCACCTGAGCATCACCATGATGGCCAAGGGTGGCGGCTGCGAGAACCGCTCCCAATTCAAGATGCTCAAGCCCTCCGACGGGGTGCCAGGGGTGATGGACTTCATCGTGGGCTGCATCTCCAACGCCGGGCCCGACGCCTGCCCGCCCCTCATCGCCGGGGTGGGGATCGGCGGCACCTTCGAGAAGGCGGCGCTCCTCTCCAAGCAGGCCCTGCTGCGGGAGCTGGGTTCTCCCAACCCCGATCCCAAGCTGGACGAGCTGGAGAAGCAGGCCCTGGAGCGCGCCAACAAGCTGGGCATCGGGCCCCAGGGCTACGGCGGCGACACCACCGCCCTGGCCGTCCACATCCGGAGCTATCCCTGCCACATCGCCAGCCTGCCCGTGGCCGTCACCATCGAGTGCCATGCCCACCGGCACAAGCACGTGGAGCTTTAATGGTAGTGGAGTTAGGCCGATCCGTATAAAACACCGTGATGAAAAGAGGCGACTTACAGGCATGATTGGTAAGCAGTCATGAGCACGACCGTTGCTAAGCCCATTAAGGTGGCGATCATCGGCGCCAGCGGCACCTACGGCAAGGGGATCCTCGCCCGAGCCGAGGATCTCGGTGTCGAGGTGGTGGTGATCACGCGGTCGCCGCACAAGTTCAAAGACGTCAGGTCGACGACTACTGTGGTCGAGGCGCAGCTGGATGAAGAGGAGAAGTTGAAGGAGGCGTTTACGGGCTGCGACGGCGTCATCTCGGCGCTCGGCGACGACAGGAAGAAGCGTCCCAAGACGCACAACCTCCCGCACGTCTGGAACGCCATGAAGGCTGCCGGCGTGACAAAGTACATCGGCATGGGCTCCGGACCGATGATGATGCCGGGCGAGAAGCCCGGGGGTTTCCAGCGCACCGTGCGCCCCCTGCTGAGCGTGCTGAAGCTCTTTGGCGTTGACATGCTGGAACAGAACGAGTGGGAGCGCGACAGTCTGCTCACGGGCAAGAACGGCGCAGATGGCATCACGTGGGTGCTCACCAGACCGGTGAGGCCGACCCGGACGCCCTTTGTCGGAGCCTACGTGCATAAGGATAAGCGCGGCCCGCTGAGCTGTTCGATCTACGACCACGGCGACTTTTGCCTGTACTGCGTGGCGTCGAGCGAATGGGACAGGCTTGCGCCGCATGTCAGCTCCGGGCGGCCCAAGAAGAAGTCGGCTGTGAGCTAATTCTTAGTCGCAGAAAAAAGGAACTAGGCTTGCGGTGTTCTCGGGCTGATGGGAGGTAAACATGGCGGGTGAACAGCCGACGGGCGAGCGCAGCGCAGCACGTTTCGCCGGTCTTGGCGTTGCTCTCGGGGCTGGCATCGGCACAGCCATCGGCGTGGCAACTGACAACCTGGCGGTGTGGCTTGCTGTTGGCGTGGGCGTTGGCGTAGCGATTGGCGTGACGCTTTCAAAGAAGGCTGGTCGCGGCGGCGGCGTCTAACAACAGCCTGCAGCAGACGGCGCTCCGCGCCGCCGCTGAACCGGAGTGTTAGCCAGCGCTCTTTCACTCGCTGAGGAATAGAATGGCACTCGCGAATCGTGGCGGTTGGAAGACTTGCTCGCGTGGCCACAAGTTTCGAGGCCCGGGTGGGTGCCCGATATGATGAAAGGGCAATCAGCGCACCGGGAGTGCGCCAAAGCGGAAGCGGGGACCCGGCGCGTCCGGCCGCAAACGCGATGCCCGCTGAGGCTGACTGAACAATCTTGCTTTTCAAACTTTAGTCCAGGAGGCAGCCATGCCAACAGGTAGCGCCCCCGCTCCGGGCACCAGCCCGGCCTCCGCCCCGCGCAAGCCCGTGCGCCCTCCTCTTTCCGATGCCGATGTCGCAAGCCTGCGCGCCGGCGACCTGGTCGCCATCACCGGCGTCCTCTACACCGCCCGCGACGCCGCCCACGCCCTCCTGATCGCCGCCCTGGACGCGGGCCAGCCCCTGCCCTTCGACGTGAAGGGGCAGATCATCTACTACGTGGGGCCCACGCCACCCCATCCCGGCGAGGTCATCGGCTCGGCGGGGCCCACCACCGGCGGCCGCATGGACGCCTACGCCCCCCGGCTGCTGGCCCTGGGGCTGAAGGGCATGATCGGCAAGGGCTACCGCAACGCCACGGTCAAGGAGGCCTTGAAGACCCACAAGGCCATCTACTTCGGCGCCGTGGGCGGCGCCGGGGCCTATCTGCGCAAGCACATCGTCAAGGTGGAGATGATCGCCTACGCAGAGCTGGGCACTGAGGCTGTCCGCCGGCTCGAGGTGGTGGACTTCCCCGCCATCGTCATCAACGATTGTCACGGGGGCGACCTTTATGCCGCCGGGCAAAAGCAGTACCAGCGGGCCTGAGGAGCGCCGCGTGAGCCTTTCTCCCCGCCCTCCAGCGACTGGAGGCCATCGCCCGCCACGTCGCCTTGATGTGCGACCTTGGCCTGGCCTCCGACTTGTCGCTCCTGAAGCCCTGTGCTACACTCTCTTGCTCACCTTTTTTCCAGGATGAAGGCCTATGCTTCAGCATGACGTGCTCGTAGTAGGGGGAGGGCTGGCGGGGATGCGCGCGGCCCTTGAGGCCAAGCGCCGCCACGCCGACGTCGCCCTCATCTCCAAGGTCCACCCCGTGCGCAGCCACTCCGTGGCCGCCCAGGGAGGGATCAACGCCCCCCTCAGCGCGGGCGACAGTTGGGAGTCCCATGCCTTCGATACCGTGAAGGGCTCCGACTACCTGGGCGACCAGGACGCCATCGAGTTCCTCTCCCGCGAGGCGGCCCAGGCGGTGGTAGACCTGGAGAACATGGGGGTTGCGTTCCACCGCGGCCCCGAGGGCAAGCTGGCCCCCCGCAACTTCGGCGGCGCCTCCCAGGCCCGCACCTACTTCGTGGGCGCCATCACCGGCCACGCCATCCTCCACGTGATGTTCGAGCAGCTCCTCAAGGCCGGAGTCAAGATCTACGAGGAGTGGTTCGTGACCCACCTGGCCATCGAAGGAGGCTTCGCGGCGGGGCTGGTGGCCCAGGAGATGCTCACGGGCAAATTCCACCTGATACGGGCCAAGGCCATCATCCTGTGCACCGGCGGCTGCGGGCGGGTCTACGAGCCCAGCACCAATGCCCTCATCTGCACCGGCGACGGCATGTCCCTGGCCTGGCGGGCAGGGGCGCCGCTGATGGACATGGAGATGGTCCAGTACCACCCCACCACCCTGGCCAACAATGGCGCCCTCATGACAGAGGGGGCGCGCGGCGACGGCGCCCAGCTCCGCAACGCCCTGGGCGACCGCTTCATGATCAAGTACGCGCCCAACAAGATTGACCTGGCCAGCCGCGACGTGGTCTCCCGCGCGGCGCAGACCGAGATAGACGCCGGGCGGGGGGTGGACGATGGCCTCGGCGGCAAGACCTGCGTCTACTTGGACTGCACCCACCTGGACCGCGATTTCATCCTGGAGCGCCTGGGCGAAATCTACGAGCTCGCCCTCCAGTTCGCCAACGTGGACATCACCCGCCAGCCCTGCCCCGTGCGTCCCGGCATGCACTACCAAATGGGTGGGATCAAGACCGACTTGGACGGCGCCACCCGCATCCCCGGGCTCTACGCCGCCGGTGAGTGCGCCTGCGTCAGCGTCCACGGCGGGAACCGGCTGGGCGCCAACTCCCTCCTGGACACCGTCATTTTCGGCCACCGCGCGGGGGCCCACGCCGCCGAGTTCGCGCGCCAGGTTGACTTCCGCCCCCTCTCCGAGGGCGTGGTCATGGAGTCTGAACGGCGGGCCCAGGCGGTGCTCAGCCGCCCAGCCAACGGCGAGTCCATCGCCAAGATAAGGCTCGACCTGGGCCGGACAATGCACCAGCACGCCGGCGTCTGGCGCGAGGTCAAGGGCCTCCAAACCGCCCTGAACACCCTTTACACGCTGAAGGAGCGCTACCAGAAGGCCCCCGTGCAGGACAAGGGCAAGGTATTCAACACCAACCTGGTCTTCCACTGGGAGCTGGGCTACATGCTGGACAGCGCCGAGACGATCCTGCTCTCCGCCATCCACCGCACCGAGAGCCGAGGCGCCCATTACCGCACCGACTACCCCGAGCGGGACGACCAGCGCTGGCTGAAGCACATCCTTGTGGGCTACCGCCCTGACGGCGCTCCCACTATTGAATATCTTCCCGTCACCCTCACCCGCTGGAAGCCCGAGCCGCGCGTCTATTAGGAGGCCCCATGCAGGTCACCTATCGGATCAAGCGCTTCGACCCCGAGGTAGACAAGACGCCCCGATTCCAGGATTTCACCCTGCAAGTGGGGGAGAACGACTCCGTCCTCGACGGGATGATAAAAATCCGGGAGGAGCAGGACGGCAGCCTGGCCCTGCGCTGCTCCTGCCGCGCCGCCATCTGCGGCTCCTGCGCCATGCGAGTCAACGGCGAGCCCCGGCTCATGTGCAAGACCCGCATCCGGGACGCCGCGCCCGAGGGCCTGGTGAAGGTGGAGCCCATGGGCAACCTGCCGGTGGTCAAGGACCTGGTGGTGGATATGGGCCCATTCTGGCAGAAGGTGCGGGCCGTGAAGCCCTGGCTGGAGCCGCCCGCGGCAAAGCCTGAGCGGGAGTACCTGGCCCCCAATGAGGCGATGCGCGAGGTCGTGGGCGTCGTGGCCTGCATCATGTGCGGCGCCTGCGTCTCCGACTGCACCGTCTGGGAGGTGGACCCCAACTTCCTGGGGCCAGCCGCCCTGGCCAAGGCCTACCGCTTCGTGGCCGACCCCCGCAACACCGATAACGACGAGAGGCTCAAGAGCCTCACAGAGTACACCGGCATCTGGGACTGCACCCACTGCTTCTACTGCGTCCAGGCCTGCCCCAAGGACGTGGCCCCCATGGAGCGGATCCTGGCCCTGCGCCGCGAGGCCATCAAGCACGGCTACACCGACCACAACGGCGTCCGCCACAGCGATTCCTTCGCCCAGTCCGTCAAGGACAGCGGCTCGCTCAACGAGGGGCGGCTGGCGGTGGAGACCCAGGGCTATCTGAACCTGCCCGCGCTCATAGGCCTCGCCCCGGTGGGGCTGCGGGCTCTCAAGGCCGGCAAGATGCCCTCACCGCTCCACCATAAGCGCCCCGGCGCGTCTCAGGTGAAACGCATCTTCAACGAGCTGGAGAAAGAGGAGAAGACCACGTGAGATACGCCTGGTACCCCGGCTGCGTCTCCCAGGGAGGCTGCCCGGAGCTCTACGCCTCCATGGTCAAGGTGTGCTCCGCCCTCGGCATCGAGCTGGAGGAGCTGAAAGGGGCCGCCTGCACCGGCGCCGGCGTGCTCACCGAGCGCAACCCCGAGCTCGCCGACACCCTCAACGCCCGCACCTTCGCCCTGGCGGAGCAGGTGGGAGCGCCCGTCCTCACCAACTGCAGCACCTGCCAGGGAGTCATGAGCCAGGCCAACGCCAAGCTCAAGGCCGACCCTAAGTATCTGGCCCGAGTCAACCAGCACCTGGCCCCGGAGGGGCTGGAGTACAAGGGCACAACCGAGGTGAGGCACCTGCTGTGGGCGCTGGTGGAGGACTACGGGCTGGATAACTTCAAGGCCAAGGTTCAGCGGCCCCTCACCGGGCTCAAGGCCGCGCCCTTCTACGGCTGCTACATCCTGCGGCCCACCAAGGTCCTGGGGCTGGACGAGAAGCCCGCCCGCAGCCGCTACCTGGAGATGCTCATCGCCGCATGCGGCGCCGACCCGGTGGACTACGACGGCAAGTTCAAGTGTTGCGGCTTCCCCATCCTCACCCTGAACGAAAAGAACTCCGTGAATATGGTGGGCACCCACACCCTGGATGCCAAGGCCCACGGCGCCCACTGCCTGGTCACACCCTGCCCCCTCTGCCATCTGAACCTGGATGGCTTCCAGCCCAAGGCCGCCGGCCTGAAGGGGCAGCAGATCAACATGCCCATCCTCCACCTCCCGCAGCTCCTGGGTCTGGCCTTAGGCCTGAGCGCCAAGGAGCTGCGGTTGAACCATCACATCATGTCCACCAAGGCGGTCATGGAGATGGTTAACGCTTAGACCTCCCTTAGCATGGCGCTGTGCCTTGCGTCGGCCCCTATCAAGTACAACCGGCCCGCTGAACAAGGATGTTGACTATGTCCCAGGCTGCCGCTCCGTACCCTGTCCAGTTTTTGGTGGATTACCCTGACAGACCACTTGACCGGTTTTCCACCTTCTTCCGGATTCTGGCCGTTATCCCCATAGCTCTCGTCTACTATCTGGTAGGTGGGAATTGGAGTAATGGGGATTACCAGTATTATCTGACCGCTGGTGGGGCTCTCTTCTTACCGCCCCTGCTGCTGATCCTATTTCGGCAGAAGTACCCGCGGTGGTGGTTCGACTGGAACGTGGCCCTGTATAAGTTTGGGGCTAGAGTGGGGACATATCTCTCGCTGCTCCGAGATGAATACCCCGCTACGGACGAGGAGCAGGCCATCCACATAGAAATACCGTACCCCAACGTGTCGGTGGACCTGAATCGTTGGCTGCCGCTCTTCAAGTGGCTCTTCGCTTTCCCCCACTACGTTGTCCTGGTATTCCTGGTGATCGCGGCGTTGGTCTCGGTGGTCATCGCCTGGTTTGCTATCCTGTTTACGGGCCGCTATCCCCGGGGCCTGTTCGATTTCGTGGTGGGCGTCAACCGCTGGTTTATCCGCGTATCCGCCTACGCGTTCCTGCTCACCACCGACCGCTACCCGCCGTTCCGGCTGTCGCCGTAGGGCAGTGCCAGTATGCAAAACAGAATGCCGACCAGGAGATATGGATAGACAGGGCGTTTACCGGCTCCCCGTAATACCATGGATGATCTCAGGAGTGCTGTCTGCCTGGGGGAGTAACAGCGGCTGAAGCCCACCGCACCAAGAAGGGCAGATGCCGGACCGTTCGGCGTCTGCCCTTGTCATACGAGATGGGATACCCCGCTAGCCTACATCGCCTTCATCTCTCGGCGAATAATCCACACCCCTATCACCAGGGTCCATAGATCGCTTAGCAGGGCCAAAGCGGCGAAAATAAGGTCCTGGGACTTGGTGGGCGTTGAAAAGACCGCGGGTATGCCAGACACAATGACCGTGGCAGCCCCCAATATGATAACCGCCCATCCAGCCCACTTGGGATAGACCGTGCTCAGCGCCATTCCTAGGCCCACAAAGACCAGGGCTAGCCCATAGGCGGTTATAGACAGCGCAAAGAGGGAGTTCCCGGCGAAAACTAGAGGGCCCCCTAGTGCGATCCCAGATGCCCCTTTCTCAGCGGCGAAAGTGGCGCCTATTTGGAGGGCGAGGGTGGTGGTGAAGAGCGCGGCGGAGACCAGAATGCCATAGAAGCCCTGGCGTGCCCACGCGCTAGCAGCGCCCGTGGTGATTGAGCGATAGATGCCTGCAAAGCCCATGACCAGGAACCAGATCCCCACGGCAATCCCAAGGAAGGCTAGTTTAGACAGGCCTGGATTCTTGGCCAGGGCTGCCATAACCGAGGCGACGTCAGATCCGTCGTCGGGCCTGGGCGCCAGGATATTGAACACAATGGTAAGGATTCCACCCACGATCAATCCCACGCCGGCTATCTTTTGAAGGACGTCCCCCTTATATGTCTCTTGCATAACATGTCCTCGCTTTCGTAGATTCTGCGCGACATTGTACAACTCTCGGTCAGACATGTGCCGGCCCCCGGCTCAGATCCACCGGGCGGTAGGCAAACGCTGCCGCCGAAGGGGCCAGGGCGCTCGCCAGCCGCTTTAGTTAGCTTTCCGAAGCTGGTAGAGCAGCAGCGCCCCCAACGTCTTGGCGTCCTCGATCTCGCCCCGGCGGGCGCGCTCAAGGGCCGCCGCCAGGGTCAGGGGCACCAGCGCGATCTCCTCGTCAAAGTCAGCCTGGCGCTGGCTGGGGCGCAGCCCGGTGCAGAGGAAGGCATGCAGATACTCCGTGCAGAAGCCGGGGGCGGAGTAGAAACCACCCAGGGCCTCCACCCGGCCGGGCTCGTAGCCCGTCTCCTCCCCCAGCTCGCGGGCGGCCGTCGCCTCCGGGGTCTCGCCGGCCTCGCGCGTCCCGGCAGGCAGCTCCAGCAACGTCCCCCCTGCCGCGTGGCGGTACTGGCTGACGAAAAGGATGCGGCCCTCCCCGTCCTCCGCAACCATCACGACCGCCCCGGGATGGACCACCACCTCACGCTGGGAGTGGCGTCCGTCCGCCAGGGCGACCTCGTCCACCTGGACCTTGATGACGCGGCCGGCGAAGACAGGCCGGGAGCTGACCAGACGCTCGGGCATCAGGCGGGGCCGGGGGAGCGAAGTTGGATCTGCCCCCGGTGCCAGGGCGAGGCCTCGCTGATAGGGAGCGCGAGGGCGATCTCGCCACAGTCGGGGAACTTGGAGCAGCGCACGCACTCGGTCCACACCTTGCGCGGCAGCTCCATCATCTCCACCCGCTGGAAGCCGAAGCGCTCGAAGAAAGTGGGGCGATACGTCAAACAGAAGACGGAGGCTAACCCCAGCCCCCGCGCCTCCCCCAAGACCGCCTCCACCAGCAGGCCGCCCAGGCCCCGGTGCTGCGTCCCCGCCGACACGGCCAGCGACTTCAACTCGGCCAGGTCGGCCCAGACCACGTGGAGCGCCACGCACCCCAAGAGCTGCCCGTTCTCGCGGACGACCCAGAAGTCGCGGATGTTCTCGTAGACCTCCGCCAGGGAGCGATGGAGCATCTCGCCCGCGTCGGCGAAGTGGTTGATGAGCGCCTGGATCTGGGCGGCGTCGGTTAGGGCAGCCTTGATGGCCGTTGCGGCCTGGGGAGCGCTCGCACTTTCCATCCTATTTCTCGGCTGCCTCGGCCACCCCTGGGCTCACCAGGCGCGCCGTGAGGGTGCGGTAAAAGTCGCCAGGTGGGCGTAGCCGCAGGAAGCGGGCCACATGGGGGCTGCGGCTCACCTCGATGGCATCGCCGCTCTCCAGCGTTATGTGCACCTGGCCGTCCAGGCTAAGCATCGCCTGGTGGTCAGTCCGGACGTGCAGGGCAACGGTGCAGGCGCCCGACAATACCAAGGTATTGGACAGGCTGAGGTGGGGCGCCAGGGGTGTCAGGACGAGGTCCTGGCTCTGGGGATAGAGGATGGGGCCAGCGGCAGCTAGGTTGTATCCCGTGGAGCCGGTGGCGGTCGCCACCATCACCCCGTCGCCGCGATAGGTTGTCAGCAAGTCCCCGTCGATCCTGGTCTCGACGCTGATGATGCGGGCGATAGCGCCCCTGCTGACTACCGCGTCGTTAAGCGCCCAGACCGTTGCCTGCCCCTGGTGAAGACGTGGCAGCTTGACCGCCAGCATCGCCCGCTCGTCCATCCAACTCTTGCCGTCGAGGAGGAGGGGCAGACGCTTCAGCGCCTCTTCCGGCCTCAGCTCGGTGATGAACCCCAGTCGGCCCTGGTTGACCCCTAGGATGGGCACCGCCCAAGGGACGGCGGCGCGGGCCACCCGCAGCAGGGTGCCATCGCCACCGAGGCACAGCAGAAAGTCGCTGCCCTCAATCTGCGGGCGCAGCGCCTCCTCCTCCCAGGCTGAGGCGAGCCAGGTCTGTACCTGCCGCTCTCCCAAAAAAGCGGCCAGGCGCTCGGCCAAGGGGCGCGAGCTTTCGACCTTGGGGTGATAGACAACGCCGACCCGCGTGACAGCCATGAGGTTGCCTTGAAACAAAGTGGCCCTACGAGGCGACAGCCCCGGGGCCTAAAATTCACTCTAACATTCGGTAACAGCCATTGTCAAACCGCGGCCTCAGCTCAGCCCCGCCGCTCGGCCCTGGGGAGTGCAGGCTATAATCAGATTGAAAGGAACCAGGCCATCGACAGCCGCCAACTCAGCGAGCTCCTGGAACGAATACAGCGGGGCGAGACCACCGTCCCCGAGGCCCTGGAAGAGCTGCGCTCGCTCCCCTACCGGGACCTGGGCTTCGCCAAGGTGGACCACCACCGGTCCCTGCGCCGGGGTTTTCCCGAGGTGATCTTCGGCCAGGGCAAGGCGCCGGAGCAGATCGCCCAGATCGCCCAGGAGCTGGCGCGGGGAGGCCACCACGTCCTGGTGACGAGGGCCTCGGAGGAGGCCTTCTCCGCCGTGCAGCGGGTGCTCCCCCAGGCCCGCTACCATCCCCTGGCGCGCTGCATCGTCGACGAGCGTTCTATCGATCGGCCCAAGAAGGCCGGGGTAAGCGTCGTCTGCGCTGGCACCGCTGATATCCCGGTGGCGGAGGAGGCCGCCCTCACGGCGGAACTCATGGGCAACGCCGTGGAGCGCCTCTACGATGTGGGCATCGCTGGCCTTCACCGGCTGCTGGAACAGGTGCCCCGCCTCCAGCAGGCCCGCTCTTTGGTGGTGGTGGCGGGGATGGAGGGCGCGTTGCCCAGCATCGTAAGCGGCCTAGTGGCGGCGCCCGTGGTAGCCGTCCCCACCAGCGTGGGCTACGGCGCCAGCTTCGGCGGGCTGGCCGCTCTCCTCGCCATGCTCAACAGCTGCTCGCCAGGCATAGCGGTGGTTAACATCGACAACGGGTTCGGGGCAGGCTATATGGCGGGGCTGATAAACCTGGGCACCGGCCCGCGGGGCTAACCTGCCCCCATATCTCGCCAGGCACTCTATCTGGGGTCTCCGCCCGCGGTTGATCGATTCATCGTTCAGACCAGCCCGATTTCCTGCGCATGACAGCTTCAAGCCAAAGGGCCCTCCCCGGCAGGAGGGCCCTTTGCTGTTCGGGAAAACCGGCAGCCTTACCCCGTACGCTTGACCTCCAGGGTCTCACCAGGGGCAATAGCTACCCGGCGCAGGTGGATGCCAAACTTGAGAAGCCAATACCAAAGTGTGCCGCGGCTGATCCCCAGCTCATCAGCCATGGCAGGAAGCCCCTTCTCGTTGTACATCTCCGGCAGGAGCTTCTCCAGCGGCCGCTGGTAACGGTCTTCCACCTGCCGCATCAGACGAGTCTTCCGCATCATAGACATGCACCCCCTTACTTCGCCGACTCTCGGCGAACCTCAATATAGCCACTTTTTTGACCGTTGTCAATAGCTCGTTTAGATTTAGTCTAAAACTAACCCTAAATCCCCCGCCCTTACAGTAGGCAATGGACCTTGACCCATTGCCCCCCCTATGTTACCTTCGGGACGAACTTCGTCAAGGGGTTGCCGCTGGCTGGCCTCGAACACCAGGTCGTGGAGTTCATCCGCGACGTCTACGCCGCCCTCGGCTGGCCGGGGATCGTGGCCCTCATGGCCCTGGAGAGCGCCAACATCCCCCTCCCCAGCGAGGTCATCATGCCCCTCAGCGGCTGGCTGCTGGTGCGCGAGGCGGAGCTGGGCTGGGGCGGGGTTCTCCTGGCCGGTTTCTACGGAGGGCTGGGCTGCACCCTGGGCTCCCTGGCTTCCTATGCCCTGGGAGCTTGGGGCGGCCGACCCTTCCTTATACGCTACGGGAAATACTTGCTAGTCTCCCACCACGACTTGGACCGGGCCGACCGCTGGTTCGCCCGCTACGGCGACCTGGCCGTCTTCCTCAGCCGGCTGCTACCGGTGGTCAGAACCTTCATCAGCCTGCCCGCGGGCATCAGCCGGGTCAACCTCCCCCGCTTCATCGCCTACACCTTCGTCGGCTCGTTTATCTGGTGCCTGGGGCTGGCGACGGGCGGGTACTATCTAGGCGCCAACTGGGAGCGGCTGCGGGCCGCCATGCGCCCCTTCGATATACCTATCCTAGCGGCCTTCGCTGCATTAATAATCTTGTATCTGTACCGTCACCTCCGCCCGCCACGGGCCACCCAGGCCCCTGGCGAGGCCCACCACCTTGACCACGGCAAGCCGGAAAGCTAGACTGCCGGACGACGGTCCCCGTAGCTCAGCTGGACAGAGCAGCTGCCTTCTAAGCAGTCGGCCGTGGGTTCGAGTCCCACCGGGGACGCCAGCGTTTGCCAGCCGAGTCTCGTCGCCATCCTCCCCGCCACGCCCGCGGTAGGCAGCGATTGCCTCACGGCGCGTCAATACAGCCGCCAGCGGCAATGATTGCCTGCCCCCTGGCTCCCACACTCACCCGCAGCCTGCGGACTACCGCGTCCCTCCTTCTCCCTCTGCCCCGGCGAGAGAAGCACGGGCGACGGTGGGCCCTTCGCTAGAGAATAAGCATGGCGTCGCCGAAGCTGTAGAAGCGGTAGCGCTGCCGCACCGCCTCCTGGTAGGCGCGAAGAATAAGCTCGCGCCCGCGGCCAATATCGGCTGAAATCGGCGCCAGCGGGCCCGCACCCAGCGCCTCGTTTGGGACAGGGGCCCGCCCGACCCCGCCAGCGGAGGCTCCTCCGCCGCCAGCGAAGGCCGCGACCAGCATCAGCAACGTCGAGCGCGGCAGGTGGAAGTTGGTGATGAGGGCGTCCACCAGCTTGAACCGATGGCCGGGCAGGATCAGCAAGTCGGCCCAGCCCTCGATAGGGCCTGGCGTCGTGCTCTCGAACGCGGTCCTTCCCACCCACCCACCCTGGTGTATCTGAGCCTGGGGGACACCCCCCGAACCCCCCGCCGGAGAAGTGAGGCCAGCGCCTCGTGGTTCGACGGGCTCACCGAGTTTTGAAGCCTTTCCCCCGTCGGGCGTTCGCGCGCCCAACACGCCGCCCGCCGCCCACTCCAAGGCTCGGCAGGCCGTCGTGCCTACCGCGACGATGCGCCGCCCCTCCCGGCGGGCGGCGCGCAGCCGCTCCACCGTCGCGGCGGGCATGTAGCACCACTCGCGCATCAGCTTGTGCCGGCTGGGGTCCGCCTCCGTCACCGGCCGGAAGGTGTCCCAACTGATGTGCAGCGTGAGGAAGGCCAGCTCCACGCCCCGCGCCCGCAGCCGCTCCAGCAGGACGGGCGTGAAGTGAAGACCCGCCGTGGGCGCCGCCACGCTCCCCTTAGGGCGAGCGTAGACCGTCTGGTAGCGCTCCGGGTCGGCTAGGGGCTGGCGGATGTAGGGCGGCAGGGGCACCTGGCCCAGGCGTTCCCAGGTCGTGGGATCGGAGAACCGCAGCAGCCGCGCCCCCGAGGGCAGCACGTCCTCCAGGGTGGCGGTCAGCGTCTCGCCCTCACCCCAACCCGCTCCCATCGCACGAGAGGGGGCCAGCCCAAAAACGATGCGGTCGCCCACCTTCAGGCGCCGGGCGCGGCGCACCAGCGCCTCCCAGAGCCCAGGCTCGCGCTCCCGCAGCAGCAGCACCTCGAGGGCGGCACCGCCACCCTGTCCTGAGCTTGTCGAAGGACCTTCCTTGCGCCCCAGGAGTCGCGCGGGTATCACCCGGCTCTCGTTCATCACCAGGAGGTCGCCGGGGCGCAGCAGCTCGGGAAGCTCGTGGAACCGCCGGTGCTCCAGGCCCTGTCCCGACCTGTCCTGAGCGAAGTCGAAGGAGCCAGCCGAGGGGGCGCCGCTACCCCGCCGCACAATCAGGAGTCGCGCCTGGTCGCGGGGCTCGATGGGCGTCTGAGCGATGAGCTCGGGCGGCAGCTCGTAGTCGAAGTCGGCGGTGCGCAGATCAGTCATGTCGCGTCAGAGCGTTTGCCTTTCGCCAGGGCTGCATCATTTCCGGGGGCAAGATTACCTAGCGTCAGAAGGGTGAAGGCGAGGACAAGCAGCGCTGTGTAAGAGAGCCGCCCACAGGCGCAGGACAGCTAGCCGCTAGCTACCCCTGCCTCGCCAGCGCCAGCTCGGCCGCCTTGACGGTGTTGACCAGCAACATCGCCACCGTGAGGGGGCCGACGCCGCCCGGCACTGGCGTGATGGCGCCCGCCACCGCTTTGACACCCTCGAAGTCCACGTCCCCCACCAGCCGGTAGCCGGCCTTCTTGGTGGCGTCCTCCACCCGGTTGATACCCACATCGATGACCACCGCGCCTGGCTTCACCATCTCCCTGGTGACGGTGTTGGGATGTCCCGCTGCCACCACCAGGATGTCGGCCTGGCGGGTGTGGCTGGCCAGGTCGCGGGTGGCGGTGTGGCAGACCGTCACGGTGGCGTTGGCCCCCTTGCGCTTCTGCATCAGGAGCACGGCCAGGGGCTTGCCCACCAGATTGGAGCGCCCGCATATGACCACGTGCTTGCCCTCGGGGTCGTGGCCAGTACGCAGGAGGAGCTGCAGGATGCCGTGGGGGGTGCAGGGGATGAAGTGGGGCTCCCCCAGCAGCAGCCGGCCCATGCTGGCGAGGCTCAGGCCGTCCACGTCTTTCTCGGGGGCTACCGCATTGGTGACGGCAGCCTCGTTTATCTGCTGGGGCAGGGGTAGCTGCACCAGGATGCCGTGGAAGCGGCGGTCGCGGTTCAGCTCGCCGATCTTCAGCAGCAGCTCGGTTTGAGACAGCGCGGCGGGGAAGCGCAGGGTTTCGGAGAAGATGCCGGCCTCGGCGCAGGCCTTGGTCTTGGCCGACACGTAGGAGGTGGAAGCGGGGTTATCCCCTACCAGGACGGCGGCGAGGCCCGGCGTCACACCGCGCGCTTTGCAGGCGCGGGCCTGCGCGCCCGCCTCGGCGCGGATCGCCTCGGCTATCGCCTTGCCCTCCAGGACCTCTGCCGCCATGCCCCCTCCCTGCCGGCTCCCGCCTCAGCCGCCATTGTATCAAAAACCAACCCCGTCCTTCCTATGGTAAAGCTGGAGCCGTCCACGCCCTATGCTATAATGCCGCCGCTTTCAAGCCTCTTGTTTCCACAACTGAGGTCGGACATGAGCCAGCTCCAAGAGAAGCTCAAAGCCAATAACTTCGTCGTCACCGCGGAGATCACACCACCAAAAGGTGTGGACGTCTCCAAGGCCTTGCAGACCGCCAAGCTCCTGAGGCCCTGGGTAGATGCCGTCAACGTCACCGACCAGCAGAGCGCCATGATGAGCCTGGGCTCGCTGAGCCTGTGCCACCTGATCGGGGACACTGGCCTGGAGCCCATCCTCCAGATGACCACCCGCGACCGCAACCGGATCGCCCTCCAGTCGGACCTCCTAAGCGCCAGCGTCCTGGGCATCGAAAACGTCTTGTGTCTGTCGGGCGACCCGGTGACGGCCGGGGACCACCCCGACGCCAAACCGGTGTTCGACCTGGACACCATCGCTCTCATCCAGACAGCCAGGGTCCTGGAAAAGGGGCGCAGCCTGGCAGGGAAACCGCTGGATGGCGCCCCCAAGTTTTTCCTCGCCGCCGCGGTCAGCCCCGCCGTGGAGCCCATCGAGCCCCAGCTCGTGAGCATGGAGAGGAAGATCCAGGCGGGGGCGCAATTCTTCCAGACCCAGGCGATCTTTGACGCCGCGCTTTTCGGGCGCTTTATGGAGCGGGCGAAGCGCTTCGGCGCCCCCGTCCTGGCCGGGATGGTGCTGGTGAAGTCCGGCAACCAGGCCCGCTTCATGAACGAGCACGTCTACGGCATCAAGGTGCCGGACGCCTTGATCAAGGAGATGGACGCCGCCGAAGATAAGAAGCGTAAGTGCGTGGAGATCAGCGCCCACTTGATCCAGGAGCTGAAGCCATTCTGCCAGGGGGTCCACATCATGGCCATCGGCTGGGAGGGCCTGATCCCCGAAATCCTGAAGCTCTCCGGGGTGCGCGCCAAGCCGGGCCCCGCCTAGTCCCCTGCCGTGTTCAAGCACGTGGTGGGCATCGACATCGTTGAGATACCCCGCATCCAGCGGGTCCTGGAGCGCTGGGGGGAGCGCTTCCTCCAGCGCATCTACACCCCGCAGGAGATCATCTACTGCCGCGGCCGGTCCCCCCAGCTGGCCAGCCGCTTCGCCGCCAAGGAGGCAGTCATGAAAGCCCTGGGAACGGGTATCCGCGGCGTCGGCTGGCGGGACGTGGAAGTGGTGAGGGCACGGGGCCGGGCCCCCTCCGTCCAGCTCCACGGGCGCGCCCAGCGCCGCGCCCAGGCCCTGGGCATCGCCGAGCTGGCCCTGAGTCTGACCCACTCCGGCCAGTACGCCCTCGCCTCGGTGGTGGGCGCCCTGGAGGAGGCTCGCCAGCCATGAAGGTGCTTACCGCCGAGCAGATGCGCCTGGCCGAAGAGCGAGCGGGGGAGCTGGGCCGCCCTCCTAGCGTCCTCATGGAGAACGCCGGGCTGGCCGTGGCCGAGGAGGTCCGGCATTCCCTCGACGGCAGCCTGGAAAACCTGCGTGCCCTGGTGCTGGTAGGTCCCGGCAACAACGGCGGCGACGGGCTGGTCTGCGCCCGCCATCTGAAGGGTGGGGGCGCCCAGACGGTCGCCTGCCTGCTTAAACGACGCGACCGCTCCGACTCCAACTACGCCCAGGCCCTGGACGCCGGCGTAGAGGCCCTGACCTTGGAGGACGACCCCAACCTGGATACCCTGGATACCCTGCTGGCCACTGCGGACCTGGTGGTGGATGCCATTCTAGGGACAGGCCGCGCGCGCCCCCTGGAAGGCCTGCTGAAGGCGGCCCTGGAACGGCTGGCCCAGGCCAAGGCAGCCCGCCCTTCCCTGATGCTCTTCGCCCTCGACCTGCCCAGCGGACTGGACTGCGACACCGGGGCCGTGGACGCCGCAACCCCCGCCGTCGACGTCACCGTAACCCTGGGCTGCCCCAAGCTGGGGCTCTACCAGTTCCCAGGCGCCGAGAAGGTGGGACGCCTGGCCATCGTGGACATCGGCATACCCCAGCAGGAGCTGGCCGACTTCCCGGTGGAGCTCATCACGCCGGAGCTGGCGAGGGGGCTGCTCCCCCGGCGGCCCCTGGGGGCGAACAAGGGCACCTTCGGCAAGGCCCTGGTGGCCGCTGGCTCCATCAACTTCGTCGGCGCCGCCTACCTGGCCGCGGCCGCCGCCACCAGGGTAGGCGCCGGCCTCGTCACCCTGTCCACCGGCGAGCACCTCCTGACCATGCTGGCCTCCAAGCTCACCGAGGTCACCTTCGTGCCACTGCCGGAGTCCGAGCCCGGGGTGCTGGGGCCCGAGGCAGTGCGGCGCCTCCACGCCAACCTGGATGGCTACGACTGCTTCCTCATCGGGCCGGGCCTCAGCCAGCGCCGACCCGCCCAGGAGTTCGTCATCGCCGCCCTGCTCGCCATGCCGATCCATCTGACCCCCACCGTGGTCATCGATGCCGATGCCCTCAACACCCTGGCCAGCACCGAGAACTGGTGGGAGGACCTGGAGCGGGAGGCGATTCTTACCCCCCACCCCGGAGAGATGGCGCGGCTCCTGAAGTGCAGCGTGGAGGAGGTGCAGAGCCGGCGGCTCGCCGTGGCGCTGGAGGGAGCGGCCCGCTGGCGCGCGGTGGTGGTCCTCAAGGGCGCCTATACCGTGGTGGCGTCCCCAGAGGGCCGCGCGGCCATCTGTCCCTTCGCCAACCCCGGCCTCGCCAGCGCCGGGACGGGCGACGTCCTGTCGGGGGCTATCGCCGGACTGGTGGCCCAGGGGCTACGCCCCTTCGACGCCGCAACCTGCGGGGTGTACCTGCACGGCCTGGCTGGAGAGCGCGTCCGCAGCCGCCTGGGAGACGCCGGCATGGTGGCGAGCGACCTTCTTCCCGAGCTACCTCTGACCATCCGCGAGGTCAAGGGCACCTAGTCGCGGCTACGGCGTCTGCTCCCGTCCCCGCGGGCCACCGGCCGCGCCAGCCTTGCACAAAAATGGCATCCTACCGTCAAATTGAGGGGGTGCAGAGGGGGTCTTCCCTCTGCCGGGAGTCGAAGGGGGTGTCCCCCTCTCACCCTTTCAAACTACCCCCTTCCTGGCTAGAGCCTGCCCTGAGCCTGCCGAAGGGAAGGGGGCCAGGGGGGATGGTCGCGGGCATACTCATGGAGAAGGCCCGCCGAGAAAATGCGGCTTTGGGTACAAAGCTGGCCGCGCCCCCATTTGCCCGCTCTCATGGCGGCCAGCTATAATTGGCCCACGGCGGCTCCAGGAGGAGCGCGGAGTACTGCTGGGGAAGGGCCCAGGGTACTACTGGGGAAGGGGCCCAGAGTGCTGTTGGCCATCGACATCGGCAACACCGAGAGCAAGCTGGGCGTCTTCGAGGACGAGCGGCTCGTGGCCACCTGGCGTATCAGCAGCGACCTGCACCGCACCAGCGATGAGTACGCCGTGCTCATCCTCGACCTGCTCCACCATGGCGCCGTCGACCCCACGGGTATCAAGGGCGTGGCCTTGTGCAGCTCCGTGCCCCCGCTCAACCAGATATTCGAGGAGTTGAGCCGCGCCTACTTTGGCGCCGAGCCCCTGGTGGTGGGCGCAGGCGTGAAGACGGGCATGCGCATCCTCTACGACAACCCCCGAGAGGTGGGCGCTGACAGGATCACCGATGCGGTGGCGGCCTATCGCTTGTACGGGGGCCCCGTCATAGTGGTGGACCTGGGCACCGCCACCGTCTTTGACGCCGTTTCCAAGGAGGGCGACTACTTGGGAGGGGCCATCGCCCCCGGCATCGTCATCGCCGCCGAAGCCCTCTTTCAGCGCACCTCAAAACTGAACCGGGTGGAGATGGTGGGCCCCAAGCACGCTATCGGCAAGAACACCACCCACGCGATCCAGTCTGGCATCATGTATGGGTACGCGGGACTGGTGGAGGGGGTGGTGCAGCGTTTCCAGGAAGAGATGGGAGGGGGCGCTAAGGTGGTGGCCACCGGTGGCTTGGCGGTGGTGGTGGCTAAAGAAACGCGCGTCTTCGATGTGGTGAACACCGAGCTGACGCTCCAGGGCTTGAAGTACATCTACGAGCTCAACCATAGCGCCCCGGTTGCCCCCCGGCTGGCCGGGGCCGGCGAAGGATGACCGCCATGCAGCCCCTCGACGGCAAGCGTGTCGTGCTGGGTGTCACCGGCTCCATAGCCTGTTACAAAGCCGTGGAGCTGGCGCGCCGGCTCACCCAGGCCGGGG
>SHYM01000018.1 GCA_009692805.1 Dehalococcoidia bacterium | reverse complement strand
GCACCACCGGCGCGCCGCCATCGTAGCTCACCCCGTGGACGATGATGAAGATGTGGTCGGGGAACTCGTCCACCTTGGGCGGGTGGAGCGCCGTGGATAGGCAGTCGTCTATGGCAAGATGGTGGAAGTGGAAGACCTCGCTCAGAAGGGGAACGTCCTCGGGCGAGGTGCCCTGCATGTCGATCCAGAGCAGGCCCTCTTTTCGACGGGCCAGCTCCGCTACCTCGTCCAGGGTGAGGTCGCCGCGCACCCCATGCTCGGGCGAGTAGTAGAGAGCGCTGGAGATCACGGCGCTCCTGAAGGGCCCATCATGTTGCTACAAGCCGAGGGCGAACGGCTCATATTCCACTCCTGGTGCAAAAAGGGCATCCACCAGCGCTAGAAGGAGTGCAGAGGGAGCTTCCCTCTGCCGGGGGATGGTCGAGGGCATTCTCATATCCGTTCGCGGTGAGCACAACTTATCCGCTCGTGGTGAGCTTGTCGAACCAGGGCCACGCCTTAGCGGCCCCGCTGGGGGGGACGACGGAACCCAAGCTGCTCCTCCACCTGCTCGCCCGCGCCGGGAGCTAGCAGGGCCTGCGACAGCACCGGGACCGGCACCTGGCTCAGAACCTCCTTTACGACGTCGGCGGGGGCGTGGCCCCGCAGGCGACTCTCGGCGCCCAGCGTGAGGCGATGGGTAAGAACGGAGGGCGCCAGCGTTTTGACGTCGTCGGGAAGGACATAGTCCCGGCCGTGAAGGGCAGCCCAAGCCTGGCTGGAGCGGTACAAAGCCAGGGTTGCACGCGGGCTGGCGCCCAGCTCCACGCCGCGGTGTCCCCTAGTCGCCCTGCTTACCTGCACAACGTAGTCTCGCACCGAGTCCTCTACCTTGACCAGGCCCACCGCCGACTGGAGCGCCAGCAGCTCCGCCTGGGAGACCACGGGCTGAAGGCTCTCCAGAGGGTTCTCCGCCTCAAAACGGACCAGGATTTGGGCCTCATCGGCCTCGGAGGGGTAACCGATGGCCAGCCGCAGCAGGAAACGGTCGAGCTGGGCCTCCGGCAGGGGGAAGGTGCCCTCCAGCTCCACCGGGTTCTGGGTGGCGAAGACAAGGAAGGGGCGCGGCAGGGGCATCGTCACCCCATCCACGGTTACTTGCCGTTCCTCCATCGCCTCCAGCAGCGCCGATTGGGTCCGGGGCGTCGCGCGGTTGATCTCGTCGGCCAGCAGGATCTGGGCCAGGATGGGGCCGGGGCGGAACTCGAACTCCCCCGACTTCTGGTTGTAGTAGTTGATGCCGGTGATGTCAGCGGGCATCAGGTCGGGTGTGAACTGGACTCGCTTGAAGGAGCAGCCCAGGGAGCGGGCCAGCGTCTTGGCCAGGGTCGTCTTCCCGATCCCCGGAACGTCCTCGATCAGGACGTGGCCGGAGCAGAGCAGGGCCACCAGGGCGAGGTCCACCACGTCGCGCTTGCCCACGATGACCCGCTCCACGTTATCACGCAGGCGGTCGGCCGCCGCCTTTACAGCCGCAACGTCGCTCAATCTGCCCCCCAGACACGGTGCCACCCAGTCTAGTGGGTAGCCTACCCCGATGCAAGGAGACAGCACCCAGCGGACCTGGAGAGCTGCGCCGCTCATGGCGAGCCTGTAGAACCACGGGGCGTCCAGCTAGGGGCTCTCCATGTCACGCCACAGGTATATGGTGGCCAATGACCGGTAGGGCCGCCAGCGCTCGCCCAGGGCCAGGAGTTCGGCTGGCGTGGGCAGCTCGCTCAGTGCGTAGGCGCCCATCACCGCCTTGCGCAGGCCCAGGTCGCCCACCGGCAGCACGTCCAGCCGGTGTAGGGTGAAGATGAAGAACATATCGGCGGTCCAGCGCCCCACGCCCTTCACCGCGGTCAGGGCTGCCTCCAACTGGTCATCGGGCAGGCTACGCAGCTTCGAGGAGGAGAGCGTGCCATCGGCGAACCTGGCGGCCAGGTCCTTCAGATAGCTCGCCTTCTGCCGCGAGATGCCCACGGAGCGCAGGGCGTCATCGCTGGTGGCTAGGAGGGCCTGCGGGGTGGGGAACTCGGCCTCCGGGTAGAGCGCCTGGAAGCGGCGCAGGATGGCGGCGGCGGCGCTCCCCGCTAGCTGCTGGTAGAGGATGGCTCGCACCAGGGCATCAAAAGGCTCGCGGGGTGGCGGGGGCGTGACGCGGCCCACGCGGCGGATGATGTCCGCCAAGACGGGGTCCGCCTGGGCCAGCGCCCTGGCCCCAGCGGCGAAGCCGCGCCTGGTGGCGGCGAGGGTAGTCTCGGACTTCGCTCTGGGGCTCATTACTCCAGTCCCAGGAGTTGGGCCGGGTTACCCTTGGCCATCGCCGCCAGGTCGGCGGCAGCCACGCCGGCGCCCAGGAGCGCGGCCAGCATCATCCGGAATCCCTCCACCGGCGGCGGGTTCACGTACTGCCCCAGGTCGGTGCTCAGGACGGTGCGCCGCGGCCCCACCGCCTGGACCGCCTCCGCCAGCTCGGGCACGCTGTAGTTATAGAACGCCGGCGTCAAGCCGATGTAGCACTGCTCGATGTAGACACCCCGCTCCGCCAGCTCCCGCTGCTGGGCCAGCGACAGCGCCGCCCCTACCCGCTTCATCAGGGCATGGGTAACCACCAGCCGCCGCAGGCCCTCCCGCTGCGCCGCCTCGATAAGAGCATAGGTCTCCTCGGCGGAGATATGGCCCGTGGCCAGCACCAGGTCGTAGCCCTTGGCCAGGGCGATGATCTCCCCCACCTCCGCCCGTAGCCGGCCCTCGCCGTCGAACAGGGAGACGCCGGGGCCGGGCAGGCCCAGCTTCAGCCGGTCATGGGCCGAGGTGAGGGTCGGCATCCAGACCACACGAGCCCCCATGCGGGCCGAGGCCTCTACCGCCTGTGGATTGAGGCCCCCGACCTCCAGGTCCAGGGTGACGCTACCGAGGGCGGTGACGCCCGAAACCAGGCGGTTGACCAGGGCCGCCGCCGGCATGGTGGGATAGTCGTGGCTTTTGAACACCAGGGCTCGCATCCCCGCCGCGGCAGCCTCGCGGGCCAGCTCCAGCCAGTCCTGGCGTCGCTCCACCCGGGGGTCGGGTCCAGCGTGGACATGCATGTCGCTGGCGCCGGCCATAAGCTCCGCCACCACCGGCGCCAGCGTGGCCCGACGCCCTGCCGCCAGGGCGCGTATTTGGTCGCCGGCGGCATCTTCAGGCGGTCGCGGGGCCGTCATCGGTACACCTCGGGATTGACGCAATGGGGTAGGCGCTCCCCTCGCAGCCCGGCCAGGAGATTGTCCACCGCCATCGCCGCCATCTTCGCCCTGGTCTGGAGGCTGGCGCTCCCGATGTGGGGCAGCACCACCACGTTGTGTAGCGCCAGCAGAGGATCGCCAGCGGTTGGGGGCTCAGGATCCGTCACATCCAGCCCGGCGGCGGCGATGGCGCCCGTCCGCAGGGCCTCATAAAGCGCCTGCTGGTCCACCACCGCGCCGCGGGAGCTGTTGATCAGGACAGCACTGGGTTTCATAGCCTTCAGCTCCGCGGGCCCGATGAGATGCCTGGTCTGAGGGCCGAGGGGCACATGGAGAGTCACGAAGTCGGCGGCGCCAAGGAGGTCGTGGAGGCTGGCCACGAAGGTCAGCCCCAGGGCGGCCTCGGCCTCCAGGCGCCGGACACGGCTGTGGTACAGCACCTTCATGTCGAAGCCGCGGGCCCGCTTGGCCACCTCCAGGCCGATGCGCCCCAGGCCCACGATGCCCAGGGTCGCATGGTGCACGTCCGCCCCCAGCAGGACCGCGGGGCTCCAGGTATGCCAGCGGCCCCTCTTCACGTACTCCGCCGCCTCCACGATCCGCCGGGCGGTAACAAGCAGCAAGGCGAAGGCCAGGTCCGCCGTGGTCTCGGTGAGGACTCCCGGGGTGTTGCCGACGGGTATGCCGCGACGGGTGCAGGCGGCCACATCTATATGGTCGTAGCCCACGGCCATGGTGCTCACTACCCGCAACGCGCCTCCCCCCGCCAGCGCCGCCTCATCCACCCGCTCCGTTAGCAGGCAAAGCAGGCCCTCCATTTCAGGCAGGAGGGCCAGGAAGGCGGCCCGCGGAGGGGGCTCTTCACCCTCCCAGAGGCGCACGTCCAGGGGCTCCCGGCGTAGACGCTCCAAGGCATCGCCGGGCAAGGGCCGGGTGACCAAGACCTTCTGGGCCATAGCTTCTCCTTGCCGCCCATGCTACACTGATATTCAGATCGGAGCAAAGCAGCCGCCATAGGCCCCTGCCTCCTCCAGATGTGGGCCTCACCGGGGAGGGCCAACAACCGCCGCAAATCGTCAGGCTACCAGGCCCATTTCAATTGCCCACCGAGACCAAAGCGGGACAAGGTGGACGTTCAAGGAGGGGCTCTTGGCCAAAGCACAACCCAAGCCCAAGCCCGAGCTGCTGCGGGTGGCCGTAGCGCAAATGGAGCCGCGGCTCTTCGAGAAGAAGCACAACCTCGAGCGCGCCGGCGAGCTCCTACGGACCGCCTCCCACCGGGGCACCAAGCTGGTCGTCCTACCCGAGTGTGCTATCACCGGCTACGTCTTCGCCAGCCGCGAAGAGGCCATGCCCATGGCCGAGCCGATCCCGGGCCCCAGCACGGACGCCCTCGGGCGCGTCTGCGCCGAGCTGGACCTCCACGCTGTGGTAGGCCTCCTCGAGACCGACGGAGAGCACCTCTACAACGCCGCCGCCCTCATCGGTCCCCGAGGCTTCATCGGGTCGTACCGGAAGGTACACTTGCCTTTCCTGGGCGTGGACCGCTTCGTCGATCGCGGCAACGGGCCTTTTCAGGTCCATGAGACCTCCCTGGGGAAGATCGGGCTGCTGATTTGCTACGATGTGACCTTCCCCGAGGCCAGCCGAGCCCTAGCCCTGGGAGGCGCCGAGATTATCGCCCTGCCCACCAACTGGCCCACGGGCCGCGACAAGGTCCCCGCCTTCGTCATCAACAGCCGCGCGCTGGAGAACCGCGTCCACTTCTTGGCCTCAAACCGCGTGGGCACGGAGCGGGGCTTCACCTTCATCGGCAAGAGCAAGATCGCCGACGCCACCGGGGAGACGCTGGCCTGCGCCGACTCCTTCGAAGAGCTGCTCTACGCCGACCTGGACATGGAGCAGGCGCGCACCAAGAGCACCGTCTTCATCCCCGGCCAGTTCGAGCTCCACATGTTCGAGGACCGCCGGCCCGAGCTCTACGGGGCACTGGCCCAACCCCTACGCGAGCCCCAACCAGCACGAGAACCCCAACCCCTGCGCGAACCCCAACGCCTACGGGAGCCCGTGCCCACGCCACGGTGAGCCATGAGCACCTCCGGGCCGGCCGACTCTTACCGCGCCGCGGCTAGCTTCGCCCATGTCGTGGCCGCGCGCGACGAGGAGTTGGACCTCGACCTGGCGGCGCTAACAATCTCCCAGGCGGAGTACCCTGACCTGGACCTGCGCGCCTACGTCCTGAAGCTGGACGCGATGGGAGATACCCTGAAGGGGCGGCTTGAGGGCCAGCATAACCCCTACGCCATCATCGGCGCCCTGAACACCTACCTTTTTGACGAGCTGGGTTTCCAAGGCAACGCCGATGAGTACTTCGACCCCCGCAACTCTTTTTTGAACGATGTCCTCGACCGCCGCCTGGGTATCCCCATAACCCTCTGCACCGTCTACATGGAGCTGGGGCGGCGCATCGGTTTCCCGTTCTGTGGCGTCGGACTGCCGGGCCACTTCGTGGTCAAATGCGCCGAACCCTACAGCGAGATCTTCGTGGACCCCTTCAGCCGCGGCGCCATCCTTTCGGCGGACGACTGCGCCCAGCGCGTCACCCAGGTCTCTAACGGCCAGGTCGCCTTCCAGGAGCACTTCCTCTCCAGCGTCACCAAGAAGCAGATTTTGGCCCGCATCCTAAACAACCTCAAAGGGGTCTATCTCAGCACCCAGCAGTACACCAAGGCCCTAGTCATCGTCCAGTTCCTCCTCACCCTTAGCCCCTGGGCGCTCCCCGAGATTCGCGATCGGGGCATGATCCGCAGCTACCTGCGCGACTACGCGGAAGGCCTTAGCGACTTGCAGACCTATATCCAATACTCCCCCAGCGCCGACGACGCCGATGTCGTCCGCCACAACATCGACTCTCTCAAACGCATCGTGGGCCACTAGCCAGCTTTGCACAAGATGGCATCCTGCCGGAATAAAGGGAATGCAGAGTCCCGATGCTCGGGATCTGCCGGGGGATGGTCGCAGGCATACTCATGCGGTTTGTTTCGCGAAGCGCCAGGGCCCCTCTGTTTGAGGGGCGCTTTCGCTTATACGACTAGTCTTGGCCGTTTCGAGGGAGGGTTACTTCCGGCGTCGCGACGCTCGTGGCGCGGCGGGCTCGGGAGAGGGTTCAGGAGAGGGCATGGCCTGAGCGCCGTTGTGGGCGAGGGCAGCGGCGAGCTTGTCCTCCAGCCCCTCCAGCCGCATCTCCAGTACCTTGAATTGCTCCAGCAGGCGGGTGACCTGCTGGCGTGAGGGCAGGTTGATCGCCCGCCAGGTGCGTTCGGTAGCGGCATCCAGATTCCGCTGGGCTAAGGCAACCTGATTGAGCATCTTATCCAGGGACTCCCCGATCTGCTTGGCAAACTCCTCGGAGCCGACCGTCTGCTCCAGGCTCTTGGACCACTGTTCGATGGTATCCTCAGTGAAGCGCTTGAGGCCCTTGGTGGCCTCATCCCCGGAGAGACCCGCCAGCGGGTTGGGGAAAGAGGAGCCGGGCAGGTTTTGCCCCACGGAGTTCAGCACCGAGAAGTAGGAGTTGAAGGCCTGGTCGGCGGCCTGGCGCCAGCCCTCAAGGGCCGCCGTCTGGGTGCCGACAGCGGTCCCTGGGACGCGACCCTCGAGGGCGGTGTTCAGAAAGCCCTGATACCCGGAGAAGGCCTGGTCCATGAGCTGCCGCCAGGTCTGCAGGCCGGATGTATAGGCGTTGAGCGCCCCACGGGTGTCGGGGACCGGCTGGACCTGCGGCTGGACTGTCGCCACTATCTGGGTCCAGCTCTTCATCTGCTGGTCCAGGTAGTTGCGCCACCAGCCCTGAACGTCGTTGGCATCGGCCATGTTCTGCTCCTTCTTGCGGATCGCTACTTGGACCGGGCGCTCAACCACTGCACGAACTTGGGCCAGAGCTGGCCGGCGGCAGAGCGGCCGGCGATGAGGGAGATGTGGCCGCCCGACAGATCCACGAACTCCTTGTCGGTGCTGGCGACGAGCTCCATCAAGCCACGGGTGGACCGTGGCGGCCTGCCACGCGTGCAGGGATGCTTCCGATGTGGTCACGCTGTTCTCCCCTACTATTGTGAAAGATTGCACACTTATAGGAACGCCTTGGGCAGGTGTTGTCAAGAACATTTGTGAAATGTCTCGCAAAGTGGCGCACCCCCTTCGCCGAGACAAGCCGGACCCCCTGCGGGGGGGCCATGCCCTCCCCCAGCGGGGTTGTTCTGCGGATCTCCCAAGGGCGGGCTAGAATGTCCTGCCTGGCCACGAGTGGCCCCTTGGGCAGGAGAAGAGCCACGGCGCGCTGCTACATCGGCACTTGCGGTTGGTCCTACGACTCTTGGGTGGGCCCGTTCTACCCCGAGGACCTGGAGCGCAGCCGCTGGCTGGACTTCTACGCCGAGCGCTTCAACACCGTAGAGATCAACGCCACCTTCTACCGCACTCCCCCGGAGGCGACGTTCAAGGCCTGGGCCCGCCGCACGCCCGCCGGCTTCCTCTTCGCCGTCAAGGCCAGCCGCTTCATCACCCACATAAAGAGGCTGCAAGTGGAGCAGGCCAGCGTGGACAAGCTTATGCAGCGGGCGCGCCTCCTGGGCGAGCGCTTAGGACCCATCCTCTACCAGCTCCCGCCCCGCTGGCGCCGCGACCCGGCGCGGCTGGAGGGCTTTGCGGCCCTGCTCCCGACCGACGCCGTCAGCGTCTTCGAGTTCCGGGACACATCGTGGTTCGACGCCGGTGTCTACGACATCCTCGGCCGCCACGGGCTGGTCTTCTGCATCTACCACATGCCGCAGCAGGAGTCGCCCGTAGTGGTCACCGGGGCGGCGGTCTACCTGCGCTTCCACGGCACGTCGGGGCCGTACCACGGGGCCTACGGGGTAGAGCTGAAGCCGTGGGCACAGCGGATCAAAGGCTGGCTACAGGAGGGGCGCGACGTCTACGCCTACTTCAACAACACCGGCGCCGGCGAGGCCGTGGACGACGCCCTGTATTTGAAGGAGCTGGTGGGGGACTGAGACGGCAGAGCCCGTCCCTCCCCGGTCACATAGAGGGCCAGACTTTTGCCCTACCCCGTGCGCTCCCGGAGCTCCACCTGCCAGGGGGCCAGCAGCTCCACTTCCCAGACCCGCCGCTGGATGGGCGAGAAGCCGGCCACGGTCTCCCGGGCTTGCGCCTCGTCCGCGGCCTCGAAGATGGTGAGCCCGCGGGCGCGGTCCTGGCCCAGGGGCCCCGACCAGACGAAGCGCCCCTCGTTGCCCAGCAGCTCAAGCTGCTGCATGAAGAACATCAAGGCCAGCTCCGCCTCCTCGTCGGGCACGCCGGGCACGGCCCGGGTGAGGAGGGCCCAGAAGAGGCGCCGGGGCTCTGAGCCCGTGGTGGGGCGCTTGCCTGCCCTGGGGACGGCTCGCGGGGGTTTTCCTGCGGCGCCCTTGGCAGGCCCCGCCCGCCCTGGGCCTGCCCGTTTTATCACGGCCGCTAGAGCAGCAAGCCGGAGGGCCTCTCCAGGAGGTCCTTGATGTGCTTCAAGAACTGGGCAGCGGTGGCGCCGTCGTTGATGCGGTGGTCCACGGAGAGGGTGGCGGTCATCATCTGGCGGACTACCACCTGTCCCTCCCGCGCCACGGGTTGCTCTTGCACCGTGCCCACGGCCAGGCTGGCGGCCTGGTTGTAGGTGATGATGGCGGTGAAGGCGTCGATGCCGTAGGGCCCCAGATTCGACACATTGAAGGTGGCGGCCGTGTACTCGTCGGCCCGCAGCACCCCGGTGCGGGCGCGTTCAACCAGGTCTTTGGTGGCCGCTGCTATCTGGGCCAGGCTCTTATCCTGGCAGTCCAGGATGGCGGGGGCGATGAGGCCATCGGGGAGGGCGATGGCGACGCCGAGGTGGATCGCGGGGTGCAACTCAATGTGGTCCTCCGCGAAAGTGGCGTTGAAGCGGGGGTGCTGCCGCAGGGCCTTGGCCACAGCTTTGAGTATGAGGTCGTTCACGGTGATCTTGGGGTAGCCCTCATGGACGGCGTCGTTCAGCTCCTGGCGCTGCCGCAGCGCCCCGGTCATGTCCACCTGAACCGCGAGATAGAAGTGGGGGATTTCGCGTTTGCTCTGGGCCATGCGGCGGGCGATGGCCAGGCGCATGCGGGTGAGCTCTTCCCGGCGCGGAGCAGCCGCGCGCGGTTGACCAGGCGCCTCGGCGGGCGCTGGGGCGGCTGCCTGGCGGGCGGCGTAGGCTTCCACGTCCTTCTCGGTGATGCGGCCGCCGGGCCCGGTGCCGGTCACGCGGGCCAGGTCCACCCCCCGCTCCTCGGCCTGACGCCGGGCCAGGGGCGATGACCTTGCCCGAGCGCCTTCGGCGGCGGCCGGCGTGGCAGGGGCCGGCACGGCAGGGGCCAATATGGCAGGCGCTGACGCAACCTTGGCCGCAGCTTTACCTGGCTTGGCTAGGGCCGCTGGTGCTTTCTGAACCGGGCGCTCCGGCAGGGGCTCCTCGGCGCCCGCGATGATAGCTATCAGCTCGCCTACCGGGACCGTCACCCCCTCTTGGACCACGACCTGACGCAGCACGCCGCTGCCGAAGGCCTCGATTTCCACCACGGCTTTGTCGGTCTCAATCTCAGCCACGCGGTCGCCGCGGGCCACCTGGTCGCCGACCTTCTTGAGCCAGCGCACCACCTTGCCTTCCTTCATGTCGGAGCCCATCTGAGGCATGATCACTTCGGTAGCCAGGGCGACCCTCCTTGGGGACTCTCAGCCGCGATCGGCCCCCCTCTTATAACGAAGAGACTAGGCCAGGATGTCGCGAATAGCTTGGGCGATGGACTCCTCGTCCGGAAGCGCCGCCAGCTCCAGGGGGCGGGAATAGGGCATGGGCACCTCTTTGCCAGCCACCCGCACCACGGGTGCGTCCAGGTGATCGAAGGCCTGGGTCATGATCTGGCTCGCCACCTCGCCCATGAAGCCGCCGGTGGCCCAGGTCTCCTCGACCAGCACCACGCGATGGGTCTTCGTCACCGATTGGAAGACCGGCGCCAGGTCCAAGGGGCGCAGGCAGCGCAGGTCCACAACCTCGCAGGAGACCCCCTCCCCTGCTAGCTTCTCCGCCACCTGCCGACAGAGGTGAGCCATGCGCGAGTAGGAGACGACGGTTACATCGGTCCCCTGGCGGCTCAGCGCCGACCGGCCTAGGGGCACCTCGTAATAGCCCTCGGGGACCTCCCCGCGCACGCCGTAGAGCAGCGAGTGCTCGACGAAGAGGACGGGGTTGTTGTCCTCCATGGCCGCGCGGAACAGGCCCTTGGCGTCATAAGGGCTGGAGGGCACCGCCACCTTCAGACCGGGCACATGGGCGTACCAGCCCTCAAGGCTCTGGGAATGCTGGGCGCCCAGGCGGTTGCCGCCGCCGCTTACGGTGCGGATAACCAGGGGGATGGAGAACTGGCCACCGGACATGTAGCGCAGCTTGGCCGCATGGTTGACGATCTGGTCCATGGCCAGCAGGCTGAAGTTGATGGTCATCAGCTCCACGATGGGCCGCATGCCGCCCAGGGCTGCCCCCAGGCCGGCCCCCGCAATCACCGACTCCGCGATGGGAGCGTCCCTGATGCGCTCCTCGCCGTAGCGTTCCAGGAACCCCTTAGTGACGGCGTAGGAGCCGCCGTAGGCCCCGATGTCCTCCCCCATAATGAAGACCCGGTCGTCCTTTTCCAGGTACTCCGCCAAGACCGCGCTCATGGCCTCCCTGTAGGTCACCTCAGCCATGGACACCTCCCCGGTGGACTGTCAGTTTCATAGGGGTGGCGCGTCCGCGCGCCGGGGGCTGTGGACGTCGCTATAAAGCTCCTCGGGCGCCGGGAAGGGGCTCTCCTCAGCGAAGCGCACGGCGGCCTCCACGGCCAGGTCGACCTCCGCATCCAGCGAGCCCAACTCCTCCGCGCTAGCCAGACCTTCACCGAGGAGCTTGCGCCGCAGGAACTCGATGCAGTCGCGTTGCCGCCAGAGGTCGACCTCGGACCGGCCCCGGTAGCTCACCGGGTCGGCCATGGAGTGACCCATGTAGCGGTAGGTCATGATCTCTAGGAAGGAGGGCCCCTCGCCCGCCCGGGCCCTGGCCACCGCCGCCTGGGTGCGCCGCCTAACTGTCATTACATCCATGCCATCCAAGCGCTCCGAGGGGATCCCGTAGCGCTCCGCCAGCAGATACATCTCCTGTATGGCAAAGGTGCGCTCCACCGCCGTGCCCATGCCATAGCCGTTGTTTTCGCAGGCGAAGACCACCGGTAGCTTCCAGAGGGTGGCCAGGTTCAGGGACTCGTGGAACTCGCCCTCGTTCACCGCGGCGTCGCCGAAGAAGTTCAGCGCCACCCGCCGGCTGCCTTCGTGCAGCTTGCTGGCCAGGGCCAGGCCCACGGAGATGGGCATCCCGCCGCCCACGATGGCGGTGCCGCCGTAGAAGCCCAGGGAGACGTCGAATAGGTGCATGGAGCCGCCCTTGCCGCGGCTACAGCCGGTGTCCTTGCCGAAGAGCTCCGCCATCACGACGTTGGGGTGCATCCCCCGCGCCAGGGCGTGCCCATGCTCCCGGTAATGGCTGACGATATAGTCCTGGGGCTCCAGCACGGAGATGGCGCCCACAGCCACCGCCTCCTCCCCGATGTACAGGTGAAGGAAGCCGCCTATTTTCCCGCGCCCGTACATCTCCGACGACTTCTCTTCGAAGCGACGGATAAGCACCATCTGGCGGTAAAACTCCAGGAGCTCCTTCTTGGTAAGAGTCTGTTCCCGCGCCCGCACTGTGGCCATCATGTCCTCCTAGGCTGCGTGACTAAAGTGTGCCGATAGGGTTCAAATGTGCAACCCCTGCCCCTCTGCCACCAGGGCTACCTCGCGGATCACCTCGGAGAGGGTGGGATGAGCGTGCACCGTTAGCGCCAGCTCAGCGGTGGTGGCCTCCAGCGCCCGCGCCAGGGATAGCTCGCCCAGCATCTCGGTTACTTCGTGGCCTATCATGCAGGCGCCGAGGATGGCGCCGTACTTGGCATCCACCACCAGCTTGATGAGCCCTTCGCTCTCCTCCCCTCCCAGGGTCAGCGCCTTGCCGTTAGCCCGAAAGGGGAAGCGGGCCACCTTCACATCTTGGCCCTGGGCGCGGGCCGCCTGCTCCGTCAAGCCCAGGCTTGCCACCTGGGGCTGGCAGTAGGTGCAGCGGGGCATGTCCTGGTAACGCAGGGGGACCGTCTCTCGGCCTGCGATGGTCTCCGCCGCGATGGTTCCCTGGGCGAAGCCCACGTGGGCCAGGAGCGCCTCGCCCGTCACATCGCCCACGGCGTAGACCCCCGGCACGCTGGTCCGCATCTGGCCATCCACCTTAACGAACCCCCGCTCCAGGCGGACTCCCAGCTCCGTCAGTCCCAGGCCTGCGGTATTGGCCCGAAAGCCGATGCCTAGGAGCACCTTGTCGGCCTCGATCTGTTGCACGCTCCCGTTGGCGCTCACCCGCACCCGGGCCTTACCCTGGCCCTGGGGCGGCGCCACCTCCTCCACCTTGGCGCCGGTCAAGACCTTGATCCCCTGCTTTTCGAAGGCCTTGCCCAGGAGGACGCCAATCTCCTCATCTTCGTTGGGAAGCAGGTGGGGCAGCATCTCGACTATGGTTACATCGACGCCGTAGGCCCTCCAGACATAGGCGAACTCCACGCCCACCGGCCCGCCGCCTACTATCACCACCGCCTGGGGCAGCGCGGTGCTCTCCAGGGCCTCGTGATGGGTGATGATGTGAGCCCCGTCGGGACGCAGCCCCGGCAGACTGCTGGGCTGAGCGCCGGTGGCGACGACCACGTTCCGCGCCTCCAGGACCCGGCCATCAGCCTTGATCTCCACTTTGTTGGGCACCCGCAGATAGCCTTCGCCGGCGATGAGGTCGACCTTGTTCTTCTTCAGGAGATATTCCACGCCCTTCACCAGCCGCTCCACGACCTGGCGGCTGCGTTTGACTGCCGCCCCGTAATCGAAGCGGAGGTTATCGCAAGCAATGCCAAACTCCGAGGCGCGACGGAAGAGGCTGAGCACCTCGGCGTTGCGGATGAGGGCTTTGCTGGGTATGCAGCCCCAGTTGGAGCAGATGCCCCCCACCTTATCCCGCTCCACCACCGCGGTGCGCAGGCCCAGCTGGGCGGCCCGGATGGCGGCTACGTAGCCGCCGGGCCCACCGCCCATGACCACCACGTCATAGTCCGCCAAGCCGTCCTCCAGTACCCTCAGCCACCCTCGGTACGCGCCAGCACACGCTGCGCCGCTACTCAGGGGTCAGTTCCAGTACCTTTCCGACCCAGGCCCTGTAGTCCACGGTATCGAGCGGCATTTCGGCGCGCACTAAGACCCCCTGACAAGAGAAACCCTGGGAATAACCCCTACGTCGTCGCTACCTTTAACTGTTCATGAGCGTGGTAAGAGCTACGCACCAGAGGCCCAGCCTCCACGTGCCGGAAGCCCAACGCCTCGCCCAAGGCCTTCAACTCCCGGAACTCGTCGGGGTGGTAGAAGCGGTCGACGGCGACGTGGCGCGGGGAGGGCCGCAGATACTGGCCCACGGTTAGGATATCGCAGCCGTGGCGCACTAGGTCAGCCATCGTCTCCAGGAGCTCTCCTTTAGTCTCGCCCAGGCCCACCATGAGACCAGACTTGGTAACTATGGCGGTATCGCTCTCCTTCACCCGTCGGACCAAGTCCAGGGACTGCTGGTACTTGGCCTTGAAGCGCACGCGGGGATAGAGCCGGGGCACCGTCTCGATGTTGTGGTTGAAGACATCGGGGCGGGCGCGGATAACGGCGTCGATGGCGGCCTGATCGCCCTGAAAGTCGGGGGTCAGCACCTCCACCCGGCAGTCGGGCATCTCCGCCCTCACCTGGCGGATGCACTCGGCGAAGAGCGCTGCCCCACCGTCGGGCAGGTCATCGCGGTCCACGGAGGTGATCACGGCATACTTGAGGCCCAGCGCCTTCACCGCGAGCGCCAGGCGTCGCGGCTCCAGCTGGTCCACACCCTGGGGGCGCCCGCTTTTCACGGCGCAGTAGGCACAGTGGCGGGTACAGATATCGCCCAGGATGAGGAAGGTGGCGGTGCCGGCTTCCCAGCACTCGCCCATATTGGGGCAATGCGCCTCCTCGCAGATGGTATGGAGGCCGCGCTGGCGCATCAGACCTTTCAGGCGGTTGTAGTTCTCCCCGCCCGGGAAGCGCACCTTGAACCATTCCGGGAGTCGCCGTTCGGGGGACGGCCTCCCCTCGACGAACCCAACTCCGCTCATGATATCAACCATCTCTATCGCCCCTATCAAGCAACGCTATGAGTATACCAGACCCTGTCCACCACCCTGGGACGGGTAAGGCAGCCTTGCACAAAGCGGCATCCTGCCGGCATTTGACGGGGTGCGGAGGGATCCTCCGGAGCCTGCCCCTGAGCCTGCCGCAGGCGGGCTGAAGGGAAGGGGCCCACCGTAGGTGGGTCGCGGGCATATTCATGGAGAGAGCCTGGTCGAGAACAATGCGGCTTTTTATGCAGAGCCGTCAGGCCCAGAGTACCATACGTAAACCCATCCGACGCCGCTGTTGATGGCCTGCTGCGGGCCGTGGTAGGATGCTCCATCCCGCCGGAGAGACCGCCATGGCGAAATCCAAGGCCAGGCCCGTTTCGTATCACCAATGGGAATTAGGGTCGCAGACGCCCGAGGCCCACCGCCGGTGAACGACGCCCAGGGCAACGACGAGGCTCTCATCAGGCAGGTGGCCCAGGGCGATAGAGAAGCGCTAGCGGCCCTATACGATCGCTACGCCAAGCGGGTCTTTTCCATGGCGTTGCGCCTGGCCCAGGACGGCCGCGAGGCGGAGGAGATCACCCAGGCGGGCACCTTCGCCTACCAGTGTGCCATCCACGGACCACCCATGCTGGGCCAGGTCACAGTGCAGTAACCAGCACGGTCGCGGGCAGACACGAGGAAGGGGGCCGTCACTACCGTGACGGCCCCCTTCCTTCTAGGATGCTGCGAATACCCTAGACGAGACCCTAGTAAAGGTGGCAGGCGACGCTGTGGCCCGGGGATACCTCTTTCAACTCCGGTGTGACCTGGCTGCAGCGGGGCATCACGTAAGGGCAACGGGGGTGGAAGGAGCACCCAGGGGGTGGGTTCAGAGGGCTCGGGACATCGCCGGTCAGGATGATCCGCTCGCGCTTGGCCTCCACCAAGGGGTCGGGGATAGGGACGGCCGAGAGCAGGGCCTTGGTGTAGGGGTGCAGGGGGTTCTCGTAGGCCTCCTTGCGGTCGGCTACCTCGGCGATCTTCCCCAGGTACATGACCGCGATACGGTCGCTGATGTGGCGCACGACCGCCAGGTCGTGGGCGATGAAGAGGTAGGTGAGGTGGAACTGCTCCTGTAGCTCCCCCAGCAGGTTGATGATCTGGGCCTGGATGGAAACGTCCAGGGCGGAGACCGGCTCATCGCAGACGATGAAGCTGGGTCTCACAGCTAGGGCCCGGGCGACGCCGATGCGCTGGCGCTGGCCGCCGCTGAACTCGTGGGGGTACCGGTCGGCCATGTAGGGGTTAAGACCCACCGTGCGCAACAGCTCCGACGCCTGCTCCTTGAGCTCTCGGCCCTTCGCCAGCCCGTGGACCTTGAGCGGCTCTTCCACGATAGCCCCCGCCGTCATGCGAGGGTTGAGGGAGCCATAGGGGTCCTGAAAGATAAGCTGCATCCGCCGGCGCATGCGGCGCATAGCCCCGCCCGAGAGGCTGATAAGGTCGGTCCCTTCGAAGAGCACCTTACCAGCCGTGGGCTTGTACAGTTGCAGTATGCAGCGACCGGTGGTGGTCTTGCCGCAGCCGCTCTCACCCACAAGCCCCAGGGTCTCGCCCTCCTTTATCGCGAAGGTGACGCCGTCCACGGCTTTGATGTCGGCCACCTTGCGCTGGAAGAGGATCCCCCCAGTGACAGGAAAGTACATCTTCAGGTCCTGGACATCCACCAGAACCTTGCCGTCGGATTGGGCGCTAACCATGTACCACCCCCGCCGTCTTCTTGGCCACCCGCACGTCCACCCAGCAGGCCGCGGTATGCCCCGGCGCTACCTCCAGGAGGGGCGGCTCCTCCACGGCGCACCTATCCACGGCGTAGGGACAACGGGGGCGAAACGAGCAACCCGGGGGCAAGGCGCTGAGATCGGGGGGCAACCCTTCGATGGGCGCCAGCTTGGTCTTGCGGGGCTGGTCTAAGCGGGGCACGGACGCCAGCAGCCCCAGGGTGTAGGGGTGACGCGGAGCGGCATAGAGCTCGCCCGCCTGGGCGGATTCGATGATCTTGCCGGCATACATGACGTTCACCCAGTCGGCGTAGCGGGCCACCACCCCCAGGTTATGGGTGATGATCATCACCGCCGTGCCCGTCTCGCGGGCCAGGTTTTTGATAAGTTCCAAGATCTGGGCCTGGATGGTGACGTCCAGGGCCGTGGTGGGCTCGTCGGCGATTAGGAGCTTCGGGTCGCAGGAGAGCGCCATGGCGATCATGACCCGCTGGCGCATGCCGCCGCTGAACTGGTGGGGATAGTCCTTGATCCGGCGCCCGGCATCGGGGATGCCCACCATGTTCAGCAACTCCACCGACCGCTCCAGGGCCCGCTTGTGGTCCATCTTCAGGTGGAGCTCCAGGGCCTCGGAGATCTGGCGGCCCACCGTGAGGACGGGGTTCAGCGAGGTCATCGGTTCCTGGAAGATGATGGCGATGCGGTGGCCCCGCACCTGCCGTATTTCATCATCGCCCATCTGGAGCAGGTCCTGACCCTGAAACAGCACCTCGCCAGCCACTATCCTGCCCGGCGGGTTAGGGATGAGGCGCAGTATGGAGAGGGCGCTAACGCTTTTGCCACACCCGCTCTCGCCCACCAGCCCCATGGTCTCGCCTTCGGCCAGGTTGTAGGTGATATCATCCACCGCCTTCACCACC
This sequence comes from Dehalococcoidia bacterium, assembly GCA_009692805.1. Taxonomy (GTDB): domain Bacteria; phylum Chloroflexota; class Dehalococcoidia; order SHYM01; family SHYM01; genus SHYM01. Next base: position 4,294 of record SHYM01000018.1, on the reverse strand, counting down.
CCTTCCTGGGTGAAGAAGTGGGTGGAAAGGCCCTTCACCTGTAAAAGGGGTCCAGACACGCTCGCCCTCCCAGTCGCCCTATCTCAGCGGCAGCCCTCAATCTCGGGGGCTCAGAAGCGCTACGGTGCAATGGACGCCCCCACCCGCCGAGCCCCCCTGGTTGTGGGCCATGGAGATGGTGGGGTTCTTCACCTGCCGGGGACCAGCCTGCCCCTGCATCTGCTTGAAGCACTCATACAGCTGGATGATTCCGGTGGCCCCGATGGGGTGCCCGTTGCACTTGAGGCCGCCATCGGTGTTCACCGGCACCTGCCCTTCCAGGTCATAGAATCCCCCCAGCACCAGCTCGCCCCCTTTCCCGCGAGGCGCCAGCCCTACGTCTTCCAGGCTGATCAGCTCCACGATGGTGAAGGCGTCATGGATCTCGGCATGACACACCTCCTTCATGGGGTCCCTGACCCCCGCCATGCCGTAGGCGACTCCGGCCGCGCGGATGTTCTCCTCCCAGTGGACATAGTCACCCTGCTGCTGGAGCTGGGCCTGGGAGCCGCCCGTGCTGGCGCCAAGGCCCTTGAGCACCACATAGTTGTCCGTTATGTGCTTAGCGATCTCGGGGCGGGTTATGATCGCGGCGGCAGCGCCGTCTCCGACGCCACAGCAGTCCAGCAGCCCCAGGGGATAGGCCATCATGGGTGCGTTGAGGTATTGGTCAAAGGTGATGTCCTTGCGATACTGGGCGCCGGGGGTCAGGGAACCATTGTGGTGGTTCTTGATGGCGATGCGGCCCAATATACGCTTGAGCTCATCCATTGTCATGCCATAGTGGTGCGCGTAGCGAATGGCAGCCACCGCCCCCACCGGCGCCGGCGGCGGGCTGGGAATTCCTATGTCAACCCCGATTCCCCCATGGGACTGTTGTCCTGTAGCCCCGGAGTCCTTCTGTTTCTCGGCGCCGGCGGCGATAACCATGTCGTACATGCCAGAGGCCACGAAGGCGCAAGCGGTGCGGAAGGTGTCTCCCCCGGTCGCGCAGGCGTTTTCGACCCGTGTCGCCGGGATCCAATCGAACTTCAGCGCCCGGGTAAGCATGAGGCCGGAAGGGGTGCCGAAGTAGGCGCCCAGGAAACCCGCCTGGATATCGTGCCGATCGATCCCTGCATCCTTTATCGCCTCGTCGCAGGCATCAACTAAGAGGTCCTCCTGGCTCTTGCCCCAAACCTCCCCGGTGTCTGTGCGCCCCATCCCGATGATGGCTACCTTGTCCTTCATGCTTTCCATGGCGCCTCCTGGTATCTTCCTCGGATCGTCGAAACCTGCCTCAAGCTAGCTGTAATGATACCTAAGAAGAAGGCAGGTCTCAAGCCTACGGCCAGACGAGCGCTAAGGGATCACGCCCGCGGCCCTGAGCCCCTCTATCTCCTCCCAGGTGTACCCGGCCAGGCCCACCAGCACCTCCTCGGTGTGCTGCCCCAGTTCAGGGGCGCTGGAGCGCACTGTTGCTTCCCCCTTTTCCCAGTGCACCGGCTGGCCCACGTACTCCGTGGGGCCCACCACTGGGTGGTCGAAGCCCTGGATATGGCCGTTGTCCCGCAACTGAGGATCGGCGGCTACCTCATCGTAGGTGCGGACTACCTCCCAGACCAGGTCGCGCTCCCGGAAGAGGCGGCTCCACTCCTGGGCGGTCCGGGTCGCAAACAGCTGGTCTAGGATGGCGATTAGCTCCGGCGACGAACCCTCGCGGGCCGCGTGGTCCTTGAAGCGGGGCTCGCGCTCCAGGGACTGGAGCCCCACCGTCTCGCAGAAGGCATGCCAGTAAGGATCGCTCCGCACCATGGCCAGCATAAACCAGCGGGCGTCCTGGGTGCCATAGACGTTCCAAAGAGGGTTCAGGACCGCCGCGCGGTCGCGCTTGGGGACGATGGTCTTGGTGAAAAGATAGCTCTGGAGGGGGATATTGCCCAGGAACGCTTGGCATCCCAGGAGCGAGCATTCCAGGAACTGCCCCTCCCCGGTGCGCTCCCGCATGTAAAGGGCGACCATGAGGCCGTAGGCCAGGCAGGTGGCGCCATACTGGTCGGCCATGCCCGCGCCGATGGGCCCGGGAGGGCCGTGGCCGCTGATGCTCAGCATCCCACCCCTGGCCTGGGCGGCGATATCGAAGGCCGGGCGGTCCTTGTCAGGGCCAGCCAGGCCAAAGCCGGTGGCCTGGGCGTACACCAGCCGTGGGTTTAGCGCCCTGAGACTTGGGTAATCAAGCCCCATCTGCTGGAGAGTCGTCGTGCGGTAGTTGGAGACGAAGACATCGGCTCCCGCAACCAGCCGGTACAGGGCCTCGCGCCCGGGGGCGAGACGCAGGTTGATGGCGAGGCTTTTCTTGTTGCGATTGTTGGCTTCGAAGTAGACGCAGAGCGGGTAGTCGGTCCCCGTGGTAGCGCTGCGCAGGTAGCGCCCAGGGTCGCCGCTGCGGGGCTCTTCGATCTTGATGACCTCCGCACCCAGGTCGCCCAGCATCATGGTGGCCACGGGCCCCTGCTGCCAGATAGTCATGTCGAGGACGCGAACGCCTTCCAAAGGGAGCATGGCTTACCCCCGCTCATGTGTGGGCCTATGGTAGCGCAAACGGGACGCGCGGTACAGCCAGGGCCACGGCATGGTCGGCGAGGAGACGAAGAGGCGAGGAGGGGCGTTGCCTCAAAATAACATAGGAGAGTGCGGAGGGTCCCTCTGCCGGGGGTCGAAGGGGGTGTCCCCTTCTCTCCCTTCCATGATTCCCCCTTCCTGGCCAGGAAGGGGCGAGGAGGCTCGCGGAGACCTTGCGGAAGACCTGGTGGTCGTTAGTGCGGGAGGCTGGCCCCGGCGAGCGGCACACGCCCGGCGCCGGAGGTCCGCCACCGGTGTAAACGAGGCGGCCCGCTAGTAGCTCGGTCGCTTGGACCGCATCCGCTTGGCCGCCTTGCGCGCCTTCGCCCGCGCCTTCTCTTGCTTAGAGACGAAGTAGCGCCGTGCTTTGAGCTCCCGGAGGACGCCGTCCCGCTGGATTATCTTCTTGAAGCGGTTCAGGAGGCCTTCCTGGCTCTCCCCCTCTTGCAGAGTCACAAGGGACAAAAGCTACCTCCTAAAATAAAGCGCAACCACCATCAGCGTTCATCATACAATATCCCGCAAGGGTTCTCGCACAAGAGGTCTGGGGGGCCCACCGGTGGCCCTAGGCGACGCGCTTCGTCGGCCCCCGCTGGGAATGACAATGGCCTGCCAGGCGCCTCAGCCCGCTGGCTTATGGCCCTTGAGCCCCTGCTCCAGGGTGGTCCAGGCCAGGAGGGCGCACTTCACCCGTACCGGGAACTTGCGCACCCCCGCCAGGGTCTCCAGGTCGCCTAGCTCGGACGCCGGCTCATGGCCCCGCATCAGCTCCTTGAACGCCTCCAGCAGCGCCGCCGCCTCAGCCGTGGTCTTGCCTTTGACGGCCTCTGTCATCATGGAGCCAGAGGAGAGGCTGATAGAGCAGCCCTTGCCCTGAAGGCCGATGTCGCGAATGAAGCCGCCGTCAACCCGCAGCTCCAGGGTGACATCGTCGCCGCAGAGGGGGTTGGTGCCTTCGACTTTCACATTGGCAGCGGGAGGCACCGCTCGGTTCCGGGGCTTCTTATAGTGATCTAGGATGATCTCCCGGTAGAGCTCATCCAGCTGTTCTAACGACGTCACCAAAGTACACCTTTGCCTTCTTCAAGGCGGCCACCAGGGTGTCCACCTCTTCCACGGTATTGTACACGTAGAAGCTGGCGCGGGCCGTGGCCGGCACGCCCAGGCGCTGCATCAAGGGCTGGGCGCAGTGGTGCCCGGCGCGAATAGCGACCCCCTCGTAGTCCAGGGCCGTGCCCAGATCATGGGGGTGGATCCCGCCGTACTCGAAGGAGATCGCCCCACCCCTCCGCTCTATATCCCGCGGGCCGAAGAGCCTCAGCTCGGGCCCTAAGTCGCTGAGGGCGTCCAGGGCGTAGGCCGTCAGCCTCTTCTCGTGCTCGCGGACGTTGTCCATGCCCAAACGCGTGAGGTAGTCCAGCGCCGCGCCGAAGGCGATGACGTCGGCGATGTTGGGCGTGCCCGCCTCGAATTTGTAGGGCAGGTCATTCCAGGTTGATTCCTGGAGGCTGACGCTCAGGATCATGTCCCCACCGCCCAGGAAGGGCGGCATCCGCTCCAGCAGCTCCCGGCGGCCGTAGAGAACCCCTACGCCGGTCGGACCCAGCATCTTGTGAGCGGAGAAGGCGAAGAAGTCGCAGCCCATCTTGCTGAC
>SHYM01000017.1 GCA_009692805.1 Dehalococcoidia bacterium | reverse complement strand
TAGCGGGTGATGCGGAGGAACCATTGCTCCAGGTCCTTATGGGTTACGGGGGCCTCGCAGCGCTCGCAGCAGCCGCCGACCACCTGCTCGTTGGCCAGGGTGGTCTGGCACCCAGGGCACCAGTTGGCGGGCGCCAGGGCGCGGTAGGCGAGGCCCGCTTGGAACAGCTTCAGGAAGAACCACTGGTTCCAGCGGTAGTAAGAGGGGTCGCAGGTTACCACCTCGCGGCGCCAGTCGTAGCTGGCGCCGAGGGAGCGGAGCTGGCCGCGCATGCGCTCGATGTTCTGGTAAGTCCACTCCTTGGGGTGGATGCCGCGCTTGATGGCGGCGTTCTCGGCCGGGAGGCCGAAGGCGTCGAAGCCGATGGGGTGGAGCATCTTGTGCCCCTGCATGCGCAGAAAACGGGCCTGGGTGTCGGAGGGCGCCATGGCGTACCAGTGCCCGATGTGGAGGTCGCCCGAGGTATAGGGGAACATGGTCAGGGCGAAGAACTTAGGCCGGCCGTCCGCAGCCTCGTCCACCTCGTAAAGGCGGTCCTGGGCCCAACGGGCCTGCCACTTGGCGGCGATCTCCTGGGGGTTGTACCTGCGGGCCATCTCCCCTTCCTTCCTCCGCTGCGCCCTCGTCACCCGCCCTGGATCAGCGCCTTGAGCTGGTCTGGCGTGCGTCCCTCGAACTGGTACTCCACGTTGTGGGCGATGGCGACCAGCCCCCCCAGGTGGGGTTGGTCCTGCGCCCAACGATAGAGGGCGTCTATGATCCCCAGGTTCTTGGCGGTGACGGAGATGATGGGCTCAGGGTCGTCGGGCGGTGGCAGGCTCAAGGAGATGTTGAGGTCGTCGGAGAGGACCTCCGTGACCTCGAACGCGAAGGCCTGGGCGACCCGTAGCTGGAACCGGTCCATGTGCTTTTTCTCCCTGCAAAGTCGTCCGCGTCTTCAGCAAGATGCTCCTCCATCTCGAAGGGACTGAGGGCCCCAAGCGACGGAGGTGGTTGCGATATTGTAGGCGGCGCTCCCACCGGCGACAAGGGTTGGCGGGCTGCGGGCGAGCAGGGGAGCTACCACTCTACGCTAAGAGGCTCGCAAGAGTCGTCGGGCGGATACCACATCCGGTGCATGACAAAGGAACTGCTCTATCGGGGGCTGGAGCGCGACATCGAGAGCCACGGCATCGCCTCCGGTCAGCTCCTCAATCTGCTGCTCCAATCAGAAGACCACCGGGAGAGCGTGGCGGCCTTCTTCGAGAAGCGGCCCCGGTGTGGAAGCGCAAAGTAGCGCCGCGGAAGTATCAGGCCGCCTTGGGCACCGAGCGTGCCTGGGGCTTGGGTGGCCGCAGCAGAGCCCAGGCTACCACCGCCAGAGCCCCCAGAGCCGCGAATAGCCAGATGGCGGCGCTGTAGCTTTGGGTGCGGTCGAAGATATAGCCTACGAGCACGGGCATTATCACCATGCCCCAGGTGAAGATTAGGCCCATTGTCCCCCGGATGGTGGCAAAGTGGCGCCGCCCGAAGAAGTCGCCCATGGTCGCCCAGTTCAGTACTGTTATGCCCTCTCCCACCGCCATGACCACCACGAAGACCCAGAGCTGCCAGCTGGCCTGAGCGTACTGCAGGATCACCATGGCGGCCGTCACGGTCACCATGCCCAGAGCGACGAGGGTGGGCTTGTACCAGCGGTCGCCCAGCCACCCGAAGAGCAGCCGTAAGGGGATGCCGAGGAAGGCCAGGGCCGCCAGCAGAAAGGCCGCCGAGGCCTGGTCTTGCCCCTTCCAGACCATGATGGGGATGAAGTGGACGATAAGGGCGCCGAAGACCCCGATGCGCAGCATGGTGGCTACGGCAAGGACCCAGAATGCCGCTGTCCGCACGGCCTCGCGCAGGGAGAAGTCCACCTCCTGCTGCGCCGCGCCCTCCTGGGCTAGGGCGGCGTCGCCATCCGGTCGCAGTCCCATGGACTCCGGCGAGCTGCGGACCAGGAGGGAGGCTGGCAGCACTAGGGCGGCCACGGCGCCGCCCGCGATGACGGCGGCGGAGCGCCAGCCCAGCTCGCGCACCAGCAGCGATAGGATGGGAGTCACGAACGCCCCGCCGACGCCGAAGGCCGCGGTAACCAGCGCCAACGCCATGCTACGCCGCCGCACGAACCACTTCGTCACCGCCGCCATGGTGGCGGAGCCGAAGCTCATGTTGAAAGCCAGGGAGATCACCAGCAGGTAGACCAGCACGAAGCCGAGGAAACTATCGGTCCGGCTGAGCAGGACGTAGCCCACCGCCACCACCGCCGCCCCCAGGAATATCATCACCCGGGCGCCAAAGCGGTCGATGAGGTAGCCGGCCAGAGGCCCTTCGAAGGCCCCCTCGGCGCGAGAGAGGGAGAACACCAGGGCCGTGGCGGCGCTGGTGAGGTGCAGGTCCTCTTTTAGGGGCAGGAAAAAGACGCTGAAGCCGTAGAAGTGGACGCCGCCGCCCACGGCGTTTATCAGGGCGCTCCCGGCAACCACCCACCAGCCGTAGAAGACGCCCGTGGGACGTTTGGGAGGGGCCTTTGGCTGCATCCGTCCCTGCTACCTCAGCCGGGCCGAGCGGCGGCGGACCCAGCTTAGCCTAGGCACCGCTGCCCCCGACCCGCTCGGGCTTTATAACCAGGATCAGGCGTAGCTCGCCGGGCCGGTGCGTGTAAGCACGCTTGACGTATTTTTGGGAGAGCTTGTCGATGTGCTCCTTGGCGCCCTGGGCCCTTACCTCCACCACCCGGCCGCGAATCAACAGCGTCGCATATTGGTTGTCGGGATCGGTGAGGGACAGGGCTACACGGGCGTCGCGCCGCACGTTGCGGGTCTTGATACGCCCCTCCGCCGTATTGACCAGGATGTTGGTGCCATCGGTATCCACCCAGACCGGCGAGACCTGGGGCGAGCCGTCTTTCATCACCGTAGCCAGGTGCACCAAGGCCGCCTTCTCCAGGAGGGCGCGGGCCTTGGAGGACAGGGTGTTCGGCATGAGGCTCCTTTCCGTGCTGGCGGGGGCGCTAGCGTCCCGTCCTTGAAATACTTTTACGAATTGTTATTGCGAGGAGGCGGCAGCCCGAGGAAGCAATCCAGAGAAGGGGTGGACCCGCCTCCAGATCGCCACGGCCCTCCTTTGTCGGGCCTCGCAACGACGTTGTCGGGAACTTGGGCTCAACGCTATGGCCGGTCGCTGGCCAGGACGCCGCCGATCGCCCAGCTGTCCCGAGGCACATCCTGGAAGACCACCCAGGTCTGCTCGGGGGTAGTTAGGGCGATGCGCACCACTGCCTCGGTGATGGCCTTGGCCAGCTCTGCCTTCTGTTGCTTGGTACGCCCGGCGTACATCTGGATCGTGACCACCGGCATGGCCCACCTCCTGGTGACGGGGTCTGCAGCTAGCGGCGCGGGCTATTTCTGGCTGGTGCCGTCAGTGTATTGATAGAATCCGCGGCCGCTCTTGCGGCCCAGCCAGCCGGCCAGCACCAGGCGCTTGAGGAGGGGCGGGGGCTCGAAGCGAGGCTCCCCGAACTCCTCGTAAAGGCTCAGGGCGATGAAGTAGGTGGTATCGAGGCCCACCAGGTCAGTCAGCCGCAGGGGGCCCATGGGGTGGTTGCAGCCTAGCACCATGCCGTTGTCGATATCCTCGGCGCTGGCCAGGCCCCGCTCGTACTCCCGGATGGCGTCCAGCAGATAGGGCACCAGCAGCCGGTTCACCACAAATCCAGGGGTGTCTTTGGCCAGGACCACGGACTTGCCCAGGGACTCGCAGAAGCGCTTGGCCTGGGCCACGGAGTCGTCGCTGGAGGCGATGCCGCGCACCACCTCCACCAGCTTCATCAGTGGCACGGGGTTGAAGAAGTGGGTGCCTACCACCCGGTCTGGCCGCTGGGTGCAAGCGGCGAGCTGGGTGATGCTAAGGGAGGAGGTGTTGCTGGTCAGGAGGGCTTCCCTCTTGCAGGCCTTGTCCAGGGCGCGGAACACCTCCTGCTTGGCGGCCAGGTTCTCCGTCACCGCCTCGATGACTATGTCGCAGTCGTGGAACAGGGCCAGGTCCGTGCCCGGCCGCAGGATGGCCAGCGCATGGTCCCGCTGCTCCCCCGTCAGCTTGCCCCGCTCCACGGCGCGGGCCAGGGAGCGCTCGATGTTGGAGCGGCCCTTTTGCAGCAGCTCAGGGTTCACCTCGCACACGGCTGTGGCGTAGCCGGCCAGAATGGAAACCTCGGCGATGCCCGAGCCCATGAGGCCCAAGCCCATCACGCCCACCCTCTTCACTCCTTGTCCTCCTTCTCTTGTACGACGAGTTCGATTGTACGACGAGTTCGATTTCGCCGCGGCGCTAGCGCCCCTTGAAAACGGGCGTGCGCTTCTCGGCGAAGGCCCTCGGCCCTTCCTGGCAATCCTCGGTGTAGCGGAGGCCCTCGAAGAGCATCTGCTCCAGTCGCAAGCCCTGCTCCAGGGGCTGGTCCAGCCCCCGCAGCATCGCCTCCTTGGCTGCCCGGACTCCCAGGGGCCCTAGCTGGCAGATCTCAGCGGCCCAGGCCGCGGCCGTCTCCATCAGCTTCTCCCGCGGGACGACGGCGTTGATGAGGCCCAAGCGCAGGGCCTCCTGGGCATCGATGGCGCGGCCCATCAGGATCATCTCGGCGGCCCGGGCGTAGGGCATCATCCGGGGCAGCCGCTGGGTGGCGCCCCAGCCCGGTATCAGGCTCCACTTGACCTCGGGCTGGCCGAAGGTAGCGCCCTCGGCCGCCAGGCGTAGGTCGCAAGCCAGCACCAGCTCCAGGCCGCCTCCCAGGGCGAGGCCATTGACCGCGGCGATCAGGGGCTTGAACAGCTCCATGCCCCGCAGGACCGTCGGCGGCGCCCGGTAGGGCAGGACGGCCTTGGGGTCCAGCATGACGGGGATGGTGGCGGTGAGGTCGGCCCCGGCGCAGAAGGCCCGCTCGCCCGCCCCGGTAATGACCCCGACCCAGAGCTCGGGGTCGTCGCGGAGCTCCGCGAGCGCCTGGTGGAGCTCTTGCAGCGTCTCCGGGTCCAGGGAGTTCAGGGCCTTGGGCCGATTGATGGTGATGGTGGCGATGCGGCCCTGGCGCTCGAAGGTTAGTGCCATGTTGGCTCCTTCGCGAGTACCGCCCCGGTGGCTTGCTAGCGCGCGGGTATCTCGCGCCTTGTCTACGTCTTTGGGCTGGGAGCGCTATCTAGATAGCGGCGGGGCAGCGGGCCCGTCCACTAACTGCTAGACGAAATTCGACGCTATTATACAGCGCTGGCCTCCCCGTGCGCAACCGGCTGCTATCGCCCCAGGGCCAGCCGCTGGCCTAGGTAAGCGGGTAGGCCGGAGCGCTGCATCTTGTCCTGGGTGCGACGGAAATCGTAGCTGACCCGCCGCTGTGTCACCGTCACGCCCCCGGTGTCCAGGTCACCGGTGTCCAGAATGGCATAGGCGGCGCGCGGGTCTCCATCGCGCGGCTGGCCCACGCTGCCGGGGTTGAGGATGAGCCGGCCGGGGACCAGGGCCACCGTCTCTCCTGGCTCCAGGACCCTGACCTGGATGGCAGGCGGCGAGCTGCCCTTTGCCGCCTCGGGGAAGGCGAAGAGCAGCGGCAGGTGGGTGTGGCCCACCAGGCAGCAGGGGGTTTCAAACGCGCTCAGGTTGGCCTGGGCCACCGCCGGGGAGAGCAGGTACTCCCACATAGGTTGGCGGGGGCTGCCGTGGGCCAGGGTGAAGGTGGCGGAGGCCTCGACCTTGGCGGGGAGCTCTTTCAGGAACCGGCGCTGCTGCTCGGAGAGCCGCTGGGCCGTCCAGCGGACGGCCGCGGCGGGATAGGGGTTTGAACTCAGAGATATCGATTACCCCCGCCACCGCGTAGTCATGGTTCCCGGCGACGGCTACGTCTACCTTGGCGCGCACGAACTCCAGGGTCTCGGCGGGATCGGGCCCGTAGCCTACGATGTCGCCCAGGCACCACGTCTGATCCGCGCCGCCCTGGGCCGCCAGGTCGGCCAGGACGGCTTGCAGGGCTTCCAGGTTGCTGTGGAGGTCGGAGAGGACTGCGATGCGCATCGCCGTTGACGACAGTATAGTGCTAGACTCGCTCGCGGGCTCTGGCCGGCGCCCCTGCACAACCCAGCTAGGAGGGCCAGCGACGAGGCCGACGCCATGACGGCGGTATAATGCGGAGGCTATGCAGCTCGCGCAGCTAGGGGAGCTGGGCCTCATCCGCCGCTTGGAGGCAGCCCTCCAGGGCCAGGTCGCGGGGCGTAGCATCCTGGGCGTCGGCGACGATGCCGCTGCCTTCCCCCCGCCTCACACCTGGGTGCTGGCCACCACCGATAGCCTGGTGGAAGGCGCCGATTTCCACCTGGGCCAAGTCTCTTGGGCGGACCTAGGCTGGAAGTCCCTGGCGGTGAACCTCAGCGACATCGCCGCGATGGGAGGGGTCCCCCAGTACGCCCTGGTGGCCCTGTGCTTGCCGGCCTCGGTAGAGGTGTCTGCCGTGGACGCCCTCTACCAGGGCATGTTAGAGGCGGCCCGCTCCTTCGGCGTGACCATAGTGGGCGGCGACCTGAGCGCCTCAACCCAGGTGGTTATCACCGTCACCCTCCTTGGTAGCCAGCCAGAGGGCTGGGACGGTTACGACGGGCTGATGCGCCGCGATGGGGCGCAACCGGGCCAGCAGGTGGCGGTGACGGGCGCTCTGGGGGCCTCTGCAGCCGGCCTGCGGATGCTGACCCGTGGCGAGCGCTTCGACGCGGAGACCGAGGCGCTGCTGCGGCGGTTCCACTTCCGTCCTCTACCCCGGATAGCTGAAGGGCAGACGCTCCTGCGCGCCGGGGTGCGCTGCGCCATCGACGTCAGCGACGGCCTGCTGCGCGACCTGGGCCACCTCGGCCACGCCAGCGGGGTGGATGTCGTCATCCAGGCCGACCTGCTGCCCGTATCCGAGGCCGTCCGGCGCGCCTACCCCCAGGGCTGGCGGGAGCTGGCCCTGGCGGGCGGCGAGGACTTCGAGCTCCTCTGCGCCGCCCCCTCTACCGCCCTGGAGCGGGCGCGCCGCCAGATGGACACCCCCCTCACTGTCATCGGCCACGTCACGGGACCGGGCAGCGGTCGTATCACTGTCCTGGACGCCGAGAGCCGGGAGTTCCATCTAGAGAGCGCCGGCTGGGACCACTTCCGGTCGTGACCGCCACTTCGGCTTGCCAGTGGGCATTGACCACCCGGGGTCCGGATGAGACTCAGGCCCTGGGACGGCTCCTGGGCGAGGCCGCGGAGCCCGACAGCCTGGTCCTCCTGACCGGAGAACTGGGGGCCGGGAAGACCTGCTTCTCCCAGGGAGTCGCGGCGGGCCTCGGCGTCCAGGAGCAGGTGACTAGCCCCACCTTCATCCTGGCGGCGGAGTACCAGGGACGGCTACCCCTGTATCATCTGGACCTCTACCGCATCGAGGCCCCCGAGGAGGCCGGGGACCTGGACCTGGACCGCTTCCTGGGCGGCCGCGCCGTGACACTGGTGGAGTGGGCCGACCGGGCCCCCGGACTGTGGCCTGATGACCACCTGACTATTGTTTTCAGCCATCGGCTTGGGGAGGAGCGGGAGCTGGTGATAAGCGCCGAGGGCCCCCGCTCCTGCAGTCTGCTGCAAGGCCTGCGCCGGCGATGGACGAGTCTACCCTAATCCTCGCCCTGGAGACCTCGACCGACCAGGCGGGGGTGGCCCTGGCCCGGGGGCCGGCCCTGCTGGAGGAGGTGCTGTGGAGGCCGGGGCGGAACCAAACTACCGAGCTGCTGCCAACCATCGACGCCCTCCTGAAACGCCACGGACTAGCCCCTCGTGAGCTGGGCGCCCTCGCTGTCGCCCGGGGCCCCGGCTCCTTCACCGGGCTCCGGGTGGCGCTGGCTACGGCCAAGGGCCTCGCCTTGGCCCTGGCCATCCCCATAACGGCTGTAGGCACCCTGGAGATGGAGGCCTTCGCTTACGGGGACGCCGGGCGGCCTGTGTGCCCGGTCCTGGATGCCGGGCGGGGTGACCTCTACGTCGCCTTGTTCGGGAGCGAGCAGGGCTCCTGGCGGCAGCTCTGGGAGGAGCAGCTAGCGGCCCCCTCAGAAGTCGCCACGCGGGTGCCGGAGGGCACTATCTTTTGCGGGGAGATCCCGGCGTGGGCCAGCGATGCCCTGGCCGCCGCGGGCCGGGGCACAGCCATCGCTGCGGTCAAGCCCCGGAGCGCCGGTGTCCTGGCGTCCCTGGGCTGGCAGCGGCTGCGCCGGGGCGAAGCGGCCGATGCCGCCACCCTCCAGCCCCTCTATATACGTCGCCCCTCCATCACGACCCGGCGGAAGCCATGAGTGCGGGCTAGGGGCAACCGCCGTATCAGGTCCGCAGACCCCAGGAAACTGGGAGCCCAGGCCTTGCACAAGAAATGGCAATCTTCCAGCAACAGAGGGAGTGCAGATCCCGACGTGTCGGGACTCTGCCGGGGGTCGAAGTCCCGATCCTCGGGATTCTCTCCCTCTCAAACCACCCCCTTCCTGGCCAGGAAGGGGGCAAGGGGGATGGTCGAGGGCATCCTCGTGGGAGAGCCAGGTAGAAGAAAATGAGACGTTTTGTGCAAAGCCGAGAGCCCGCAGGGTAATGACTGACAAGACAGGATACTAGCCCTGGAGTTATTCCTTGCTTCGGCGCAGCTAGCTCTCGGCGTGGCTTTGCTGTTGGGTGGGGCCGAGCTCTTCACCGATAACGCGGTTAGGGCCGCCAGAGCGCTGCGCATAAGCACCCTGGCGCTGGGCCTCATCTTTGCCGGAGCGGAGCCCGAGGAGCTCTTCACCGCTGCCATCGCCTCGGCCAGGGAGGCGCCAGGCATCTCCCTGGGCAACCTTGTCGGCACGAACATCACCATCATCGCTCTGGCCCTGGGGCTGGCGGCTGTGATCGTCCCTATCCGTGTGCAGCGAGCCACCTGGAGGTACGGAGCGATCACCCTGGCTGCGACGTTGCCTGCGATTGCTCTTCTCCTTTGGGGTAGGGTGCCTCTCTGGGGTGGCGCAGTCCTTGTGGCCTCGTATTTCGTCTACATCCTCCACGTTGTCTATCGCGAACGGCAGCCTCTGGAGGTAGCGGAGACTAGCGTCCAGAGGGTGGCCGGGGAGCTGGCTACTCCGGCTGGACTGGGGAATGGAGGCGCCCACCGCCCGTCGGCCTGGCGACGAGCTTTGCCAGCAGGGCTCGTTCTGGTCAGCCTGGCGGTGATGGGCGGGGGCGGTCACTTCACGGTGGAGGGTGCGCGGGACCTGGCCACGTGGCTAGGAATGTCGGAGAGCGCCATTGGGCTGAGCATCGTAGCCTTCGCTACCTCGGCCGAGATGCTTTTCCTGGCGGTGGTGCCGGCCTTGAAGGGCCATCCCGAGATCAGCCTGGGTGGCATTCTGGGGAGCTACGCCTTTAACCTGACCCTGGGCCTCGGCATCGCCGCCCTAATCGCTCCCCTGGTAGCGCCAGAGCGAAGGCTGGTCGCTCTCTCAGCCCTGTTCATGCTCGGTCTTCTCGTCTTATTGCTGCTGCTGGCAGGGAAGGGTACACTGAAGAGGCGCGATGGGCTCTTGCTGGTTGCGCTTTATGCCGCGTTCCTCGCCCTGCTCTTTGCAGTCCTATGAGGACTAGGATGGGGGCTCTGCATCTGGGGGCTCTGCGCTAGGGTAGTCCTTCGACAGGCTCGGACGAACGGAAGCCGGGGCCGTCCTTCGACAGGCCCCTTCGGCTATGCTCAGGGCAGGCAGTATGAGCGGAAGGTTGTTCCGTTCGCGGTAGATTTATTCCGTTCGTGGTGAGCTTGTCGAACCACGGCGTCGGGCTGTAGCATCTTCGTATGGGAGGGCGCAAGCCCGGCTGAAGGAGGCAACCGTTGACGGACTGGATTCGCCTGGAGGGGATGGCTTTCTACGGGTTCCACGGGCTGAATCCCGAGGAACGTGCCCTGGGACAGCGCTTCCTGGTAGACCTGGAGGTCGCCCTGGACCTGGGTGTGGCCGGTCGCAGCGACAGCCTGGCCGACACCGTCAACTACGCCGCGCTGTTCCACAGCGTGCGCAGCGTGGTGGAGGGCCCGCCCAAAAACCTGATCGAGGCGGTGGCCGAGGAGATAGCCCAGCGGGTGCTGGACTCGTTCCCGGTGGCGGAGGTGATCGTCCAGGTGCACAAGCCGGGCGCCGCCATCAAGGGGAGCATCCTGGAGAGCGCCTCGGTGGAGATACAGCGCGAGCGGCAGGGCTAGGGGCAGTGCCCGTGATCGGATCGGCGTGCTAAGAGCTAGTATCGAGCCTAACTAACAGGAGCGTAGTAGGTCTTCGTAGACCTTCTGGGTTTCAGGCGAAGGGTCTGTGCCTAGCTCTGTTGCGAAGAGCAAGCGACAACTTTCGTAGACGCGTAATGCTTCAGCGCGGTTCCCCTGGGCAGCGAGAACGCGCATGAGACGCTGGTAGCCCGTTTCACGATAAGGCTCCAGCGCGACGCTTTCGCGGACCGCCCCCAGAGCTAGAGCTGGCTCTCCATTTAGCAGCTATATCTCAGACAGGCAGTCGAGCGCCCGCAACAGTACGCTTTGCAGCCTAGCACGCTCGCGGCTAATCCATTCGCCTTCCTCCCCGACAAGAAACGGCTGGCGCGCCGTGATGGCGGCAATGTTGCTTGGGGCCCACGCGCCTTTCCAGTTGTTGGAACGCAGCATTCCTTCCGCCTGATCGATCGCCTCCGCCGCGGATTCCCGATCGATCCAGGTGTCATCGCCGACTTGTAGGAGATAGCCCCCGGAGGCGCTCGTTAATGTCATCGGGACCGGCGGTCCTACTCTTTTCAGGAGTCCCCGTAGCTTGCTGACAAGGGCGTTCAGCGCCGTTTCCCAGGCTGGCGGAAGCGTTTCCGGCCAGAGAGCATCGGCAAGCTCGGCGCGCGCTATGGGCCGCTGGCGATGGCAAATGAGATAGGCGAACAAGAGACGGCCCTGGCGGCCGGGAAATTGTTGCTCAGCGAGAAGCCTCCCGGCACTTTCAATGTACATCCGCCCCGTTACGTAGACACGCGTGGACACTCAGCGAATCCCCCAAGAAATTCCCAAGTTTGCGCCAAGGGCCCTGACGTATTGTGACACCGAGGGTTGACCTAGACAAGCAGAAAGGAGGAATTCGCTATGACTGGAGGGAATCGGTTACCGCTGGGAAAGTTCCTGGATGACCTGCCCAAGACCTTGTACGTGGTGGCGCACATCGTGTTCCTCGCTATAGGCGTGTGGCTTTGGCCCCGGGCCCGCGGCGACGCGCTGCCGTACTCGGAGGCGCTGCTTCTGTATACGCTCTCGCAGATAGTCTTCTTCGGCTATTTCGCGAACTGGATCACGCTGAAGATGGCAGTGCTGGCCGAACAGACGCTGATGGTGGCGATGGTGCTCGTGATCGTGCTGCGGGCGACCTGAGTGTCCCTTCCCCGAGTATGGAGAGCTTCACAGGTCTGCCCGCGCCGTTGTCCAGAAACCTGCCAAGCATCGGGACCAAACCCGTAGAAACATAAGTGAAGAAGTGGAAAGGAGTCCGACATGCCTCTCATCCAAGTCAAGCTGATCGAAGGGGTATTCTCTGAGGGCCAGAAGCGCGAAATCATCAGGAGGCTGACTGACACGATGGTTTCGATCGAAGGGGAGAACTTGCGCCCCGTCACCTGGGTCGTTGTCGAAGAGGTCAAGAGCGGCGACTGGGGCATCGGCGGCAATGGCCTGACCACAGCCGATGTGAAGGCGCTAGCCGCCGGGAAGGCGTAGACTGTTCAACATGGACTCAGGAGGAATGGGCAATGGCTAAGGTATTCACCTGTGAATGCGGAGTCGTGATCAAGGGTCGGGACGATGATGATCTGGTGCGCCAGGCCCAGAGCCATGCCCGTGAAGTGCACCGGATGCAGATCACGAGAGAACAAGTCTTGGCCATGGCCCGACCGGGATAGAGTGGAAGAGCGGCATCCTCACCGAGGAAGGGTGTCGCTCTTCCACTCCTCCAGCAGCCAAGAAAATGACCAAAGAGAGCGGACGCACTAGCGGGCTGGTCAAGTGGAGGTCATAGAGCCCAAGGCGAAGGCGACCGAAAAAGTTCGCCTTTATCCAGAATGGTGGACCGAACGGGATTCGAACCTTGTAGACCACTCTAGCATCGTGCCGTAGCCCCGCTCAAGAGTCCTGCCATAACCCCTGCGCATGCCGATACCTGCAAGCTGAGCACGGTCAGCTGGCAAAGCCGTTCGCTACGCCGAGCCTAAGCAACCATAGGCTCCGTGAGCTATGCCGGAGCGCGGGCGCTAGCTGCCCTGCAGGGCCTGCTTGAGGCGGCGGAGCTGCTCGGCATAATTGCGCCGTATCCTGCCGCGGGCCAGGAGCAGATTGGCCAGGGTGCCCAAGAACCCCGGGACCGCGCGGTACTCCACCGTCAGGGTCACCAGGGTGCCGCCCGGGGCCGCCGCAAACCCCCAGGTGGTGGTGAAGGTGGGCTCGTCCACCCCGGAGCGCTCCACGAAGTGGTCTCCCTCCGCGTACTCGGCGAGGCGCAGCTCTAGCCGGCGGCTGTGGCCTCCCACCGCCAGCTCGTAGCTGGCGCGGGCGCCCACGCCCTGGAAGTTCTGGGTGAGCACCTGGAAGTCCCGGTGGTTGGTGGGCAGGAAGCGGCTACGGTTGCGGAGGTCGGCGGCGAAGGCGAAGACTTCCGACACTGGCCTCGGGACCAAGAGATCTGTCTGGACCCGCGAGGTCACCTCCGGACGCGCCGCCGGGGTGTCGCCTTCTTCTTGGCTGGGGGGGAGCCTGGGGGGCGTTCCCCCACGTGTTTACGAGGGTCCTCAACGTCGAAGCTGAGGGTCTCTCCAGGCTTCATGACCAGGATGTCGAGGCCTATGATCCCCTGGGCCTGCTCCCTGAAGTCGGCGGGTGTTCCCGTGAGGGCCGGGAAGGTGCCGTAGTGCATGGGCACTACCCGTTGGGCGCCGAGGAACTGGCAGGCGTACGTGGCCTCTCGGGGCGACATGGTGTAGAGCCCGCCGATGGGCAGCAGGCAGAGGTCGGGGGAGTACAGGTCGCCGATAATCTTCATGTCGCCGAAGACGTTGGTGTCGCCCGCGTGATATACGGTGAAGCCGCTCTCGAACTGGACCACGTAGCCACAGGGCTCGCCACCGTAGACGATCTGGTCGCCGTCCTGGATGCCGCAGGAGTGGTCGGCGCTCACCATGGTTATCTTGATGCCGTCGACGGTCTGGGTTCCGCCCTTGTTCATGCCCAGGGCGTTTTGCACCCCCTTGTTGCCGAGCCAGACCGCGGTCTCATAGATGCAGACCACCTTGGCCGCGGGGTGCTGTTTGGCCAGGGCCACGCAGTCGCCGATATGGTCGAAGTGGCCGTGGGTCACCAGCATCAGGTCCAGCTTGGTCACCCGCTTGAGGGAGTCGGGGCAGGCGGGGTTGTTCATAACCCAGGGGTCAATGATGACGCTCTTGCCCCCAGGGGAGAGGAACTTGAACGCGGCGTGGCCCAGCCAGGTGATCTTGAGCGGTTCCATGGTGCCTCCTTATCGCTGTGAGCTAGTTTTTATCACTTATCGGCAAGGGATGCAAGGGACAGCCATGCTTGGCCCCTGACCACAGCCCTCGTGCTGCTCCCCCGCGTGCTGCTAGACGGAGAAGCGGGATTGGCAGCCCACTTTTTTCTGCCGGGCTTGGCGCTAGAATAGAGGTCTGTGGGGTACCCAACGTAGGGGAGGCGCGCATGCTGACGAGCAACCTGGGCTATCCGCGGATCGGCCTGAAGCGGGATCTCAAGAAGGTCACCGAGGACCACTGGGCCGGCAAGGCCACCATGCAGGAGCTGCTGGCCGTGGGCGACACCCTGCGGCGCGCCAACTTCGAGGCCCAACGTAGCCGCGGCATCGAGCTTATGCCTTGCGGCGACTTCAGCTACTACGACCTGGCGCTGGACACGGCGCTCATGGTGGGGGCCGTTCCGAAGCGCTTCGGCTGGAGGCCTGGTGACCCCGTGGACCTGGACCTGGAGTTCGCCCTGGCCCGCGGCGCCAAGGGCGCCCAGGCCTGTGAGATGACCAAGTGGTTTGACACCAACTATCACTACTTGGTCCCCGAGATCGAAGGCCCCTTCACCCTGACCCAGAACCGCTCCCTGGCTGAGTTCCAGTTCTTCCAGCGGGCCCTAGGCGTCAAGACCAAGCCCGTGGTGCTGGGCCCCTTCACCTTCATTGCTCTGGCCCGGAACGCCAGCGGCCGCCCGGCCCATGAGCTGCTGCGGGCACTCACCCCCGTCTATGCCCAAATGCTGGGCGAGCTGGACCGGGCCGGCGTGGAGTGGGTCCAGATGGATGAGCCCGCTCTGGTCCTGGAGCAGCCAGCCGCTGCCCTGGCGGCGTTGCTGGAGTGTTACCGTGACCTGGCCCAGGCCAAGGGCCGCGTGAAGCTCATGCTACAGACCTACTTCGGCGGGCTGGCGGATGCCTGGGATACCGTGATGGCCCTGCCGGTGGAGGGCGTGGGCCTGGATTTCGTGCGGACGGAGGAGAACCTGACTGACCTGCGTGGCAGGGGATTCCCCAGGGACAAGGCGCTAGGGGCGGGGATCGTCAACGGGCGCAACGTCTGGGCCACCGACTTGCCGGCCGCCCTCCAGCGCCTGGAGGCCATCGCCCGGCACGTGCCCCAGGAGCGGCTGTGGGTGCAGCCGTCCTGCTCCCTCCTACACCTGCCCATCAACCGCAGCCTGGAGAAGGAGTTGGACCCGGAGCTGAAGTCGGTCCTGGCTTACGCCGATGACCGCCTGGACGAGGTCCGGACCCTGGCCCAGGGCCTAGGACAGGGCAGGGCGGCCATCGCAGAGGAGCTGGCGGAGAACCAGCGGGTGCTGAGGGCCTGGCGGTCCTCGCCCCGGCACACCGACCCCCTGGTGCAGGCCCGGCTGCGGGACCTGAAAGAGAACGACCTCAAGCGCCAGAGCTCCTGGGCAGTGCGCCACGAGCGTCAGGCGGAGGCGCTGCCCTTGCCGCCCCTGCCTACCACCACCATCGGCAGCTTCCCGCAGACGGCGGACGTGCGGCGGGAGCGGGACCGCTGGAAGAGGGGCGCCAGCGCGGAGGCGGAGTACAAGGAGTTCGTCCGCGGCAAGATCCGCGAGCTCATCACGTTCCAGGAGCGGGTGGGGCTGGACGTGCTAGTCCACGGCGAGTTCGAGCGCGCCGACATGGTGGACTACTTCGCCGAGCAGCTCCAGGGCATGGCCTTCATCCAGGGCTGGGTCCAGTCCTATGGCTCGCGCTACGTGCGGCCGCCCCTCATTTACGGCGATGTGTCCCGGCCTAGGCCCATGACGGTGGAGTGGTTCTCCTACACCCAGGGCCTCACCCAGAAGCCGGTGAAGGGGATGCTGACGGGGCCGCTGACCATGCTGAAATGGTCCTTCGCCCGCGACGATATACCCCTGGAGCAGGTCGCCTACCAGCTGGCCCTAAGCATCCGGGACGAGGTGAGCGACCTGGAGGCGGCGGGCGCCCGCATCATCCAGGTCGACGAGCCCGCGTTCAGGGAGGGGTTGCCTCTGAAGCGGCGGCACTGGCCCGATTACCTGCGCTGGGCGGTGCGGGCCTTCGGCCTCGCGTCGGCGGGGGTGCGTGACGAGACCCAAATCCACACCCACATGTGCTACGCGGAGTTCAACGACATCATCGAGGCCATCGACGCCATGGATGCCGACGCTATCTCGATCGAAGACTCGCGCAGCGCTGGCAAGCTCCTGGGCGCCTTCGAGCGCTTCAAGTTCGAGCGGGCCGTCGGCCCTGGCGTCTACGATATCCACAGCCCCCAGGTGGCCGACAAGGAGCGCATGAAGGCGCAGCTACGGGCCGCCGCCAGGGTTATCCGGCCCAAGCTCTTGTGGGTGAACCCCGACTGCGGCCTCAAAACCCGCGACTGGAAGGAAACGGCGCCCAGCCTGGAGAACATGGTGGCCACGGCCCAGGAGCTGCGCCAGGAGATGAACCTGGTTGGCTCCTAGGGGGCGCCCTAAGGCTTGTCTACCCTGGGCATTGCCGAAGGGTCGAAAGGCCTCCCGTGGTTCGACAAGCTCACCACGAGCGGGGAATCCTCCGTTCGTCCTGAGCCTGTCGAAGGACGAACCACAGCCTTCCGAAGTGTTCCGTGTATCAGGACGCTGGATTTCCTGCTGAGATGATGGACAGTTTGTAGCGTTTCCCGGGTTCCAACGCCTCAATCCGCAGCCTGGCACCGTCGCGTAGGCTCCTGTGGTTTTTGTACCAATCAGTGAGATTGCCTTGAATGTAGAAGCCACCATCCGGGTCTCCGACGGAAGTCCCAGCTCGTGCCGACGTAAAGTGAGTGCTGACCGTGCCGACGTCGGTCTCGAGTTGGAACGGTATCTTGTATCCGGGGAAGAACCGCCTGGAGCCCCTGCGGATCGGAATGAGAGCGAAGCTTCGCGGAGTGTTGACCGCCTCGGCGATGGGCCGGTGGCGCTCCTCGGGCTCCCCGTATAGCCCGCGCCCCAGGGGTGGTTCGGCGGCGGGGGTGTGCTCCACGAACCAGTCGATCTCGCTGACGTGGATGTGGTTGTCGCACGAAGGTGCGCCCCAGGCGGCCGTCCACCTCGGCCAGCACCAGCTTGCCGCGCTGGATGTAGCCCTTCTTGTTCCACATGGCCATGCCGAAGGAGCAGTAGCCGTGAGGGTCGGGCGGCGAGACGGTGCACATGACCACGTCCGGCGGCGCTTCCTCGGCCGGGCGCTCGTCCATGGCCTTGAAGCTGAAGGAGAAGGGGGGCGGCGAAAAGTCCACCCTGCCCGAGCGCACGGCCTCGGTGGCGGTGCGGCCGATGAAGTTGGCGACGATGACGTTGAACGAGCCGCGGGTCTCGGGGTTGAACCAGCCGAAATCGGTGGGCGGCGCGACGGTGAAGATCTCGACGTTGCGCAGCTCCTCGCGGCGAGCGAAGAGGGCCTTGGGCAGCAGGCGCGGCTCTCCGCCGATGGGGATGACGACGCGGTCGCCCGACTGGACGTGCTTGACCGCCTCCTCGGCGGTGATCAGGCGGGCGAAGTACCATTCGGCCCAGTCCTTGATCTCAGGTGGGGCCTTGCGCGTCATGGAGCGGTCTGCCCTAGTCCCTGGGGCTGAAGAGGGCGATGGTGCAGCTCACTCCCTGGGCGCCGAAGCCGCCCTGGTTGTGGGCCATGGCCAGACGCATGTTCTTGACCTGGCGCGGCCCCGCCTTCGCCTGGCACTGCTTGTAGACCTCGTAAATCTGGAGGAGGCCGGTGGCGCCGATGGGGTGACCGTTGCACTTCAGCCCGCCGTCGGTGTTCACCGGGATGGGCCCCTCCAGGTCGTAGAGCCCGTCCCAGACCAGGCGGTGGCCCTCGCCGCGCGGCGCCAGGCCGACGTCCTCCAGAGAGATAAGCTCCACGATGGTGAAGGCGTCGTGGACCTCCGCCATGCTGATCTCCTTCATGGGGTCTTTGATCCCCATCTGGGGGTAGGTGATCTGGGCGCAGCGCACGTTCTCGTCGAAGTGGACCGCGTCGTGGTTCACCAGGTGGCCGCGCTCGTACCCCGTGGTGGCCCCCAGCGCCTTCAGCATCACGTAGTCGGCGCGGAAATGCTTGGCGATGTCGGGCCGGGTGATGATGGCCGCCGCGGCGCCGTCGCCCACCCCGCAGCAGTCCATGATTCCCAGCGGGTAAGCGATGTAGGGGGCATCCAGCACCTGCTGGAGGGTAACCTCTTTCTGGTACATCGCCTTGGGGTTGAGGGCGCCGTTGCGGTGGTTCTTGACAGCGATGCGGGCCAGGGAGCGGCGCAGCTCGTCCAGGGGGAGGCCGTAATGGTGGGCGTATCGCACGGCGAAGGGGGCGAAGGAGGCGGGCGGCGGGCTGGGCGGGCGCACGTGGGTCCCGGGGCCCGACGACGAGTGCTGACCGGTGCTGCCGGAGTCCTTCTGCTTGTCCATGCCCACGGCCATGACGATGTCGTACATGCCAGAGGCCACCAGGGAGCAGGCCATGCGGAAGGTATCGCCGCCGGTGGCGCAGGCGTTGTCGATGCGGGTGACGGGCACCAGGTCCAGCTTCAGGGCGCCCGCTAGGGTGGTGGGCCCGCCGCCGAAGGCGCTGCCGAAGGTGACGGCTTGGATTTCTTTGGGGTCAATGCCGGCGTCGGCAAACGCCTCGGTGCAGGCGTCGATCACCATGTCCCGAGGCTCCATGTCCCAGAGCTCGCCGGTGCGGGTCCGCCCCATGCCGACGATGGCGATCTTGTCGCGCAGGGACTCCATCACGGGCCTCCTTCAGCTATTGGCCCGGCCTACCGTAGCTCTGCCACAGGGGGCCCGAACCGTTGGTCCTGAGCCTCGCAACCGTTCGTCCTGAGCCTGTCGAAGGACGCCAGCACTTCACACTAGCCCTCTCCCTCAAGCAGAAGGGGTTAGCTTTTCAAGGATGCGCTGGCGCTCAACTAAATCCGCCTTGGCTGCGGTCCTCACCTTGTATTCTACAACGCCTTGCTTGACGTTGCGGGGGCTGACTGTGAGGCGCACCGGCAGGCCAATGAGGTCGGCGTCGTTGAACTTGACCCCCGCCGACTCCTCGCGATCGTCGTACAGGACTTCCACACCCGCTTTATCCAGTTCGTCGTAGAGGGCGTCGGCCTCGCGCCGTATCGCCTCCTGCTCTAGGTTGAGGCCTACCAGGTAGACTCGGAAGGGGGCGATGGCTGGGGGCCAGACGATGCCCTTCTCGTCGTGGTGCTGCTCGATGGCGGAGGCGAGGATGCGGGTGACGCCGATGCCGTAGCACCCCATGACGATGGGCTGCTCCTGGCCCGCGGTGTCCAGGTAGCGGGCGCCCATGCTCTCGCTGTACACCGTGCCCAGCTTGAAGATGTGGCCCACCTCGATGCCGCGGCTGCCCTCCAGCGGGAGCCCGCATTTCGGGCAGCCGTGGCCTGGCTGGGCCTTGGCGAAATCCTGGTAGTAGGCCGAACCTAACCAGGGCTTGCCGTCTTTATCCATGAAGTCCCTGTCCCAGAAGACGTGACGGTAGTGGTAGCCCTCCTGGTTGGCCCCGGTGACATAGTCCACGCTGGACACGATAGAGTCGTCCACGGCCAGCTTCACCCCTTCTCGCCGGATACCGATGGGCGAGGCGTAGCCGGGCACGGCGCCCACGGCCCTGATCTCGGCGTCGGTGGCGGGACGCAGATCCTTGGCTTTGAAGGCATTTTTGACCTTGACCTCGTTCACCTCCAGGTCGCCCCGGATGCAGACGAAGACCAGCCCGCCCGTCTCGTCGGTGTAGAGGACGGCCTTGATGGTGCGCTCCGGTGGCACGCCCAGCAGCGCGGCCACGTCGCGGATGGTGGCGCAGCCCGGCGTCGCGACCTTCTCCCGTGGGGGGCGTTCCGCGGTTGTGCCAGGAGTCAGCTTCTTGAACGCTGCCTTCTCGACATTCGCGGCGTAGCCGCAGGAGGGGCAGTGGAGGAGCTCGTCCTCGCCCGCGGCGGCGGTGACCATGAACTCTTGCGAGTCCTTGCCGCCGATGGCGCCCGAGTCCGCCTCTACCACTATGGTCTGAAGCCCACAGCGGTCAAAGATATTGCGATAGGCCTGGGCCATGGCCTGATAGGAGCGGTCGAGGCCCTCCGAGCCGGCGTCGAAGGAGTAAGCATCCTTCATGGTGAACTCGCGGCCCCGCAGGAGACCGCTGCGGGGGCGCGGCTCGTCGCGGAACTTGGTCTGTATCTGGTAGAGGATAAGGGGCAGGTCGCGGTAGCTGCGGACGCTGTGGCGGACGATGTCGGTGATGACCTCCTCATGGGTGGGGCCCAGGACCAGCTCGTGCCCCCGCCGGTCCTTCACCTTGAACAGGATGTCGCCCATGCCAGCGGCGCGGCCCGACTCCTGCCACAGCTCGATGGGGTGCAGGGCGGGCAGGCGCACCTCCTGGGCGCCGGCGGCGTCCATCTCCTCGCGCACGATGCGCTCGATCTTCTGGAGGGCGCGCCAGGCCAGGGGCAGGTATCCGTAGACCCCGGCGGCGACCTGATGGACCATCCCCGCCCGCAGCATGAGCTGATGGTTGGCGGTATCGGCGTCCGCCGGGGTCTCGCGCAGGGTTTTCAGCAGATAGCGGGACAGCCGCATTGATACACTTGCCTTCGCGCAGGATGAACACCGGCCATTATAAGGGATGGCCTAGCTTTGCACTAAACGGGCGTCCTGCCGGTAATTCTAGGGAGTGCAGAGTCCCGATGCTCGGGATCTGCCGGGGGGCGAAGGGGGTGTCCCCCTTCCTGGCTAGGAAGGGGGCCAGGGGGATGGTCGCGGGCATACTCTATGGAGAGGGCCTGATCGAGAAAATGCGGCTTTGCATGAAAAGCCGGGGGCTAGGCCTGGCGGGAGGGGTCTGGCTGCTTGGCTATCGGCGGCCCGATCCCGGCCTCCGCCAGCACCAGGGGCG
This sequence comes from Dehalococcoidia bacterium, assembly GCA_009692805.1. Classification (GTDB taxonomy): domain Bacteria; phylum Chloroflexota; class Dehalococcoidia; order SHYM01; family SHYM01; genus SHYM01. Next base: position 1,074 of record SHYM01000017.1, on the reverse strand, counting down.
CCAGGCGCACCATCTCCTGCTCCATGCCTTCGTTGATCTCCAACACTCGCAAGGCGCCCGCGGGGAGGTGTGGCGCGATGTCATCCCAGGGCATATCGCCGACCCCCGGCGGGCGGTGGTCCACCAGGCCCTGGATGTCGTGGAGATGGCAGCCGACCAGCCGCCCTTGGAAGCGTTCGAACCATTCGCCGTGGGGGATGAGGCCCAGGCGGGCGAGGTATTCGGCGTGGCCCACGTCGTGCCAGTAGCCCACGGCCTGCGCGAACTCCCCCAGCAGGGCCTCCATCTCGTCGGGCAGCGGTATCTCCACGTAACGGTTGCGGGTCTCCAGCCCGAAGCGGATAGGGTACCCTTGACGCTGGACGTAGGTGCAGAGGCGGTCGAGGCTCTTGAGGGCGGAGGCGAAGGGCCGGGCCGCGTCCTTGGCCCGCAGCCTCACCAGCTCCGCCTTGGCTTGATTGAAACCCGCCGACCCGACCCTGCCCTCGTTATACAGCCGTCGCAGCTCGCGCTCCTGGGGTGGCGCCAGCTTCTCCTCCACGGCGCCGACATGGAGGACTACCCACCGTGCCCCTACCTCGGACGCCAGGTCGACGCTGCGGATGGCCGATTTGATGGCCTGCTCCCGCTCGTCGCTGTCGGTGTGGGATAGCAGGAGCTGCTGCTCCCTGAGCGCCGCGGGCGTGAGCCCGGCGGGACAGGGCCAGTGGACGGATGGTATCTCGTACCGCCAGGCCTTGCGTAAACCCTGGAGGCGGTCTGGCGTCAGGTGATAGTTCAGCTCCAGCCGGCGATAGCCGAACTCGGCCGCCAGATCGGCGAAGGCGGCGATATCCGGGAACTGCTGGGCGGAGTACATGGTGCTGAGGGAGAGGGGTTCCATGAGTCTGCTGCTCCGGCGCGTCTTAACTGGAAGTATAAAGCACGGCGGCCGCCCGGAGTCTAGTGCCTGTTACAGCAGCTCTTCCAGAGGAGTCGTTGACCAGACTGGGGTGGGGGCCGTGGCGGTGGCGGAGACGGCCGGGATGGGGCGCGGCGGATCCGGCTCCACGGATCCGGCTCCACGGATCCGGC
>SHYM01000016.1 GCA_009692805.1 Dehalococcoidia bacterium | reverse complement strand
TCATCGCCGTGGAAGACGTGGCGGCGGGCCATCGCCTCGCCTGGGAGCGGGGCCGCGCGGGCGAGCGCTATATCCTGGGCAACCGGAACTTCACCCTGAAAGAGCTGCTGCATCTGCTGGCCGACCTGACCGGGCTCCCCGCCCCCCGCAGACAGAGCCCTTATTGGCTCAATTGGCTGGCGGCGGCCCTGGTGGAGACGGGGCAAGCGCGGCTGCTGCGCCGCACCCCCGCCTTGACCGTGGGCGAGGTGCGGATGTCGCGCTGGTACATGTTCTTCGACTCCTCCAAGGCGATGCGGGAGCTGGGGTTGCCTCAGACGCCGGTGCAGGCGGCGCTGGAGCGGGCCGTCGCATGGTTCGTGGAGCATGGATACGTCGCCAGGCCGCCGAGGGTTGGACTAGAGGGAGCGCTGGTATAGATATACTCAGCGAAGCAACAACCTGAAGGGGCAACGTTGGGTTTGATATGGTAGATTTCCGGCCGCCGACGACCGTGAGGGCTGCCCTGGCCTCATCCCAACCCTCTGGCACTAGGAGAGGGGAGGGTGAGGGCGTCGCCCTTGAGCCCAGGCTACGCTCCGCGTTGGAGCGCGCTGTCCAGCGCGCCCAGGGCTGGCTCCTGGCCCAGCAACATCCCGAAGGCTACTGGTGGGGAGAGCTAGAGTCCAACGTCACCATCACCGCAGAGTACCTGTTTTTGACCCACTTCATGGGCGTGGCCGACCAGGGACGCTGGCGCAAGATCGCCCACTACATCAAGTCGAAGCAGCTCCCCGATGGCACCTGGAACAAGTTCTACGGCGGCCCCTCGGACCTGGATACCACCGTAGAGGCGTACTTCGCCCTCAAGCTGGCGGGGGAGGACCCCACCGCTGAGCCCATGAAGCAGGCGCGGGAGTTCATCCTCAGCCAGGGCGGCATACCCAACGTTCGGGTCTTCACCAAGTGCTGGCTCGCCCTCTTCGGCCAGTGCGACTGGAAGGGCGTGCCCATGATGCCGCCCGAGTTCATCTTCTTACCCAAGTGGTTCCCCCTCAACATCTACGAGTTCGGCTCCTGGGCGCGGGCTACCGTGGCGGCGATGCTCATCCTGATGACGACGCGGCCTACCCGCTCCCTCCCCGACTACGCCCGGCTCGACGAGCTCTACCCTAGCCCCGAAGAGCGAGGGCGCCACAACATCTACCGGCCCACGGAGGAGGCCCTCTCCTGGAAGAACATCTTCATCGGGGTTGACCTTCTGCTCCGGCTCTATGGCCGTTCGCCCTGGAAGCCGTTCCGGGCGCGCGCCCTCCATAAATGCGCCCAGTGGCTCCTGGCACACCAGGAGGCCGACGGCTCCTGGGGCGGCATTCAGCCACCCTGGGTCTACGCCCTCATGGGGCTCCACTCCCTGGGCTACGGGCTCGACCACCCGGCCGTCAAGCTGGGACTGCGGGGATTCGAGGGCTTCGCCCACGAGACGGAGGAGATGTTCTGGACCGAGTCCTGCCTGTCGCCGGTGTGGGACACCGCTCTGGCGGCCACCGCCCTGCTCGACGGCGGGGCCGCGCCTGACCATCCCGCGCTCTTGAAGGCGGGCCGCTGGCTCCTGAAGGAGCAGATTCTGGCGGGAGGCGACTGGCAGGTGAAGTGCAAGGCGCCCCCCGGAGGGTGGTCCTTCGAGCTCCACAATGACCAGTACCCCGACACCGACGACGCCGCCGAGGTGATGATCGCCCTGCGCCGCATCGCGTTGCCCGAGGAGGAGAAGCGGCGGGCGCTGGGACGAGGCTTCCGCTGGTTGGTGGGCATGCAGTCCAAGAACGGCGGCTGGGGGTCGTTCGATAAGGACAATACCAGGCGCTTCGTGACCCAGATCCCCTTCGCCGACTTCGGCGAGACCATCGACCCCCCCACCGAGGATGTCACCGCCCACATCGTCGAGTTTTTCGGTTACATGGGGTACGACCGGGCGTTCAAGCCCGTCGCGCGGGCGCTGGAGTACCTGAAGCGCACCCAGCAGCCCGACGGCGCCTGGTGGGGGCGCTGGGGCGTCAACTACATCTATGGCATCGGCGCGGTGCTGCCGGCGCTGGCCGCCAACGGCGAGGACATGGGCCAGCCCTACATCCGCCAGGCCGTCCAGTGGCTGGCCGACCACCAGCAGCCCGACGGCGGCTGGGGCGAGACCTGCATCACCTACGACGACCCCTCGCAGCGGGGCGCCGGCCCTTCAACGGCCTCCCAGACCGCGTGGGCGCTGCTGGCCCTCATCGCCGCCGGCGAGGGCGGGAGCGAGCGGGCGCGGCGGGGCGTCGAGTACCTGGTGCGATGCCAGCGGGACGACGGGACCTGGGACGAGCCCGACTTCACCGGCACCGGCTTCCCGGGCGCCTTCCTCATCAACTACCACCTGTACCGGCACTACTGGCCGCTCTCCGCCCTGGGCCGCTACCGCAAGCTGGTCCAGGCCCAGAGAACACTGCCGATGTTATGATTGGGTAAATGGATGATGGCGCTGGCACATGGAGGGCTAAGACGCTGTTGGCAGTTGGGGCGTCTATGCTTCTGCTCGGTTCCACAGGCGCGTGCACCTCAACAGCCCCGCCAACAGCTACTTCTACTTCCCCTACACAACTTACGACGGCCTTGTCGGAAACAGAAAAGTATCTTTGGAAGCTCTACCGGTTGGATGACACAATGACGCAGGGAGAAAGCGCCGACTACCTTGTGGAGTTAGCGACTAGACTCGTTCCAGAAGACACTGCGGCGATTGAACAACTAGCGACGATTGGCCGGGTTCTTCAGACCGCGCCGCAAGTAATGGAAGCAGAGTACCGAAAAGTTAAGGAAATCTTCACAAAGGAAGCAACGGAAAGTTGGCAATCGGCGGGGGAACGATACCATGATGCGGGGACAAAACTACTTGAAGCCCTTCAATCCCCATCAACTCCTGAATATCGCGCAGATCGGCTTCTCAACTCACGCGCGCATCTGGTATTTGCAAGAATACAGCTGACTCTGGTAACCAAACAGTTGAAATCGAAGTAACCTACCTGCCACAGGCTTGGTACCAGGTGTCTGGCAAGCTGGCCCGCATCTTCGCTGAAACCCCGGGCTCTATAGGTGATCCTCCAGAGCACCTCAGCGACCTACAGGACTGGCCCGTCGACATGCTCGACCGCTTCCATAAGACATTCAGCCAGCGTATAGAGAGTTCTCTATAGCGGGTAGTGTCTCCTGCTGAGACCGAGTGGGTTGAGGCCAGTGTGGTATAGTCATTCCTAGCCTTGGCAAGCGATGCTGGCACCAGGGAAAGCGGATGACAGCCAGTTTCGTCCCCTTCGATAGCAGGCCGTCGGGCCTCCCGCCGAGGCGCAAGTCGCGCCAGGTGAGCGTGGGCGGCGTCACCGTCGGCGGCGCTGCCCCCATCCGCGTCCAGTCTATGACCGACACCGACACCGCCGACGTCGCCGCGACCGTCGCCCAGGTGAAGCTGCTGGCCGAGTCCGGCAGCGAGATCGTGCGCGTGACGGTCAACAACGATGCCGCGGCCGCCGCCGTGCCAGAGATAAAGAGGCGCCTGGACGACCTGGGCTGCCACGTCCCTCTGGTCGGCGACTTCCATTTCATCGGACACCAGCTCTTGCGCCGCCACCCCGACTGCGCCCGCGCCCTGGCGAAGCTCCGCATCAACCCCGGAAATATCGGCAAGGGACCGCGGCGCGACGATAATTTCCGGGCCTTCATCGAGATCGCCCGGGAGCTCGACAAGCCGGTGCGGATAGGCGTGAACGCGGGCAGCCTGGACCAGGAGGTCCTGGCCCGCAAGATGGACGCCAACGCCCGGCTCCAGGCGCCGCTAGCGGGCGACGAGGTGGAGCGCGCCGCGCTGGTGGAGAGCGCCCTAGCCAGCGCCGAGGCCGCCGTCGAGCTGGGCCTGCCCGCCGACAAGATCATCATCTCCTGCAAGGTGTCGCGGTTGCCGCAGATGGTCGAGGCCTACCGTGAGATCGCCCGCCGCTGCGACTTCCCCCTGCACCTAGGCCTCACCGAGGCGGGCATGGGCACCAAGGGCATGGTGGCGACCGCCGCCGCCCTGTCGCCCTTGCTCTACGAGGGGATCGGCGATACCATCCGCGCCAGCCTGACGCCGGAACCGGGCGGCGACCGCGCCCGCGAGGTCCGCCTCTGCCAGGACCTGCTGCAGGCCCTGGGGCTGCGCTCCTTCCGGCCGGCGGTTACCGCCTGCCCCGGCTGTGGCCGCACCACCTCGGCGCTCTTCCGCGAGCTGGCCCAGGACATCCAGGACCACTTGGACGCCCGGCTGCCGGAGTGGAAGGCCCGCTATCCGGGGGTGGACGCCCTGAGGGTCGCGGTCATGGGGTGCGTGGTCAACGGCCCCGGGGAATCGCGGGCCGCAGATATCGGTATCTCCCTGCCGGGCAGCGGCGAATCCCCCCGCGCCCCGGTCTTCGTGGACGGCGAGCGGGTCGCCCTCCTGGAGGGCTCCGCCATCGCTCGCGATTTCCTCCAGATGGTCGAGGCCTACGTGGCCAAAAAGTGGGGCCGGGAGGGCAAGCGATGATGGTGCAGCTATAGCGCCGCAGCTTCACCGTTGACGAGTACCAGAAGATGGCCCAGGCGGGCATCCTCACCGAAGATGACCGGGTGGAGCTGCTGGACGGGGAGATCGTGCAGATGACACCCATAGTGAGCAACCATGCCGACTGCGTCAATCGGCTGAACCAACTCCTGTCTGAGCGTTTGGGCACCCGGGCAATAGTAAGCGTCCAGAACCCCGTCCGGCTGAGCGAGCGCTCCGAGCCTCAGCCCGACCTGGCCTTGCTGGCGCTGCGCCCTGACTTTTACGCCGCCTCTCATCCCGGCCCGGTGGACGTCCTGTTGGTCATCGAGGTGGCGGAGATCTCGGTGGAGCTAGACCGCCGGGTAAAGATGCCCCTCTACGCGCGGGCTGGCATCCGCGAGGTCTGGCTGGTGGATTTGGCTCTTCTCCAGATCGAGGTGTTCCGTAACCCCTCACCCAACAGCTACCAGGATATGCGCCGCGTAACGGCAGATCAACGCCTTTTCCCCCTCGCTTTCCCCGACCTGGAGTTCGCGGCAGCCCAGATCCTCACCTTACGGTAGACATGGTTGCCACTATCCACACCTGGAGCGCAACGGAGGCCCCCAGCCTCGATGAGGCTAGGGCCTACTGCCGTGACCTCGCCCGCTCCCACTACGAGAACTTCGCCGTGGTCTCCTGGTTCCTGCCTCAGCGGTACCGGCAGGACCTCTTCCATGTCTACGGCTTCTGCCGGACCGTGGACGACCTGGGCGACGAGGCGCCGGGCGACCGCCTGGCGCTTCTCGACCGCTGGGAGGAGGAGCTGCGCGCCTGCTACGGCGAGGGCGCGCGGGGGCCGTCCCATCCGGTAATGGTGGCGCTCCGAGAGACCATCGGAAAATACGACATCCCGCCCGAACCCTTCCGACGGCTCATCGAGGCCAACCGCATGGACCAGCGTCAGCAGCGCTATCCCACCTACGCCGACCTGCTCCGGTATTGTGAGCATTCCGCTAACCCCGTGGGCCACCTGGTGCTCTACGTCTGGGGCTATCGCGATGCCGACCGCCAGCGCCTCTCCGACGCCACCTGCACGGCGTTGCAACTGACCAACTTCTGGCAGGACGTCCGCCGCGACTGGGAGCTGGGCCGGCTCTACCTACCACTGGAGGACATGCAGCGCTTCGGCTACAGCGAGGACGCGCTGGCCGCGGGGCAGGCCGACGACCGCTTCCGGGCCTTGCTGGCCTTTGAGGTGGCCAGGGCCCGCGAGCTTTTCCGCGAGGGCCTGAAGCTGGTGCCCCTGGTGAGCCGGGAGCTGCGGGTGGACCTGCGCCTCTTCACCCTGGGCGGCATGAAGGTGCTGGACGCCATCGAGAGGCAGGGCTACGATGTCCTCTCCAGAAGGCCCGCCCTCACCCGCTGGCAGAAGGAGAGGCTGGTCCTAGGCGCCCTGGCTGCCTTTAAACTCGGCTGGGGGTCTCGCCCCTAGAGGAGGCTTGCCATGGCGACCGCCCCTTCGCAGCGCTCAGGGCAGGCTCTCCGCGACGCCTACCGCCACTGCGCAGCCGTAACGCGTGCCGAGGCCAAGAACTTCTACTACGCCTTCCTGCCGCTCCCGCCCGCCCAGCGCCGGGCGATCTACGCCGCCTACGCCTTCAGCCGCCACTGCGACGACATCGCGGATGGTCCGCTCCCCGTCGACCAGAAGGTCGAGCTCCTCCTGGACGTGGCCGATGAGCTCCACGACGCCTACCAGGGCCATCCCAGAGGACCAGTGTTTGAAGCGCTCTGGGATGCCGCCCAGCGCTACGCCATCCCCAAGAACTACTTCGGGGAGATCATCCGTGGGGTCGAGATGGACCTGCGGGTGCGGCGCTACCAGACCTTCGACGAGCTTTACGAGTACTGCTATCGGGTGGCAGCCGTGGTGGGCCTCATCTGTATCCAGGTCTTCGGCTACCGGGACCACCGGGCCAAGGAGTACGCCGTGGAGCTGGGCGTCGCCATGCAGCTCACCAACATCGTGCGCGACGTGGCCGAGGATATGGGCCGCGACCGCCTCTACATACCCCAGGACGAGATGACGCGCTTCGGGGTGACGGAGCGCCACTTCCTGGAGGGGGTCGTGGATGAGCCCTTCCAGGCGCTGATGGCGTTCCAGGTGCAGCGGGCGCGGGCCCACTTCCAGCGCGGACGCCTGCTGCTCCCGCACTTGCCCCGGCTCTCCCGGGCCTGCCCGGCCATCCTGGCGGCCCTCTATAGTCGCGTGCTGGACCGCGTCGAGGCGCGGGGTTACAACGTCTTCCAGGGGCGCATCGGGCTCCCCGCCTATCAGAAGCTGGCCACGATGGGGATGGTATGGGCACAGATTCTGCTTTTGGGAGCGCCGCGGCTCCGCGGGTAGCCGTCGTCGGCGGAGGGCTGGCGGGCATGGCCGCCGCCTGCGAGCTGGCCGACGCCGGCTACGGCGTGACCCTGGTGGAGCGCCGCCCTTACCTGGGGGGCCGCGCCTACTCCTTCGTGGACCCGGTTACGGGCTGCCAGGTGGACAACGGCCAGCACGTCTTCATGCGCTGTTGCACCGCTTACCTGGCCTTTCTGCAAAAGCTAGGGGTCCTCTCCAAGGCCACGCTACAAGACCACCTGCGGGTGGTGATCCGCGACCGCCAGGGGCGGCCATCATCCCTACACGCGGTGGCGCTGCCCCATCCCCTCCACCTGCTCCCCTCCTTCCTGACCTACCGCCATTTGCCCTGGCGGGACAAGGCCCGGGTCGCCTACGCGCTCCTGTGCATCTACCTGACGGACCAGGAGGACTGGCGCCGGGAGGATAAGCGGAGCTTTCTGGCCTGGTTGCGCGCCCACGGGCAGTCGCCCGCCGCCGTCGCCAGGCTGTGGGAGCTGCTCATCGTCGCCACTTGCAACAACCGGGTGGACCGGGTGAGCGCCGGCCAGGCGCTGATGGTGATCAAGACGGGCTTTCTGCAAGACCCCCACGGCGCCGACCTGGGCTTCGCCAGGGACGGCCTCTCCAGCTTGCTAGTCCCAGAGGTGACGGCCTACCTTGCCCAGCGGGCCGCCCACCTGGCCTTGGGGCGTCAGGTCCAGGGGCTGGAGTGGGAGGGGGCTCGCGCCGCGGCGCTGCGGTTCAGGGACGGCTCGCGGCTGGAGGCCGACGCCTTCGTCAGCGCGTTGCCCTTCCACCAACTGCTGCCCGTGCTGCCGCCCGAGCTGCGAGCAGGGCCTTTCTTCGGGCGGGCAGCCTCCTTGGAGACCGCCCCCATCGTCAACGTCAACCTCTGGTACGACCGGCCGGTGATGGAGGAGGACTTCCTGGCCTTTCTGGACAGCCCGGTACAATGGGTCTTCAACAAGGGCCGGCTTCATAGCCATACCAGTAGCGGCGCCTATCTGGACGTGTCCATCAGCGGCGCCCAGGAATATTTCGTCCTGGGGAAGGAGGAGCTACAAGCCCTCGTGACCAGGGAGCTGGCGGCGCTCCTCCCTAGGACGGCCCAGGCCTCGCTGGTACGCTGCCTCATCATCAAGGAGCGGCACGCCACCTTCGCGCCCGCTCCGGGGTCCTGGGAGCGGCGCCTTCCAGCGGTGACGCCTGTGCCCAATCTGTTCCTAGCTGGAGAATGGACGGACACGGGCTGGCCCTCCACCATGGAGAGCGCGGTGCGCAGCGGCAGCGCCGCGGCCCAGGCCCTGCGTCGGGCGCTGCCGCTGCGCACGTCCACCATAGTGCCAGGGGCGATTCCGGCGGAGTCCGTGCTCGTAAAGGGGTGATGATGGACATGCTTGCAGACCAATGGAGCGCATTGATCTTAGGGGTGTTGGCGGCCACGTTTAACATGTATTCAATCGAGGCTCAGAGTCGTGGGTATGATATGGGAACGATTATCTACAAGTATAAAGATGTCATTGAGTTAGTAAACTGGCTCATACTATTAGGTGTAATCATATATTTAAGCTATCAATACACATGGTGGTTCGTGGCCTCTTTCTGGGTCTTTCCTCTTGTCGGCGCAATCATTGCGGGATTACTACGGGGTATTAAACAAATAGTCTATATATTTGGGATGCCGATATTTATGGTTGCTGCCGTTTTAAGCTTCATACAAAACAAAGCGTAGCGTATGGAGATGTCGCCCTCAACTCGCGTCCCCCAGCCCGCGAAAGATATGGGCACGCTGGCGTCCCTGGTGCTGGCCCCCTTCGAGGCGGCCGCCCTAGTGCGGCTGCGGGCGCTGGGCCAGGTCACCTACGAGCCCTGGACGACCACCCACCGCTTGCGGGACCCCGAGGAGCTGGGGGCCGGTTTGAAAGCAGGGGGCTTCGCCGCCGTCGTTATAGAGGCCGACTTCATCTTTGAGGAGACCTTCGCCGCCGCCCCTGGCCTGCGCTTCGTCGGCGTTTGCCGGGGCGCTCTGAACCAAGTAGACCTGGAGGCGGCGACCCGCCACGGGGTCGCCGTCGTCCACACGCCTGGGCGCAACGCCCTGGCCGTCGCCGAGCACACCCTGGGGCTGATGCTGGCGCTGCTCCATCGGGTCCCGGAGGCACACCAGTACGTGGTCGCGGGGCGCTGGCAGGACCCTACGGCGGCCTACGCCGAGCTCCAGGGCTCCGAGTTGGGCGGCAAGACGGTGGGCATCGTGGGCCTGGGCGCCATCGGCCGTCTGGTCGCGCGGCGGCTGCGCGCCTTCGACGCCCGCCTTCTGGCCTACGACCCCTACCTCGACGGCGCCGCCGTCCGCCGCTGCGGGGCCACGCCGGCGACGCTGGACGCACTCCTGGGAGAGTCAGACCTGGTGACCCTCCATGCCCCGCCGCCCGCGGATGGCCGTCCTCTCCTAGCGGCCAAGGAATTCGCCCGTATGAAGCCGACGGCCCTCCTGGTCAACACCGCCTCCGGCGCCCTGGTGGACGAGGCCGCCCTGGCCGACGCTCTCCAGCGCAAGGCCCTCGGTGGGGCGGCGTTGGACGTCTTCGCGGGCCAGCCCCTGCCTCCCTCCAGCCCGTTTCTGCGCCTGCCCAACGTGGTCCTAACCCCTCACATCGGGGGGGCTACCGTGGAGACCGTGGCGCGCCACTCGGCGATGATCGCCGAGGACCTGGAGCGCTGCGCCCACGGCCGCCGCCCGCGCCATCTCGCCAATCCGGAGGTCTGGCGCCGTGGCCGCTAGGGCCTCCAGGAAGGCCGCCGCCGGAAGCGGGCGGGCCTTCCTGGCCCTGGACCTGGGGACCAGCCACCTGGGCTGCCTCATCGCCGACATCCAGGGGCGCGTCCTGGCCTCCGTGTCGCGGCCCTGGAGCTTCCCTCACGACCCGGCGGGCGGCAGCCTGGCGCGGCGGCTTGACCCGGCGGCCACATGGCGGGCCCTGGGCGCGCTCTGCCAGCGGGCCCTGGCGCAGGCGGAGATGCCAGGCGAGGCGGTGGCCGCCGTGGCCTGCACCGCCCAGCGGGAGGGTTGCGTTTTCCTGGACGGCGCGGGCCGCGAACGCTATGCCGGCCCCAACCTAGACCTGCGCGCCGCCTTCGAAGGGATGGCGTGCGACGAGGAGCACGGCGAGGAGCTATACCGCTCGACGGGACATCTGCCCTCCCTGCTGTTCGCTCCCGCGCGCCTGCGCTGGCTCCAGGACCACCAGCCCCAGGACCACGCGGCCGTCCGTACGATACTGGGGCTGGGGGACTGGCTAGCCTTCAAGCTCACCGGGGAGCGGCGCAGCGACTACACCGCCGCCTGCGAGCTGGGGCTGCTGGACGTGGCCTCCCTGGCCTGGAGCGAGGCGGCGCTGCGCCATTGGGGGATCGACAGGGCAATCTTGCCGCCCCTGGGCAGGGCGGGGCAAACCCTGGGCGCCGTCACCGCGAGGGCCGCTGCCGCCACGGGCCTGGCGGCGGGCACCCCCGTGGCCCTGGGCTGCGCCGATACCCAGGCCGCCCTCCTGGGGTTGGGCGTCCTGGCGCCGGGCCAGGGCGGGGTGGTGGCTGGCTGGAGCATACCCGTGCAACGGGTGGGGGACCGACCTATCATCGATGCCGCCATGCGCACCTGGAGCGGCGTCCACCCGCTGGCCGGGCGCTGGGTCCTGGAGAGCAACGCCGCCGAGGCCGGCAACTCCTACCGCTGGGCGGTTGATACCTTCGTGGGCGCGGGCCGCTACCAGGACGCGGAGGCCCTGGCCGCGGCGGCGCCGCCGGGGGCTGGGGGCGCTCACGCGCTCCTGGGCCCGTCGCTCTTCGCCGCCAAGGACATGGGGCTGGGCCTAGGCGGGCTACTATTCCCAGTGCCCCTGACGGCCGGCGAAGTTACACCTGGTATACTCCTCCGCGCGACCCTGGAGAGCATTGGCTACACGGTACGGGCGAACCTGCAACAACTGGAGGCCATCGGGGGGGCCGTGACGGAGCTACGACTAGGAGGCGGACTGGCGCGCAGCGGGCTGTTCACCCAGGTCCTGGCCGCCTGCCTGGGGCGCCCGCTGAGGGTGGGCAGCGCCGACGCCTCGCTCCTGGGTGCGGCGGCCCTGGCCGCCTGCTCGGCGGGGGCGCATCGCGATCTGACCGCCGCTTGCCGCGCCATGGCCGGCGCTGGCCGCACGGTGGAGCCAGACCCCATCTGGGCCGCCGCCTACCAGGACGGCTTCGCGCGCTGGCTGGTGGTCGCTCAAGGACTGCGGGGACTGGGGGAGAAGGTGCTGTGAGCCGCTGGGACGATGCCCGCCGCGAGGTGGTGCAAGTCAGCCAGGAGATGTGGCGGCGGGGGCTGGTGAGCGGCTCCGCGGGCAACGCCAGCCGGCGCCTGGAGCCGCTGGACGGCCGGCCCTTGCTGGCCATCACTCCCAACCGCAAGGACTACCAGCGGCTGACTCTGGAGCAGGTCCAGGTCGTGGACTTCGAGGGCGGGCCGGTCGAGGGGGAGCTGGTCCCCTCCGTGGAGACGATGCTGCACGTGGCGGTCTACCGTGCCCGGCCTGATGTCGCTGGGGTCATCCACACCCATTCAACCTACGCCAGCGTCCTGGCCGTGGCGGGACTGGAGCTGCCGCCCATCCTGGATGAGATGGTCCTGGCTACCGGTGGGCCGGTGGCCGTGGCGGAGTACGCCTTTTCGGGCACCGAGGAGCTGGCGGAGCGGGCGGTGCGGGCCCTGGGGGAGAGGAACGCCGTCCTGCTACGCCAACACGGTGTGCTGGGCGCCGGCGCCAGCTTGCGGGAGGCGCTGGCGGTCTGTGAGCTGGTGGAGCGGGCGGCCCAGGTCTATGTCCTGGCGCGCTTGCTGGGCTCCGCGCCCTCTCTTCCGGCGGAGGTGATTGAGATCGAGCAACAGCTGTTCCGGATGCTCCACGGCCTGCCGCCGAGGGACTGACCCCAACCGGCTGCACCTTCTCCATGCCCTTAGCTCTTTTGTCCCCGTCATGACCAATTCGTGATTGGTACCTTCGCAAGATGGAAGCAGCCGAATGAGGTGCAAACAATATGAAAAAGAGCGCAACGACCAAGGGCGAATCTCCTTCTCGACTGATCGACGCGAGGATCAAGGAACTGGACGACTGGAGGGGCAAGACGCTCTCCCGTGTCCCCGCTCTCATCAAACAGGCTGACCCGGAGGTGGTCGAGGAGTGGAAGTGGAGAGGCGTTCCGGTTTGGTCTCACGATGGACTGATCTGCACCGGCGAGACGTACAAGAGCGTCGTGAAGCTGACTTTCTTCAAAGGCGCTTCGCTCAAGGACCCCTCAGGAATATTCAACTCCAGCCTTGAAGGCAACGCCAGGCGCGCTATCGATTTCCATGAGGGTGATGAAATAGATGAGGATGCCTTCAAGACGCTCATGCGCGCCGCTGCAGCCCTGAACAGGTCATCGGCCCGATAGTCGAATCCGGCGCCTCATGAGTTGGCGCCTATCCTAGCCGGCGCGATGTCCGCCGCTGCCGCTTTTCGTTCCATTAAGCCTGAAGAGAAGCTCTTACCTCGGGATGCCCGAGGAATATCGTGCCGCTCCTCGTGCACCATTCCGCCGCTGTCGGCGGCTGAACCCCTCCTCTACCCCCAACCCCTCAACCCACTGCGGATAGCGGGCTTGGCCGCCCACCATCCCCACTTTAGGCCGCCTGCGATGACTGGCTGGAACATTCGCGGCCCCTGCACGTTTCTTCCTATAGGAGGGTGCTGAAAACCTCTCGACCATCCCCCTGGCCCCCTTCCTCGCCAGGAAGGGGTAATATATCTGGGGACATCCCCCAGACCCCTGCCAGAGGGGGTAGCCCCTCTGGACTCCCTTTTTCAGCAGCCTGAAAGACGCTGGTGCACAAACAGCCAGCGGAGGAGCCTCCATGAAGAAGCTTGGACTCTGTCTTGCGCTCATCGCCTCGTTGGCGCTGGCCGCCTGTGGTGGACGGAGCGCGCCCGCCGAGGGCGTGCGGGAGGGCGCCGGATCATCGGATCTGGCGTCCAAGGCCCCTGCCGCCACAGCGGCGCCGAGGCCTGCAGCAGGCCTGGCGGGACCGGCTGGCCCTGCGGGCCCAGCAGGAGCGCCGGCGCGCCCCTTGGTCGTCACGCAGACGGAGGGGTCGGCTACCACCATCTCCCTGGATGCGGCGCAGCGCCAGATCATCGCGACGGGCGACGTTACCATCGAGGTGCCGGCCGTCCAACCCGTCGTAGCCCAGGTGGGGGCCATCACCCAGAGCCTGGTTGGGTTTGTGGAGCAGTCTTCCTACTTCGGCGATCCGGAGCGCCCTCAGGCGAGCATGACCATCCGCATCCCCCAGCCGCAGTTCTCTGTGGCCCTGGAGAGGCTGGAGGCCCTGGGCAAGGTGCTGGCCCGGAGCGCAGGCAGCCAGGACGTGAGCGAGCAGTTCATAGACCTGGAGGCGCGTCTGCAAAGCTCCCTACGACAGGAGAAGAGCCTGCTATCTCTGCTAGACAAGGCCCAGTCGGTGAGCGACGTGCTAACCATCGAGCGGGAGCTGTCGCGGGTGCGCGCGGAGATCGAGCGGTTCCAAGGCCAGTTGAATTTCCTGAACCGCCGGGTGGAGCTCGCCACCATCACCATCGCTCTGTTGTCGCCCAAGCCAGTCGGGCAGCCGCCGTCCGCTTTTCTGACCGTGGCTGTGGGCGATGTGGTGGGCTCAGTGGAGGGCGTGAAAGCGCTGATCCTGGGCTTGGGCGGGATCGTGGACCGGGTGGCGATCTCGACCCGGGAGGGCAAGGCGGCGGCTGAGCTATCGCTGCGAGTCCTAGCCCCCCAGTTCAACCGCGCGCTCCAAGGAATCGAGAGCCAGAGCAAGGTCACCAGTAAGGACGTGCAGGAGGGCAGGCCGCCCGCTGGCCAGGAAGAGGCTCGTCCCCAGGAGCCCGATGCCCGTATCGAGGTGTCGCTGGTTCAGAAGGGGAGCCTTTGGCCCTGGGCCTGGGCGGGCGGCCTGGCGCTCGCGGGCGCGTTGGCCGTGGTCGGGTACATGCTAGGGCGTCGCGGGCGTCGCCGGAGCGAGTGAGGGGTTTATGGCCGCGGCCCGCTTCCGCATCGATTTGATGACCATGCGAGAGGCCCTGGCTTGGTGCGTTATCTTGGCCTTCACGGTTATGCTCGTCGCGGCCTGCGACAAGCAGGCAGGGGCACCGACTCCTACGCCCCTGGAAACGCTCGCTCTCGCCGTAAGTTCGCCGACGCCCATTGGGATCTCCGCGTTGGTGCCCACCCGGCCTCCAGCGTTCATAGCGACGGCGAGCACTAGCTCCGCGCCTGCGTCGCTTCCGCCCATTACACCATTGCCAACGCCCGCGCCAACACCAGCGCCTACCGCCACACCCCGTCCGACACCAGTCCCCATCAGCTCGCCCGTGCCGAGTCCGACCTCAACGTCAACCACAACAAGAGCGCTAGCGCCCACAAACGCGGTCGCCCTGCAGCCCCAGGCGTGCACAACAGAGGCACCGGCCTCGTCAGCCGTCTCTGGATTGCCGGCACGTATCCTGTTCAGAAATCGAGCATCCGATGCGAGTTATCTCCATTGGCTCGACTCTCAAGGCAGGAGACAACCGTATGGTCAGCTGGGACCGGGAGCAACACGCCAGCAGGACACCTACGTCGGACATACGTGGGTCGTGGCGGACGCTGCCGGTTCGTGCCGCGCGATCTTCAGAGCAACCGGCGCGGCGCGTAGCGTCCCCGGGTTCTGGATAGCAGTAATACCACCTCCCAGCGGGCAGACCGTACCAGCGCCTGTCGTAGTGACCACTCCTCCCAGTTGGTTGGGGGTTGACCTCTTTTACCAGAAATATCTCAACGCCGCTGGGATTCCGATCGTGGCCTCGAGCCTAGTGAAAGACGAGGCGCTGTTTGCTGCCCGGACTATCATTGTTGAGATGCTTAGCTTCCGCCCTGACATTCTTGCAGCGATGACTTGGTACGGAGCTTACGTGGGCGTCATGGCGGAGACCGAGATGACCACAGATATGCCCGAGCACCGGCACCTGAGGAATGACCCCAACACTAACTGGGACCAGCGGGCCCGGGGCCTTGGGGGCACTCTAACTCTTCCGATCACGACGGGCGCTGAAGAGAACCTGTTGTGCTATGCCACAGACCGCTATCGCGGTGAGAGTATCTTGCTGCACGAGTTTGCCCACGCCGTCTTGGGCATCGGCATACCCCTCCTTGAAAATGGCCAGGCAGATATGGCTACCGTTGAGCAAGCCTACAGGAAGGCTTTGGCGCAGGGAAAGTGGGCGAACACGTACGCCGCGACAAATGTGCAGGAGTACTGGGCAGAGGGCGTACAGGACTGGTTCGACACCAACCTGCGGTCAGACCCGCCGAACGGCGTCCACAACCAGATCTCTACGCGCGAGGCCCTGAAACAGTATGATCCCGCGCTCGCAGATGCAATTGTAAAGGTATTCGGCGAGAGGTGGCGGTATCGCTGCCCTGAGTGATCGCTTGGCTCCCCCGCGGCGGCCCTAACCGGGCAGCAGGGGCGCGCTCCTCTTGGAGGTCCGGCCACGCGCGCCGGCACCGGGCGCGGCGATCAGGCACCTAGCCCTTGCCTCCGGCTGTGCAGGCTGCTAGCCTTAAAGGGACTTTAGCGGCGAAGGAGCATTGCGGATGGTGGCAGTCCCCGCCTTCTTGCTAAGAAGGCTGTACGTCACGGGTAGCCTGCGCAACACCCCGGACGGCTATCAATTACAGCTCAAGAACTCCCTGGGTTCCGGCTACGCCAAGGGTATCCTGCCCCTGGTCGTAGACGGCCAGGAGGTCCCCCTGGACGCGACCTCTTTCCAGGTGGATGGGGTGGTGACACCCTTCGCCGCGGTCAGCGAGCAGAGCCCCTTCACCATCGCTCTGAACAAGCTGACCACCATCGCCGTGAGGGAACGGACCCTGTCGCCAGGGCCGCACAAGCTGGTCATCGGCTTCGTGGTGGTGGGGCTGGGCAAGCTCAGCTTCGATGTGACCGACGCCGTGGCCTGACGCTCAGAGCGCGGCCTTGACCGTTGCATGGGCGGGCAGGCGAGGGCTGCATGGCGCAAATACGGGCCGTACTTTTCGACTACGTCCACACTCTTGTTGACAGCGGCGATATTCACGCCCTTCAGTTTGGCTACTTTCCCCTGGCACGACGTCGCCTCGTGCAAACTTTCCCTTCCCAGCGGTCGGAGATCCCCTTGATTCTCTACCAAGTCCTCTCCCACGTGAATGGCAACTACAGTGGTTCCTACCGCCGGGGGCAGCTCGAGGAGGTCGACATCCACCGCCTTTTCGCCGAGGGGTTCCGCCAGCAAGGCTTCCCCGTAGACGATAAGCTCCTGGATCACCTTGTGGCCCTCAACCACGATATGTATGCACAGCGGCTCGTTGTGCCGACGGGGACGCGCCAGTCCCTGGAGCATCTCAAGCGGCAGGGGCTACGCTTAGGCGTAGTGTCAAACAACATGTTTCAGCGGCGCTGGATGAGCACCTTCCCCCTGCTGTTCTTAGATGAGGGGTTGCTGGATGTGGTTGTCCTGTCATCCGACGTAGGGGTGCGCAAGCCGGGGGAGCGGATCTACCGCGAGGCGCTGGAGAGGCTGGGCGTCAACGCTGCCGAAACTGTCTTCGTAGGCGACCGCGTGAGCGAAGACGTGAGGGCGCCCAAGGCTTTAGGCATGCCCAGCGCTTTTCTCACTTACGAGTTCCGCCGAGAACCGGACCCGCGGTGCGAAGCGGACGGCATCCTGCTCAAGCTGCCCGATCTGTTGAAGTGGGTCTCCGCCTGAACTCCGGTGGGATGCCGCTCTGGCCTTACATCAAAAGTGGCCCCTGCCGGAACAGAGGGAGTGCAGAGGGGAGGACCCCTCTGCCGGGGGGTCAAAGGGGGTGTCCCCCTTTCCTTTCTCTCCCTTTTATGCTACCCCCTTCCTGGCTAGGAAGGGGGCCGGGGGGATGGTCGAGGGCATCCTCGGAGAGAGCCAGACCGAAGAAAACGAGACTTTGATTCAAGGCTATGCCGCCTTAGAGAGGGCTTGCCCCCTCCACCCCGGGCCCCTGGTCGCCCGTGTCCACCTCTTCGATCACGGGCCCGCCCCCTTGGTCTGCCAAGGCGGGCTGGCCGATGCTCTGGAGGATGGCGTCCAGGAAGAGGTTCTCGGGCACGGCGCCGTCGAAGATCAGGGCGTCGTTGATCACCGTCCGAGGCACGGCCATCACCTCGTACGCCTGGGAGAGCTCAGGGTACTCGGAAGCCTCTATGATTTCGGCCGTGACCCGGGGGCTCACCATCGCCATTTGGACAGCCAGACTGGCCGCCCGCGGACAGTGGGGTCAGGTCGGTGTTACAAAGACCTTTAGGTTAACGTCCTGGTCGAGCTCCCGCAGGACCTTCAGCGTGGGCTCGTGCAGCGGGGTGCGTCCCTTGGATGTATCAATAACGGCCTGGACAAGGGTGGTGAACTCATAGCCCGCGGGGACTCCGTAGTAGCGCGACCGCCCCTCGCTGTCCAGCAGAGTGCAGGGTATATGCGCCACCCGGTATTCCACGAGCTTCGCCCGCTCGGCGACAAGGTCGTAGACCTCTAGCTTGATCTTGTCCGGGGCGGCCGCCGCCAACTCCTCCAAAATCTCCCTGGCCTGACGGAGGAACTGGGAGCCCTGGGCGGTCTGGGGGGCGCCCGTGCCGCCTGGGAGGACCAGCTGGGAGGTCCTTTGGGTAAAGTGCCGCAGCGTCACCTGGCCTTCCAGCTCCTGGGCGAACCGGGCCTTCAGCTCCGCCTTGTTTTTATCCGTCAAAACGGGCACGGAAGCCTCCACTCAGTCGCGCTAGCGCCATTATAGCCCCTGGTGGGGGCTGCGGCCACGGGTTGGGCGTCAATTGGCTACCGCTGAGGTTCTTGTCCGGTCAGCCGTTGTTTCAGGTAGTCGATGTTGGCCACGGGGGACGGGTCGGTCTCGTAGAGCAAGGCCAGGTAATAGCTGACATAGTCGCCGTAGAGGGTCGCCGTCAGCTGCTGGACCACTGCGCTCTTGCCGCGGGCCGATACGGTCTTATGCTCGACGCCGGTGCGGTCCAGGAACTCGGCGATTATGGCCAGCCGTCTACGCGTATGTTCGGGCAGCAGGGGGGAGTACAGCATCACCACGTAGACGCGTTCATCGCTCCCGGGCGGAAAGTTGAAGCCGACCACGGCGTTGTGCCCCGCCTCCGGCAGCTCCTCGAAGAAAGCCCAGGCCTTGCTGTTCTCGTTGAACTGGGTCTTCCAGCGTCGGGCGACCGGCGCCAGGATGCCACCGCCGTAAATGATCGGAATCTTCCCTTGGAGCTCCCGGGCCAGCTCCTTGGCGGGGTTTTCGGCCGCCAGGGCGTTCTCGTCTAGGTCGTTGACCTCGCGCAGGAGCTCGTCTATGGCCTCGGTCATGGCTGCCGTCTGGTCGCTTACCAGACCTGCCGTCTGGAGCAGCCCCACGAGCGCGCAGAGGGAGTATCCCAGGGTTGAGCGGGGCTGAGCCTTTACGTCGATGGGCACTATGGGCACGCCCGCGGCCGCCGCCGCATCGCGCAGCTTGCCGCCGCCGGTAAGGACGATGGTGGGCAGGCCGCGCTCGAGGGCCGCCGCGAGGACGGAGAGGGTTTCTTCGGTCTCGCCCGAATAGCTGGAGGCGATGACCAGAGTATCGGCGCTCAGGGACGGCGGCAGACCGTAGTCCCTCCAGACCGCGATGGGCATCTCCCCCTGCCCGGCCAGGAAGACGGAGAGCATCTCGCCGGCGATGGCGGAGGCGCCCATGCCCGCCACCACAGCCCTCTTCACCCGGCGATGGCTCTCTGGCAGCTTGCTTTCGCGGCCCACCCGCCAGCCCTCCCGGCACAGGTGAGGAAAGCGACGCAGCAAGCGCCTCATGGAGGCGCGGTCCAGCTTTTCGTAGGTCTCCGGCAGATCGAGGTTCATTTCACACCCCTATCAGTTCGCAGCCCGCCTTCAGGCTGGCTTCCACCTGCTTGGGCGAGGGCGCTTCGGCGTAGAGCCGCAGCAGCGGCTCCGTGCCCGAGAAACGGATTAGGAGCCAGGAGCCGTCGGCGAGCTTGAAGCGCGTCCCATCCAGGGTGTCCCGACCCTTGACCGCCTGCCCCGCCAGGCGGGCTGGTTCCGCCGCCGCCACCCGGGCGGCCAGCTCCTTCCGCCGCGCCTGGGGGAAGGTCACGTCCAGTCTCCGGTAATGGTGCGGCCCTACCTTACGGTAGAGGTGCTGGATGAGCTGCGAAGGCGTCTTGTCCAGTCTCACCATCAGGTCGAGGAAGGCTAGGCCCGAGAGCACGCCGTCGCGCTCGGGGATATGGCCCCGAAAAACGTACCCGCCGCTCTCCTCGCCGCCGAAAAGGGCTTGCTCGCGGCGGAAGACCGGCCCCAGGTGCTTCATCCCCACCGCCGTCTCGAAGACCGGCACGCCGTAGAGACGGCCCAGCTTCTCGGCCATGGCCGTCGCCGTCAGCGCCTTCACCAGAGGCCCCCGTTCACCCTTCGCCTCCAACATATAGAGAGCCAGGAGCGCGTAGACCTGGAGCTGGGTCACGAAGCGGCCCTTTTCGTCCAGGATGCCCAGGCGGTCGCCGTCGCCGTCGGTGGCCACCCCCACATCGTACCGGCCTCCGCGTACCGCCCTCTGCAGGGCCCCCAGGTGGGCCTCGATGGGCTCCGGACGCCCGCCGACCCCGCGGAAGAGCGGATCGCGCCTGCTGTGGAGCTCGTGCACCAGCGTCCGTCCCCCGCGCAGGAGTTCCGCCAGGTAGCGCGCCGCGGAGCCGTGCATGGAGTCCACCGCCACCCGCAATCCGGCCCCACGCAGCCGCTCCAGGTCGACCAAGCTGGCAAGCTGGCGGAAGTACTGCTCCCTGGGGTCGAAGGTGCGCAGCAGCCCGTCGTGGCGCGCCTCTTCCAGGGACAGGCAGCGCAAGTCGCGCCCGCGGGCGATGTTGGCGGCCGCCTCCAGTTCCCGCGAAAGCGCCTCGCTGGCGCTCCCGCCGTAGTCCGGCTTGTACTTGAAACCGTTCCAGTTCCAGGGGTTGTGGCTGGAGGTGATAACGATGCCCGAGGCGGCGCCCTGGGCGACCACCGCGAAGGCCACCGCGGGCGTGGAGGCGGCCCGGTCGCAGAGAGACGCCGGCAGGCCGGCGCCCGTCAGGACCTCCGCCGCGGCGGCCGCGAAGTCCTCGGAGCCGAAGCGCGTGTCGTACCCGATTACCACCCCGCGTTCGGGGTTGGGACCCTTCTTCACCAAGTACGCCACACCGCCCGCGCAGGCCCTCACGTTGGCGGAGGTGAATTCATCGGCGATGAGCGCCCGCCAGCCGTCGGTGCCGAACACGATGGGCGCTACCTTCATCGACTCCCCTGCTGGCATCAGCTCCCCTGCTGGCCCGTGTCCTGGTAAATAGGGCCCCCGGCGGGCGCTTAGGGCTCGCCGCCCGGGGCTCGCCTAGTGTCCTGAGTTGTTAATCCGCGGACTAAACCTGATAACAGCCTTCAGTTCCTGCCATTGTAAGACCTGAGCCCTCACCCCCTGGCCCCCTCTCCTTCAAGGAGAGGGGGAGGGATAAGAATCAGGGGGGGACACCCCCAGGCCCCCGGCAGGGGCTCTGCCCCTGCACTCCGTATCCAGCGAATCTCTGGCTCGGGACACTAGCTCGGCGCGATCACCTGGTTGCCCGCCAGGACTTGGCCCGCTGGCAGGCTTACGCCATCGCCGATGGCGCTATGGCTTCCCACCAGACAGCGGTGCAGCTTCACCCCAGAGCCGATCTCTACATGGCCCCAGAGCACCGAGCCCTGGATGATGGCCCCCTCCCCCACGGTGCAGCCCTCCCCCAGAGCCACGGGGCCCTTCAGGAAGGCGCGCGGGCCAAGGGTGCAGTTGGCCCCGATCACCAGGGGGCCCCGCAGTCGCGTAGTGGCGTGGATGCGGCAGCCCTCGCCGAGCCAGATATTGCGCCCTTGAAGCGACCCCGGCGGCGGCGGGTCTGGCGCCCCGCCCTTGAGCAGGGTGTGGTGAAGCTCAAGATAACCCTCTGGCGTCCCCATGTCCACCCAGTAGCCGCGCGCGCGGTAACCATGGATGGTCCGGCCCTGGGCCAACAGCAAGGGGAAGAGGTCTCTTTCGAACATGAAGCGCTGCCCCGCCGGAACGCTATCCAGGGCCTCTCGCTCCAGGATGTAGCAACCGGCGTTGATGGTGCGGGCCCTGGTCATGCCGGGCGCCGGCTTCTCCAGGAAGCGCCGCACCCTCCCGGTGCGAGCCGTCTCCACCACCCCGTAGCGGGAGGGGTCCTTCACCGTGGTGAGGGCAATGCTGGCCAGGGCCTCGCTCCCCCCATGGGCGGCGGCCATCGCGGTCAGGTCCAGGTCCATATAAACGTCGCCATTGAACACGAAGAAGCGCTCCCCCAAGAGCCCCTGCGCCTGCTTCACCGCCCCCGCCGTCCCCAGGGGCGAAGGCTCTAGGGAATAGGCGATACGCACTCCGAAGCCGGTGCCATCGCCGAAGTGGGCCCTGATCTGGTCGGCCAGGTGGCCCAGTGCCAGGACCACCTCGGTGACACCGTGGCGCCGGAGGTGGGCGAGGGTGTATTCCAGGAAAGGCCGGTTCAACACCGGCACCAGGGGCTTGGGGATATTATGCGTCAGGGGCCGCAGCCGCGTCCCCTCGCCACCAGCCAGTATGAGCGCTTGCGTGATACTCACAGCTGCCAAGTCTAGGTCCCACC
>SHYM01000015.1 GCA_009692805.1 Dehalococcoidia bacterium | reverse complement strand
TCCGCTCTCCCGCTAGATTGCTTCGTCGCCTGCGGCTTCTCGCAATGACAATTTGTGTCCCGCTCGTGGTGAGCCTGTCGAACCACGCTGGCGACGTTGCAACATAAAGCGGCTACACCTTATACTTAAAGCATCCTGAGCGCGCGAAAACTTATGACAACACCCACTACCACCTCCGAAGAGCTGCTGGCCAAGGCCCGGGAGTATCTGCCCCCGGACAAGCTCCCGTTGGTGGAGAAGGCCCATCGCTTCGCCATGGAGGCCCATGCGGGCCAGCTCCGGCTCAGCGGCGAGCCCTTCTTGGAGCATCCTCTCAAAACGGCCCTCGTCCTG
Organism: Dehalococcoidia bacterium; assembly: GCA_009692805.1. Classification (GTDB taxonomy): domain Bacteria; phylum Chloroflexota; class Dehalococcoidia; order SHYM01; family SHYM01; genus SHYM01. Next base: position 23,021 of record SHYM01000015.1, on the reverse strand, counting down.
GCGGACCTGCGCCTGGACGCCGCCACCCTGGCCGCCGCCCTCCTTCACGATGTGGTCGAGGACTGCGGCGTTACGCCGGCGGATATGCGGAAGCGGTTCGGCGCCGAGGTGGCGAGCCTCGTGGACGGGGTCACCAAGCTGGGGAAGGTCAGCCTTCCCAGCCCCCGCGAGGGGGAGCCTGCGGACGACGGGGGCCAGGCGGAGAGCCTGCGCAAGATGCTGGTGGCGATGGCCCAGGATGTGCGGGTCATCCTCATCAAGCTAGCCGACCGGCTCCACAATATGATGACCGTAGACGCCCTGCCTCCTGGCCGGCGGCGGGCGATGGCCTTGGAGACCATGGAGCTGTACGCGCCCCTGGCCCATCGCCTGGGGATGTGGGAGCTGTGCTGGCAGTTGGAGGACCTGGCCTTCCGGGTGCTGGACACCGCCGGTTACGAGCGGGTGGCCAAGCTGTTGGCCACCAAGCGCCAGGCCCGGGAGCAATACGTCTCCCAGGTGGCGCAGCGGGTCAAGGATGAGCTGGCCAAGGCAGGTGTCGTGGCCGACGTGGTGGGGCGGCCCAAGCACCTCTACAGCATCCATCAAAAAATAGAGAAGTATGCCGCCCTGGGCAGGGAGTTCAGCGAGATCTACGACCTCCTGGCGGTACGGGTCATAGTGAACGCCGTCCCTGACTGCTATCAGGCCCTGGGCCTCATCCACAGCCTCTGGCGCCCCGTTCCCGGTCAGTTCGACGACTATATCGCCAACCCCAAAGAGAACATGTACCAGTCCCTCCACACCACCGTCATGTTGGGTGGAAACCCCCTGGAGATACAGATCAGGACCTGGGATATGCACAGGGTGGCGGAGTATGGCATAGCCGCTCACTGGCGCTACAAAGAGGGCGCTGAAAAGGACGTTCAATTCGACGGCCGGATGGCCTGGCTCCGGGAGATCATGGAGTCGCATCAGCAGGCCGGGGCCACGGACGAATTCTTGGAGTCGATCAGGACCGATATCCTGCCCGACCAGGTGTTTGTCTTCACTCCCAAGGGGGAGGTCAAGGAGCTGCCCGCGGGGGCAACCCCGGTCGATTTTGCCTACCGCATCCACACCGAGCTGGGCCAGCGGTGCATCGGGGCCAAGGTGAACGGCCGCCTGGTGTCGCTGGACTATGATCTGGAGAACGGCGACACCGTCGAGATCATCGCGGCCAAGAAGGAACGCGGCCCCAGCCTGGACTGGCTGAACCCCCACCTGGGCTACGTCAAGACCTCCAGCGCTCGCCAGAAGATTCGCCAGTGGTTCAAGAAGCAGGAGCGCGCCGAGAGCCTGCAGCGAGGGCGGGAGCTCCTGGAGAAGGAGCTGCGCCGGCTGGGAGGGGACGCGCCGTCCTTGGCGGACCTCGCCAAGCTGTTCCACCACCAGGAAGTTGACGACTTCCTGGTGGCTTTGGGCTCTGGCTCTATCGGCGTAGCTCAGGTGGCGGCCAAGCTGGCGGTCGCGCCCTCCCAGCCTCTTTTCCCAGAGTCGGCCCCCGTGGGTAAGACGCCCAGCGGCGGCCTGCGGGTCCTGGGCGTGGGCGACCTCTTGACCAACCTGGCGCCGTGCTGCAACCCGGTGCCTGGGGACGACATCGTGGGCTTCGTCACCCGCAGCAAGGGGGTCACCGTGCACGTGCTCAGCTGCCCCAACGTCCACCACACCGATGAAAAGGAGCGGCTGGTGAAAGTGGACTGGGGCCAGACCCATGAGCTGTTCCCCGTGGCCCTGCGCGTAGAGGCCTGGGACCGGGTGGGGCTGCTTAGAGACGTCACCACGGTGGTCTCCCAGGAGAAAGTCAACATTTCAGCCGTAACCATGGAAGAACATTCGGACGCCACGATCTCTATCTTCATCACCCTCCAGACTACGGGCATCGCCCAGCTCAGTCGCCTATACGCTAAACTGGAGGGCGTGCGGGGTGTAACCAGCGTGGGTCGCGATCCCGAGGCGGGGCGCCGCGCTGCGGGCCGCCCCGAGGTTTCCGGGATAAATAGGAGGTGAGTTGTGGTCCAACAGCCAGCAGGCCAGTCGGCGCCAGAAGCAGCCCCTAAGAAAAAGGTATCCAGTGGCCTGAAACGCCTGGGACAAAGCATCCGCCGGCGGGCCATGAATGTGCCTCGCCGCACCGTGGCCAAACACGCCGTCGCACGTGCCGTCGTCCTGATCGAGGGAGAAGACTTGGCGGCGGCAGAGGCCGCCGTCAACAAAGCGATTATCGCCATCGACAGGGCGGAGGCTAAAGGCGTCCTCCCGCGCAACAATGCCGCGCGCCGCAAGTCCCGCCTCATGCAGCGGCTGCATAAGGCCGCGGGGCAAAAAAAGTAAGGGCGCCCATGCTCGCGCAGCCTACCGGCCGCTCTGAATCTCTGATGGGGCTTCGCACAGGAAGTCGTTCTGAGCGGAGCGAAGAATCCATCGTAACAGGGTAGGGGACCCTTCGCTTCGCTCAGAGCGGGTGAAGAAGTCGCATGGGAGGCTCATGGTTCGACAAGCTCACCATGAGCGGGGAAATCACGCGCGTCAGGTCTGTATCCGCTCATCCTGAGCCTGTCGAAGGACGAGCCCTTGCTTCACAGTGGCAGTGAGCCCGTGGAGACTTTTTGGGCAAAGCCATCCAAGGCCATGAGCCGACTTAGTGGGGAGGGTGGAAGTGGGGCAGCAGCCTGGCGAAGGTCTGGTCCAGGCTCTCCGGGATCAGACGGGTGTCGCCCAAGGTGGCCATGAAGTTCACATCCCCGGCCCAACGGGGCACCACGTGGATGTGGATGTGGTCAGGCACCCCCGCCCCTCCCGCCAGGCCCAGGTTGAGGCCGATATTGAAGCCTCCGGGGTGAGAGCCCTGCTTGAGGACGGTCACGCTGCGCTGGGTTAGGCGCATCATCTCCCCGGCCGTCTCGGGGTCTAGCTCCTCCAACTCGCCCACGTGCTGGTAGGGGGCGATGAGCAGATGCCCGTTGGTGTAAGGGTATAGGTTCAAGAGGACGTAGGCCCGCTGGCCGCGGTGCAGGACCAGGTTAGCCGGGTCCTGCACCTGGGGGCTGCGGGCCTTTTCGCACAGGAAGCAGCCGGACATCTTTGGCCCCGCGATAAACTCCATGCGCCAGGGGGTCCACATTACGTCGTGGGGCACGGCATCCTCCTGGCGAGCTGGCCATAGCCCATTCTAGCACGCGCTAGCGCTGGCACTCCCGTCGACCTCTGGCCCTTCGCTACGCTTAGGGTAAACTCCGACGATGATCCCTCTGCACTCCCTCTGTTCCTTGCAGGTGATCCCTGTAAGCCCTGGGCCTTGTTACTGATATAATGGGCTCGTCATGAAATGGAGTGTCATCGAGCAGGCGCGCCAGAAGCTAGCTAAGGAGCGGGGCGCTACCCGTAAGGACTGGGGCGGCCGCATCCCCATCGCCTTGGTGTATCCGAATACCTATTTTGTCGGCATGTCTTCCCTGGGATTTCAGACCGTCTACCGGCTCTTCAACGAGTACGACAACCTGGTGGCGGAGCGTTTCTTCGTGGAGGGGCGCGGCGTCAGCGGGGCGGGCGATCCGCCGCCTGTCTCTATCGAGTCCCAGCGGCCCCCCGCCGACTTCGCCTGCCTGGCCTTCTCGGTCTCCTTTGAGCTGGACTACTTCCATATCGTGCAGTTCCTGCGCGCCAGTGGTCTGCCCCTCTACGCGGCCCAGCGGGATGACAGCTACCCCCTGACCATCGCCGGGGGCGCCTGCTGCATCACCAACCCAGAGCCCATCGCCCCCTTCTTCGACGTCGTGGTCACCTCCGAAGCCGAGCCGGTGGTGCCGGCGCTGGCCGAGGCTATCGCCATCGCCGCGACGGATGGCCGGGCGGCGGCGCTGCGCTATCTCGCGGGCGTCCAGGGAGTTTACCTACCAGCCCTGACGGGGCGAGGCGCTAACCCCGCCCAGGCCCGCCGCCAATGGGCGCGGGACCTGGATGCCACCTCCGCCCACACCGTCATCCTCACACCAGACACGGAGCTGGCCAACATGTACCTGGTCGAGGTCTCGCGTGGCTGCGGGCGGGGCTGTCGCTTCTGCCTGGCCGGCTACGTCTTCCGGCCCGCCCGGGTGCGCCACCTGGACAGCCTGCTGGCCCAGGCCGAAGAGGGGCTGCGGCTGACGCGGCGCATCGGCCTGACCTCCCCGGCGGTGTCCGACCTGCCGGACCTGGAGCCCCTGGTGCTGGGCCTATATGAGAGGGGCGCCGAGATCAGCGTCAGCTCCCTGCGGGTGGACAACCTCTCCGACCAGGTGCTGGATGCCCTGGCCGCCAGCGGCACCAAGAACGTCACCATGGCCCCAGAGGCCGGCTCCCAGCGGCTGCGCGAGGTGGTGAATAAGGGCGTCTCGCAGGAGCAGGTCCTGGCTGCGGTGGAGAAGGTGGCGCGCCGCAAGGTGCCTCAGCTCAAGTTCTACTTCATGGCCGGCCTCCCCACGGAGACCGATGAGGACGTGGACGCCATGATCGCGCTGCTGAAAGAGAGCAAGGCGGTCGTGGATAGGCATAAGGCCGGCACCCGCATAGTAGCCAGCGTCTCGCCCTTCGTACCCAAGGCTGGTACGCCCTGGCAGTGGCTGGGCATGGCCCCGGTGAATGTCGTCGACGCCCGGCTGGCCCGGCTCAAGGCAGGCCTGCACCCCCTGGGCGTGGAGGTGCGGGGGGAAAGCGCCGGCTGGGCGGAGATCGACGCCTGCCTCTCCCGCGGCGACCGTCGCCTCAGCGCCGTGTTGGAGCGCATGGACAACCTCAAGCTGTCCTCTTGGCGGCGCGCCATGGCGGAGTGCGATCTTTCCATTGACCACTACGTCCACAAGGACTGGGACCCCAGCGGGCCGCTGCCCTGGCAGTACCTGGACTGGGGGATGAGCCGCAAGTTCTTCGAGCTGGAGCTCCGCCGCACCGAGAGCGCTCGCCATACCACAGGCTGTCCCCCGGATTTCAGCAACACCTGCCGCCTGTGCGGGGTCTGCACCGACGATGTCCGCGGGCCCATAGTCCTGCGCCAGCGGGAGCCCACCCTGGTCTAGGCTGGCACTCGGTGGGGGTAGCGGCGCTCGCGCCTGCTAGCTCCCAAGCGGTTTTAGGTGCTGCAACCAGCCTTGCGCAAGAAATCTCGTTTCTTCGATCTGGCTCTCCCTGAGTATGCCTGCGACCATCCCCCTGACCCCCTTCCTGGCCAGGAAGGGGGTAATATAAAAGGGAGAGAAAGGGGGACACCCCCTTTGGCCCCCGGCCCTTCGACCCGCCTGCGGCGGGCTCAGGGTAAACTCCGGGGAGGACCATTCTGAACTCCCTCGGTTCCGGCAAGATGCGATTTCTGCGCAAGGGTGTTGCAACCCATGGTCGCTGGCATCTCCATCGCCGAGCGGGTCGCCTCTATCCAGGGGCGCATCGCTGCCGCCTGCGCGCGGGCGGCGCGCGACCCCAGGGGTGTCACCCTGGTGGCTGTGTCCAAGACCTTCCCTCCCGCGGCCATCGCCGAGGCCTATCGCGCCGGGCTGCGTCACTTCGGCGAGAACCGCGTGCAGGAGGCCCAGGAGAAGGCGCCCCAGGTGTCCGCCCTGGGGGCTACGCCGGTCTGGCACCTGATAGGCCACCTGCAGACCAACAAGGCCCGCGCGGCGGCCGGGCTCTTTGCTATAATCCACTCCGTAGACTCCGTCCGCAACGCCGAGGCGCTGAGTCGCTATGCCCAGGGGACGCTCCCCGTTTTTCTGGAGGTGAACGTAGCCGGCGAGGCGAACAAGAGCGGGGTGGCGCCCGAGGACGCGCGCTCTCTCTGGAAAGCAGTGCAGGGGCTAGCCCATATCCCGGTCCTGGGCCTGATGACGGTGGCGCCCCTGGCCGCCGACCCGGAGGCGGTCCGCCCGGTGTTCCGACGGCTGCGGGAGCTGCGGGACGATCTGGGCCTGGCAGGTCTTTCCATGGGCATGACCGACGACTTTGAGGTAGCCATCGAAGAGGGGGCCACCCACGTGCGCATCGGCCGTGCCATCTTCGGGGCGCGGCCAGCCTGACACACACCGGGCAGCGGGTCAGGACAGCCCCGTGGTGAGGTTGGTGAAGATCCGCCTGGGGCAAAGGGAGCAGGGCGAAGATCATGAAGGGTGGGAGGGGATGAACATCGAGGCCAGTTTGCGGTTCCCGCAGGAGTGGCGAGGGTGAAGATAGCGTTCATTGGCGGTGGGGTCATGGGAGAGGCCATGATCGGCGGCCTCCTGGCCAAGCAGGTGGCGACCCCTAAGACTCTATGGGCGGCCGATGCGCGTCCGGAGCGGGCACAACTGCTTGCCGAGCGCTTCGGCGTCCACGGCCTCACCGATAACCGGGCGGCCGTGGACGCTGGCGATATCGTCGTCCTCGCGATCAAGCCCCAGAATCTGCGGGAGGTGCTGGCGGAGCTGCGCGGTCGCGTCCGGGAGCAGCAGATGGTCCTCTCCATCGTGGCCGGCGCCAGGCTGTCCACCCTTACGCGGGGGCTGGGCCATCAGCAGGTAGTGCGGGCGATCCCCAATACGCCGGGCCAGGTCGGGGAGGGCATCACCGTCTGGACCGCCTCGGAGCAGGTCTCCGGCCCCCATCGCGAAGCGGCCCGTGAGGTGCTGCGTTGCCTAGGGGCGGAGGTCTATGTGCCCGACGAGGCCTACATAGACATGGCCACCGCCGTGAGTTCCAGCGGCCCGGCCTACGTCTATCTCTTCATCGAGGCCCTCATCGACGCCGCGGTGCACATCGGCTTCCCGCGGGACATGGCGCAGCAGTTGGTCCTGCAGACTGTGCGGGGCTCGGCCGCCTTCGCCCAGCTCTCCGGCAAGCACCCGGCGGAGCTCAAAAACATGGTCACTTCTCCGGGCGGCACCACCGTGGAGGGGCTGCTGGAGCTGGAGGCCGCGGGGCTACGCGCCGCGGTCACCCGCGCCGTCATCGCCGCCCACAACAAGGCCAAGGCCCTGGGCTCGGCGACGGAGGGTTGAGCGACGGCATGAGCAGTATCTATCTGTTCCTGGGCTATCTCTTCAACGTCCTCTTCTTCGTAGTCCTGGGGCGGGCCCTGGTATCCTGGTTCCCCATGCGCCCCGATAATCCTATCGTGGTCTTCCTGGTGGGGGCGACGGAGCCGCTGCTCTACCCGCTGCGACGCATCCTGCCGCGCTTCGCGATGTTCGACCTCTCCCCCATGGTGGCGATGATAATCCTCCAGGTCATGGCAAGCCTTTCCAAGAGCCTGGCCTAAGCGGAGGCGGATCCCAAGATGGCGCTCTCTTCTTTCAAGCAGGTGGATTTCCACGTCCACAGCCCCGTTTCCGCCTGCTATGAGGACAACATGCGCCCCGAGGCCAACCTGCACACTCAGCCCGAGGACATCGTGGAGGCGGCGCTGGCGGCCGGCCTGGACGCCATCGCCCTTACCGACCACAACTCCGCTAGAGGCATTGACGCTATCAGGGAAGCGGCGGCACGCCGGGGGCTGGTGGTCTTCCCCGGGACCGAGATCACTACCCACGGCGGCCACCTGCTGGCCATCTTCGAGCGGGAGACGCCGGCCGCCCTCATCACTGGACTGGTGCGGGCCCTGGGGTTCGACGAGGCCAAGGAGGGGCAGGGCTATGAGGAGAGCAAGGTCTGGCTGGACGAGGTGGCGCGCATGGTGACGGAGCGCGGCGGCCTAGCCATCGCCGCCCACATCGACCGCCAGCCCAGGGGCTTCACCGCCTCCTACGAGTCCATCGCCGACAAGAAGCGCATCCACGCCTCGCCCTACCTGGCGGCCCTGGAGATAACCGTCCCATCCAACAAGGGCGCCTGGAGGCGGGGGGCGATGCCCCATTACACCAAGCAGTATCCCTGCGTGCAGGACTCCGACGCCCACGCACCGGGCGAGATTGGGCGGCGCTCCACCTTCTTGAAGCTGCCGGCGCTGGACCTGGCGGCCCTGCGCCTGGCCTTCCGGGACTTCGAGGAGCGGGTGCGCTTCCCCGACGAAGTGGACCGGGCTCAGGGCTAAACGGGACTCAGGCCACCATCCAGCGCGGCTGCGCCTTGAGCCCCACCATAATTGGTGGCGCCAGCGCCCCAGGGGCTGGCCGGGAGGTCGGCGATGCGCATCGGAGCCCACGTTTCTTCCTCAGGGGGGCTGGACCTGGCCCTGGACCGGGCCCACGAGATCGGGGCCGAGGCAATCCAGATCTTCGGCGCCTCCCCTCAGAGCTGGCGGCGCACCAACCATACGCCGGAGAAGAAGGCGCTCTTCATCCAGAAGTCCCGCGACTGGGGCATCGCCCCCGTCTTCATCCACGCCATCTACCTCATCAACCTGGCAACGGAGAACGAGGAGAACCTCAAAAAGGGCATCGCCGCCCTGTCCGCCGACCTGGCGCTGGCCGGCGAGATCGGCGCTCAGGGCGTTATCTTCCACATTGGCAGCCACCGCGGCGTGGGCCTGGAAGGCAAGCTGGGCCAGATCGCCCAGGCCATGCAGACGGCCCTGGCGGATAGCCCAGGCAGGCCCCAGCTCTGCATCGAGAACTGCGCCGGCATGGGCGATAGCATCGGCTCCCGCTTCGCCGATATCGGGCGCATCATGCAGGCGGTGGGCAGCCCCCGGGTGAAGGTGTGCCTGGACACCCAGCACAGCTTCGCCTCGGGCTACTACAACCTGGCCGACCGGGATGGCCTGGCGCGGGCCATGGAGGAGTTCGAGCGGGAGATTGGGCTGGAGCACCTGGTGGCCGTCCACGCCAACGACTCCAAGTGCCCCTTCGGCGGCGGCCTGGACCGCCACGAAAACATCGGCGCGGGCCACATCGGGACGGAGGGCTTCGCCAACATCATGGCGCACACCGCGTTCAAGGAGCTGCCGTTCCTGCTGGAGGTGCCGGGCTTCGAGAAGCAGGGCCCCGACGCCCAGAACGTCGCGCTCCTCAAGCAGGTGCGCGAGCGGGCGGGGGGGCAAGGGGAAGGGCTAGAATAGGCGTGAGGTTTTGGCTCAGATTGTCTGAGAGGCACCTGCCATGAGTGATGAAACATCGACTGACAAATTTGCCCGCGGCATCGCGATTGTCTCTCTTCTTATTGCCATTGCCGCGACTGCCGTCCCTTACATGGAACAACGACGTCAGTTCCAAGTCTTGTAGAACGAAGAACTGGCCGTTCGCTTGAATCCCTACACAGGCGGCCCATTTCGCATCACTGATAACAATTTCGGGCCAATGGGACGCGTAGTGCAAGTTCCTTGGCAGCTTGCCCTCTCAAATACCGGACACCAGAAGCTCTCAATCACAAAATACTCCATCACCACTGGTGTCTCACCGGACTCGACCTCCTACAGTGGGATTGATGGCGGAATGTTCCGCCCGGACTACCAGCAGTCTGTTGATCTTCCGCTTACACTCGAGCCTGGCGAGAGTCGGTTGTTTGTTGTCTTGGTTGGCATCCTCGTTTCACCGAAAGTGCACGAAGTCCTGTCGTCGCTCGAGGATCCTAAGTCACGGACTGTTGGCAACGCTAACGCGGTTTTGGCCAAACAGAATCTCGATCTCTACGGAAACAAAGTGAATTACCAAGAGTTCGCGGGCGGGGGCTATGTGCTCACTGTCGAGCAGGAGAACCAAAAGTCACAGACCTTCTGGTACCAGGCGGTGAGTGGACGGGGGAACGTTTTCCTCACTTCAGCAGCAGCATATGAACAGCCCAAGTGATCTGGTGGAACCCAGCCGCTACCAACCGCCGGACCACCTCGCGGCTGTGTAATGTCCTAAGCGGCACGGGCCGGGCACTTCACGCGCAGGTAGGCTAGTCTACACCAGCTTCTCCCGCAGCGCCGCCACCAGCTCCGCTATCGGCACCCGCACCTGCTGCATGCTGTCGCGGTCGCGGATGGTGACCTGTTTGTCTTCTTCGACGGTCTGGAAATCGATGGTGACGCACAGTGGCGTGCCGATCTCGTCCTGGCGGCGGTAGCGCCGGCCGATGCTCTGGGCGTCGTCGTACTCGCTGGAAATGCCGGCGCGCCGGAGCAAGTCGAAGACCTCCCGCGCCTGGGGACGTAGCTTCTCGTTGCGGCTGAGGGGCAGGACGGCCACCTTGACGGGCGCTAGGGCCGGGTGCAGCCGCAGGACCACGCGGGGCTCCTCCTTCCCCTTGGCATCGGGCGCCGCATCCTCGGCGTAGGCGTCCACCAGGAAGGCCAGAGCGGTGCGGTCGACGCCGCCCGAGGGCTCGATGACGTAGGGGATATAGCGCTCCTTGCCGTCGTCATCGAAGTACTCCAGGCTCTTGCCCGCGAACTGCTGGTGCTGTTTCAGATCGAAGTCGGCGCGGTTGGCGATGCCCTCCAGCTCGCCCCAGCCCCAGGGGAAGAGGTACTCGATGTCGTAGGTGTCCTTGGCATAGTGGGCCAGCTCCTCCTTGGCATGCTGGCGCAGCCTCAGCCTGTCCTTGCGCAGCCCCAGCTTCAAGTACCAGTTGAAGCGCTCGTCCAGCCAGCGGCGGTGCCACTCCTCGTCGCTGCCGGGCTTGCAGAAGAACTCCAGCTCCATCTGCTCGAACTCGCGGGAGCGGTAGGTGAAGTTGCGGGGGTTGATCTCGTTGCGGAAGGCCTTGCCGATCTGGGCGATGCCGAAGGGGACGCGCTTGCGGGTGGCGGCCAGGACGTTGGGGAAGTTGACGAAGATGCCCTGGGCGGTCTCGGGCCGCAGGTAGACCTGGGCGGCCTCGCTCTCCACCGGGCCCACGAAGGTCTTGAACATCAGGTTGAAGCGGCGCACCTCGGTGAACTGGCCCACCGCGCCGCAGCCCGGGCAGCGGTTGTCCTCGATGTGGTCGGCGCGGAAGCGCCCCTGGCAGGCCTTGCAGTCCACCATGGGGTCGGTGAAGCCGGAGACGTGGCCGCTGGCCACCCACACCTGGGGGTTCATCAGGATCGCGGCGTCGAGGCCCACCACGTCGTCGCGCTCCCGGACCACGGCGCGCCACCAGGCATCCTTGATGTTGCGCTTGAGCTCGACGCCGAGGGGGCCGTAGTCCCAGGTGCCGTTGAGCCCGCCGTAGAGGTCGGAGCCGGGGAAGATGTAGCCCCGGCGCTTGCACAGGGAGACCAGCTTCTCCATGTCGAGGGGGTTGCGCTCGCCGTCGCTCAAGGGTGCTCCTTAGCCCTGCACACAAGGCTCGTTTTCTTCGCCCTGGCTTGCCGCTGGGTATGCCATCGACCATCCCCCTGGCCCCCTTCCTGGCCAGGAAGGGGGGAATATAAAAGGGAGAGAAATCCCGAGGGTCGGGACTTCGACCCCGGCAGAGTCCAGACACGTCTGGGCTCTGCACTCCTTCCCGCGACACACGGGCCGGCAGGCTCCCAGCGCCGTGGCGCACAGGCACGCAGGCCCCCTAGCATGGGGCAGGGTAGGCTCCCAGGGAAGCAGCCTGCAAATGTGGTGCCAGTGTAGCGGATTGGGGTTGTGGTATGCTAGAGCCACGCCTGTGATGACTGATTGACAAGGAGCGGGCTGGTCGCGTATTGTGAGTGCGTTAGTCTAGTCATCCGGTCAACAAAGTCAACTTTCCTGAGAGGTGGCTGGTCATGTGCCTAACTTGCGGGTGTGAAACCAAAACGGCGCCGACGGGCAAGCGCAACCCGAACATCCTCCCCATCATCCCACCCCTTGCGGAGAAGGTGGGAGGCAAGGGGATTATCCCCTACCTGCCCGGGGAGATCGACAATTTCGAGCGCGAGATGAACGCCTACCTCGCGGGGGAGTACGAGGACCCCAACGCCTTTCGCGCCTTCCGGCTCCAGCACGGCACCTATGGCCAGCGCCAGCCGGATAACCAGATGATGCGGGTCAAAATCCCTTACGGCGGCCTCACCGCGGACCAACTGGATGTTTTGGGCGAGATTGCCGAGCGCTACACTCCGCTGGGCCGCGGCCACTTCACCACCCGCCAGAACATCCAGTACCACTTCGTAAGGCTCCTCGACACCCCGGCGGTCATGCGGCTGCTCGGTAGCGTGGGCCTGACCACCCGCGAGGCCTGCGCCAACACCGTCCGCAACGTCACCGCCGACCCCCTGGCCGGCGTCGCCCCGGACGAGGTCTTCGACGTCACGCCCTATACGGCCGCCTACGCGCGCCTATTCGTCCGCAATCCCGTGTGCCAACGCCTCCCGCGCAAGTTCAAGACCGCTTTCTCCGGCAGCCCCGCCGACCGTGGCCTCATCCCCATTCACGACCTGGGTTTCCTGGCCCGGATGGTAGATGGCAAGCGGGGCTTCAAGATGGTAGTGGGCGGTGGCCTATCCACCCTGCCGCGCAAGGCTCCGACGCTGTACGAGTTCGTTCCGGTGGAGGACTATCTGCTGGTCTCGGAGGCGGTCCTCAGGGTCTACGACCGCGATGGGGAGCGCAAGAACCGCAACAAGGCGCGCATCAAGTTCCTGGTGGACAAGATCGGCATCGAGGAGTTTCGCCGCCGAGTGGAGCAGGAGTTGAAGCAGCCCTGGGTCCAGGAGATCCGCGCCCAAAACCTCGACCCGCTGTTCGATGTCCCGCAGGAGGAGCTTGAGGCGCCCCAGGCGCGGAGCGGCGTCAGCACCGCGCCCCGCACGCCCGAGTTCGAGACCTGGCGGCGCAGCAATCAGTTGCGCCAGAAGCAGGCCGGCTATGCGGCCGCCTACGTGACCCTGCCCCTGGGCGACGCCAAGCCTAAGCAGCTCCACGACCTAGCCGCCATCTGCCGCAAGTACGCGGGCGGCCGGCTGCGCATCACCGTCCAGCAGAACCTGGTGCTGCGCTGGGTGCCGGAGGCCCTCCTGCCCGACCTCTATGCAGCCCTCAAGGCCGCGGACCTGGGCGAGCCTGGCGCCGAGACCCTCTCCGACGTCGTCTCCTGCCCCGGCGCCGATAGTTGCAGCCTCGCCGTCACCGCCTCCCGTGGCCTAGCCGTGGCCTTGTCCAAGGCCGTGCGCGAGTTGGACCTCGAAGACCCAGGGCTCAGGAGTCTGCGGATCAAGATGAGCGGTTGCCCCAACGGCTGCGGCCAACACCACCTGGGCAGTCTGGGTTTCCAGGGCGCCTCCTTCCACGTGGATGGGCGCCAGGTCCCGGCCTACGACATGTTCGTGGGCGGGGGCATCCTCAGCGAGGAGGTGGCTCGCTATGGGGCGCGGGTCGGCAAGATAGCAGCTAAGCACGCTCCCCAGGCCATGAAGACCGTTTTGGGCACCTATATCAAAGAGCGCCAGACCCTGGAGGCCTTCGAGAGCTGGGTGGACCGGGTTGGAGTAGAGCGCCTCAAGGTCTTGGTAGCGCCCTTCGCCAGCGTCAAGCCCCTGGCGCAGGAACCCGACGCCTACACGGACTGGGGCCAGCAGAAGCTCTACCAGGTCGAGCGGGGTGAAGGCGAGTGCGCCATCTGAGAATCCGGGTTTAGCAGGCACAGAAATAACAGGCCTCTGCCAAGGGTGCAGGGGCCTGTTTCGTTGGGCCTGGCGGCTTTGCACGAAAGGCCGCACTTTTCCCGATCAGGCTCTCTCCATGAGTATGCCCGCGACCATCCCCCTGGCCCCCTTCCTGGCCAGGAAGGGGGCCAGTTTGAAAGGGAGAGAAGGGGGACACCCCCTTCTCTCCCCGGCAGAGGGCCCACTCTTGATTCCCTCCCGCCGCAGGCGGGCCGGCAGGATGCCCTTTTAGTCAAAGCTCGGCCTGGGCAGTTGCCTTGCCGCGGCCAGGACGCGCATGCTACACTGGCCTCCGCTGACCGAAGGTGGAGGTCCACGATGCAGCCAGCCCTCTCTGTCCTTTCCCCGCCGGGCGAGCTATTCGGCGTGATACCGCTGGCGGTGGCGGTCTACGTCACTGCCGCCGTCTTCTTTGGCCTGTCGGGCTACGCCCTCTATCAGCGCGTCTTCCGTCTGGTCCTCCTGGGCCGCAAGGACGGCCTGAGGGCGATGCTGCTCGACCGGCCGCTGCAGCGTCTGCTCCAGATGACCGTCATCGTGCTGGGGCAGAAGAAGGTGCTCCAGCGCGTCGCCCGCCTGGACCCCAAGACTGGCCGCCGTGACATCGCCGGACTGGGCCACGCCCTCATCTTCTGGGGCTTTCTCCTCTTCTTCGCCAGCTACCTAGTATTCATCTTTGGCGACTCCGCCTGGCGCGACTTCTCCAGCACCATCCTGAGCGCGCCGGGCAAGCACGTCTACAGCCTTATCCTGGACCTAGCGGCGGGCTGGATCCTGCTGGCCCTGGCCTGGGCGGCGGTCCGGCGCTGGCTGGCGCGTCCCCCGCGGCTGAGCAAGCTCCGCAGCTGGGACGCCGCCCGCATCCTCATGTTCATCTCCAGCCTCATGATCACCACCCTGGGGTATGAGTCCATGGACATCGCCGCGCAGGGGGTGGCCGGAGGGGAGGTCCCGTGGCGCTGGGCACCCATCAGCTGGTACCTGGCGCAGGGCTGGCAGGCAGCCGGCATCAGCTTCGGCTTGGCCGATATGCTCCACGGCCTCTTCTGGTGGGCCCATCTGTTGATCATCCTGAGCTTCGGCGTCTATATCCCCTTCTCCAAGCACCTTCACATGGTCGCCTCGCCCCTCAACGCCTTCTTCCACTCCCTAGAGCCTCGGGGGACGCTGCCGGCCATCGAAAAGCTGGAGGAGCAGGAGCACTTCGGGGCCAGCCGGGTGCAAGACTTCACCTGGAAACAGCTCCTGGACGGCTATGCCTGCGCCGTCTGCGGCCGCTGCACCGACAACTGCCCTGCCCATCTGACCGGCAAGGTCCTCTCACCCATGGATATCGTCGAAAAGATCAAGGACAATCTGGTGGAGGAGCGCAGCGTCCACCTGGCGGGAGGGGAGCCCCGGCACAAGCTCATCGGCGACGTCATCACGCCGGAGGAGCTCTGGGCCTGCACCACCTGCGGCGCCTGCATGGAGGAGTGCCCGGTGGCGGTCCAGCACGTCCCCACCATCGTGGAGATGCGCCGCCAGCTGGTCATGGAGCGCGGGGAGCTGCCCCCCACGGCGGAGCAGGCGTTGCGCAACATCGAGCAGCGCGGCCATCCCGTCAAGGGCACCCAGTACGCCCGCTCCCAGGTGGCGGAGCGCCTCCAGGTAAAGGAGCTCTCCGAGGACGGCCACGTGGAGGTGCTCTACTGGGTCGGCTGCCAGGGCGCCCTGGAGGAGCGCAACCTCAAAATTTCCCAGGCGCTCGCCAAGGTATTGAAGGCGGCCAAAATCAGTTTCGGCATCCTGGGCGCCGAGGAGACTTGCAACGGCGACCCGGCCCGGCGGCTGGGCAACGAGTACCTGTTCCAGACGCAGGCGAAGCAGGTAGTGGAGCTCTTCAAGAAGTACCAGGTCAAGAAGATCGTCACCGCCTGCCCTCATTGCTTCAACACCTTCCGCAACGAGTACGCTCAGCTGGGCTGGAGCGGCGAGGTCGTCCACCACTCTCAGTTCATCGCCAGCCTGGTGAGGGAAGGCCGCGTCAAGCCACGGCGTAAGAGCGAGCGGTGGGTCACCTTCCACGACTCCTGCTACCTGGGGCGCCACAACGGGGTCTACGAGGCGCCGCGCGAGGTGCTGCAGGCAGTGGTCCAGGAGCCACTGATCGAGATGCGCCGCAGCCGCAATCAGGGGCTCTGCTGCGGCGCCGGTGGCGGCAGGATGTACATCGAGGAGGAGCCCACCCAGCGGGTGAACTGGCTGCGCACCGACGATGTCATCGCCACCCAGGCCGAGGTCGTCGCCACCGCCTGCCCCTTCTGCGTTCAGATGCTGGAGGAAGGCGTTCGCTCCAAGGGCGTGGCCGAGAAGGTCCGGGTGCGCGACATCGTCGAGATCCTGGCGGATGCCCTGGATGAGGAGCCCGCCGCTCCTCGGGCCAAGTCATAGAAGTCATCTTAAAACCCGCAGCGGGGTAGCAGCCTTATGTTTCTTCTCCCTGGGAGGGAGAAGGCCGGGAAGAGGGGGAAGACTTCACCCTCACCCCTCCCTCTCCCTTCAAGGGAGAGAGTCTTGAAGTGAACAGGCTTCGGAAAGGGAAACCGCATGCCCGAGCAGCCCGCAGCCGACAGGAGCGCCAACGCGCCCAAGCTCACCGTGGGCAGCCCCGCCACCCTGGAGGGGATCGCCGCTTCCTTGCAGGCCCTGGAGCAGCGGCTGGGAGTCCTGGAGAAGCAGCACGCGGGGTTGCTGAAGGCCTACCAGGACACCGTCCCCCGCCTCCTGGAGGACTACAAGCAGTTCATCGGCACCTTCAACGACTCCATGGACGGCGTGAAGGAGTTCGAGCAGGCCATCGTGGAGGCATTCAACGGCCAGGCCCAGTCCGTGGGCCAGATCGCGGAACTCTGCCGCCAGAATTTCGGCGTCCTTCAGCGCGCCCTCGCCGAGACCTACCCCGAGGTGCATACCTTCGCCGAGCTGGAGGAGGCGAGCGGGCAGGCCCCGGCGTCCCACGAGGCGCCCCACCAGCCCCACGGCCCGCTAGACCTCCTAGGCGGCCGGCCCGACCGCCAGGGCCCCGGGGCCGGCGGGCCCCCCGCCAGCCCCTCCAGGTAGAACGCCCATGCCCCTCGAGCCCGGCCAACCTGCCCCCGAGTTTGTCCTCGACTCCACCGCGGGGCCCCTGTCCCTCGGCCAGCTCCTGGCCCAGGGCCCAGTGGTGCTGGCCTTCTACGTCGAGGACGATACGCCCATCTGCAACACGGAGTTGGCGGCCTTCTAGGACGACTACCCCAACCTGAGGGAGCTGGGCGCCCAGGTGGTGGGCATCAGCGTCGACAGCGTGGAGTCCCACCGGCGCTTCGTGGAGAAGGCAGGGGGCTTCCCCTTCCCCCTCGCCAGCGACCCCGACCTGTCAGTCACGCGGCTCTATGGGGTCGTCGGGGAGGACGGGAAGCGCTCGCGGCGGGCGGTCTTCGTCATCGGCGCGGACGGGCGGGTGCTCCACGCCCAGCCCTGGTACCAGCCGGGGAACGTAGAGCAGTACCTGGCGGTCTATCGCGCGCTGGGGATGCAGGTGTAAGGTCGGGCTGCGGCAGGGCCAAGGCTCATGAATCCGGACGAAGTCCGGCCGGTTGAAGGATGGGTGCGGGATTAAGAGGTACTACCCCTTCCTGTCCTTCAGGCGGTAGACCAGCTTAAGCCCAGACCACGTCTCATCCACGTAGCAGACCTTCACGTCCACCAGGCCGTGGCTCAGAGCGATCTCTCGCACCACGTTTTCGCTGAGATCAGTGGGGACCTTAGAGGCCATCTTGGGCCAGGAGACCCACAACATCCCCGTCTGGGCCAGGGCGGCCTTTAGGCTTGGCAGCGCGGCCACCAACACCCGACGCTCCTTGGCGAAGAGCTGGATGAAGTCAAGCGGGCCCCGCAGGTCCTGTGACTGGCTCACGCTGGCAGGCAGCGGGCCGAGTGTCTGGGCATATCCCGCGGGTGGGTTAGCGATATGGATGCGATAGCCTGGCTTGATTCCGAGTTTCTCTACCAGCGAGCGCTGCGAATAGCCAGCCATCGAATTCGGGCTTCCCTCGGGCGCTAGGGCAGGTGGGGCCGCGACGGGAGCGAGAGTTGCGGGCCCCCTCAAGCTTTGAGCTTGTAGTCCTTGCCGTACTGCTCCCGCAGGAGACGCTTCAGCACCTTGCCCATGGGGTTGCGGGGCAGCTCGTCCACGAAGACGACGGACTCCGGCTTCTTGTAGCTGGCCAGGCGCTGGTGGCAGAACTCGATGAGCTCCTGCGCCGTCACCCTGCTGTGGGCCTTCTTGACGGCGATGGCCCGCACCACCTCGCCCCAGGTGTCGTCGGGGACGCCGATGATGGCGGCCTCGTCGATGGCGGGGTGGGACTGCAAAACGTTCTCCACCTCTTCCGGGCTGACCATCTCGCCGCCGCGCTTGATCATGTCCTTGGCTCGCCCCGCGAGGTAGATGTAGCCGTCCTCGTCCGTATAGCCCAGGTCGCCCGTGTGGAGCCAGCCGTCCACGATGGTGGCTTGCGTCTTCTCCGCGTCCTTCCAGTAGCCGCTCATGAGCCGCGGCCCCATGGCCACGATTTCCCCCACCTCGCCCGTAGGCAGGAAGTTGCCCTCTTCGTCCATGATTTGGATGACCACGTCGTCCATGGGCTTGCCGATGGATGACAGGTGTCTGAGCTTCTTATCGATCTCCTCCGCGGTGCCCTCCAGGACGTGGTCTTCGGGACCCAGCATGGTGATGGTGGAGGCCGACTCGGTCTGGCCGAAGGCGTTGATGAAGCGGGCGTGGGGCAACGCCTTCACCGCCCGCTTGATCACCTCCAGGGGCATGGGCGCCGCGCCGTAGGTGATCACCTTCAAGGAGGAGAGGTCCCGCTGCTTGAAGTCCGGGTGCTCCAGCAGCTGCTTGAGCATGGTGGGGACCATCATCGCCCTGTCCACCCGCTCCTGCTCCACCAGCCGCATCCATTCCGCCGCGTCGAACTGGCGCTGCATTACTATGGTGCGGCCGCCGTAGATGGCGGCGAGCTGGGCCTGCATGCCGGCGATGTGATAGAGGGGGACGGTGAGGATATTCTTCTCCACCGTATCGGGGTCGGCGGGGGTCACGTTGTTGGTCATGTAGACCCCAAAGCTGTTGTGGGTGAGCATCACGCCCTTGGGGAAGCCGGTGGTCCCCGCGGTGTACATGATGATGGTGGTGTCGTCGTCGGCGATGTCGCTGCTCTCGTCCTCGGCGTTGCTCTCCGCCAGGAGGGCCTCGTATTCCTGGCAGCCGGGCCCCTTCCCCTCCATGGAGATGAACCCCTGCACGCTGGGGAGCCGCTGCCTCACCTGCGCGACCAGGGGTACGTAGCGCTCGCCCACGAACAGGACCTTCACCCCGGCGGTGTCGATCATGTACTGCAGCTCGTCGGCCCGGGCGCGGAAGTTCAGCGGCACGTAGATCGCGCCGGCCTTGGCGGTGGCGAAGTAGGCCTCGGTGGCGTGGGGGCAGTTGACGTTCAGAAAGGCCACGCGGTCGCCCTTGCCGACGCCGAGCTTTTGGAGCACATGGGTCAGCCGGTTGACCCGCTCGGCGAGCTGGGCGTAGGTTATACGTTGGCCCTCAAAAACGAGGGCCTCCTTATCCGGGCAGATGGCCGAGGCGATGGCCAGGAACTCGGTAGTGTTCATCGCTGGTTATCGGGCCTCCCAGAAACCAGGGTTCCCTCATATTTCTGGGCGAGGAGGGCAGCGGGAGTATCCCACAAGCCTGGGAAGGGTGTCAAGGAATGGGCCCCAGCGCTCGGCCCCCGTTCGCGCCGCCGTCGGTGGCCTCCCCTAGCCCGCCGGGTTGGGAGGCGGGGGCTGGGTGGCCTCGGGGGGCTGGACGACGCCCTGCTCGGCCAGCTTGCGCAGGTCGAGGTCCCGCAGCCCGAGCCACTGGCTTAGTACGGCAGCGGTGTGCTCGCCCAGGGTGGGGGCGCCGCGGACCGGGCCTGCGGGCGTCCGCGAGAGCTTGATGGGGGTGCCTACCAGTTTGCTCTTACCCAGCTTGGAGTGGGGCACCTCTACGATCATCTCCCGGGCTAGCACTTGCCGGTCTTGGGCCACCTGCGCGATGTTGTTCACGGGCCCGCAGGGGATGTCCAGCTCCATGAAGGTCTGCAGCCACTCCGCGCTGCCGCGGGTGCGTAGCGCGGAGTTCAGTATGGGTTCCAGGTCGGCATAGTGCTGGGTGCGAGAGTATCCGTCCTGGAATCTTGGGTCGTCGATGAGCCCCAGTTGGCCGATGGCGGCGCAGAAGAGCGGCCACTGGTTCCTTTCGCCGCCTACGATGGCCACCACTATCCAGCTATCCCTGGTCTGGAAGGCCTGGAAGGGCGTGAAGCCAGGGTGGCGGGTGCCCAGGGGCCCCGGCACCTGGCCGGTGGCGAAGTAGCGGGAGAAGGCGTTCTCCACTATTGCCAGCTGGCAGTCCAGCATCCCGATGTCCAGGTGCTGTCCCTCCCCGCTGCGCTCCCTCTCGTGCAAGGCGGCCAGGATGCCCACGGCGGCGAAAAGCCCGGCGCTGATGTCGCCCAGCGACGCCCCGGGCCGAATGGGCGGCCCGCCCGGCTCCCCGGTGAGGCTCATGATACCGCCCATGCCCTGGACGATGACGTCCAAGGCCGGGCGGAGGGCGTAGGGGCCGGTCTGGCCGAAGCCTGAGATGGAGGCGTACACGATGCGGGGGTTCACCGCTCGGACGGCGGCGTAGTCCACGCCCAGGCGTTTGACCGCGCCAGGGACCATGTTCTCGATCACCACGTCGGCGTGCTTGCAGAGCGCCAGGAACAGCTCGCGGCCCCGCGGCCGGGAGAGGTCCAGGGTCACGCCCTGTTTGCCGCGGTTGATGCTCAGGAAATAGGAGCTCTCGCCGTCCAGGAGGGGGCCGTTGCCCCGGGCAAGGTCGCCGACGCCCGGCTTCTCGATCTTGACGACCTCCGCCCCCAGGTCGGCCAGGAGCATCGTGCAGTAGGGGCCGGAGAGGATCCAGGTGAGGTCTAGGACTCGGACACCTTCCAGGGGACCTGCCATGGCTCCCTCCTTACAGTTTGGACCGCGCCAGCAGGCCTGAGGCGCCTGGTCTTAGCCGCCGTCCTGGAAAAAGCCCAGCAGCAGCGCGGTCACCTCGTCCGGTCTCTCCATGGGCACGAAGTGGCTGGCGCCCGCCACGTCCACCCATCGGCAGTGGGGCATCTCCCGCTCCATGCGCTGGGCTACGGCCTGGGGGAAGCGGTCCGTCAGGGCGCCGCGCAGCAAGAGCACGGGGCAGGCAACCCGGCGCAGGTACAGGAAGTGATCGAAGCCGGGGTTCTGCGTATACATCTGGGCCTCCAGATGGGGTGGGCACTTCAGCTCCACCTTGCCAGCGGGCAGGTCGCGGGAGCCGTGGTCGATGTAGGCCCAGAGGAACTCGGGGCGCCAGTCCTTGAAAGGGAAGCGCGGGCTGTAGGAGTCGTACATCTGCTGGCGGCTGTCCCAGACTGCCCGGCGTTTCTTGGTAGCCTCGGCGATGTTGGGGCGCGGGGGCTGGACATCTGGGGCAGGAGTCTCCCCACGGGGCGAGATGATGGGGTCGATGAGGACTGCCTTGGCGAAGAGCTCAGGGCGCGCGGCGGCGGCCAGGGCGATGGCCGTGGCGCCGGCGGAGTGCCCCACGCCCAGGGCTGCCCGCAGGCCCAGGGCATCCATGATCGCTACTAGATCGGCGGCTTGCTGGTCCCAGCCATATCCGGACTCGGGTTTGGAGCTGTCTCCGTGGCCTCGGGTGTCCACCGCCACCACCCGATAGCGGGGCGCCAGCCGCTCGGCGTAGGGCGCCCAGATACGGCCCAGGAAGCCGGTGGGATGGACCATCACCGCCGGCGGCCCCTGCCCCGGCCACTCCAGGTAGTGGATGCGCAGCCCGTTGGCTTCGACAAAGTGGCTCGTCGGCTCCACGGCAGGCCTCCCATCTTCGCGGTTTGGCCAGGATGATAACCTAGCGCATGATAGGCTAAGGGCGCCGTGCCTCACAAGCACCCGCGACATTTGGTTGCCGCTCAGATGGTGCCGTGCTCCCCCGTTGACAACGGGCGGCTGGGATATGCTATCATGACGCGAGTTAGCCCCATGGTTGACTTGCAGAGACGCCTGCCGGGGTAACCGCCGGGCGAAGGAGGGAGCAGGCCCGTGACATACGTGATTACCGAGCCCTGCGTGGGGGTCAAGGACAAGAGCTGCATCGCCGTTTGTCCGGTGGACTGCATCTACGACAAGGATGAGTTCGATATCCTCACCATCCACCCTGAGGAATGCATCGATTGTGGCGCTTGCGTGCCGGAGTGTCCCGTGGAGGCGATCTTCCCGGAGGACGAGGTCCCTGAGAAGTGGAAGAGCTATACCGCCAAGAACGCCGAGTTGGCCAAGCAGGTGGTGAAGACCTGAGGCTGCGCGGCCTGCCTTGGCGAGCTGGCTGCCGAACTGAGCGAGCGCAAAGCAAAAGGGGCTGACATCATGTCAGCCCCTTTTGCTCTTAGGGGCGTTAGTCCACTCCCGAGACCCTAACCCCGGTAAAGATCCGTAGCTCAACGCCTTGGCAAATTGTCAAAGTATATCTCGACGCGGTTCAAAGCATGGTGGGTGAAAGGGGAACAAGGTCATAAGCTCAGAGAACGCAGCGCAACCGCCGTCCAAAACCTCACGGTGGAAGGGGCTCATTATCCCGCTGGCACTCGGCGGCACCTTGGGCCTGGTGATCATCCTTTTGCTGATGCTGCTGGGCGTGAGCGGCTCCCTGGCTGCCGCTAACGTCGAGCTGGCGGCTCTGAAGGAAAGGTTGACCGCTGAAACTGCCGACCGGGTGGCGGGGGATGCGCTCCTGAGCTCCGGGCAGGAGAACCTGGGGAAGGCCTTGGACAGCGTGAGCGCCAGCGTCTCCAGTCTCCAGGCCGATGCAGCCGTCCTCAAGACTGATGCAGCCGGCCTCAGGGCGGATGCATCAGTCCTCAAGACCGATACGAGGAGCCTGCAGAGCGGTTTGACCGCCAACCAAAGCAATCTTGACACCACGAACCTCAGCCTGACTGCCCTCAGAGGCACCGTCACGGTTACCAGCTCCGATGTGAGCACGGCGAAGGGCAACGTCTCCAGTCTTCAAGCCTCCGTCAGATCCCTGCAGTCCTCCAACACCTCAACCCAGGGAACGGTCAACAGCCTGCAAGCCAGCCAGCGAACAGCGGACACGCGCCTCAAGTCCCAGACGGCCGCCGATGCCTACGGCCTCTACTGGACCGCGGCCAACACGAGCGCGAGCGACGCCGCCCTCGCGCTCCTGCAAACGGCGGTGGGACAGTTGAATGATAGCGCCGTAACCAACGCCTACAACGATTGGCTGGTGGCTTTGAGCCAGCTGGGCCTCAGCCCCAACTCCCAGACGGCCAGAGCCAGCTTCACGGCCCGGGATAACGGCCTCATGGTCTTGCTCTTCCGG